>NZ_RZAA01000010.1:0-235973 GCF_003994535.1 Pseudomonas sp. PAMC 29040
GGCATCGGCATCGGCGTCAGCATCGGCATCGGCATCGGCATCGGCATCGGCATCGGCATCGGCATCCGCGTCAGCATCGGCATCGGCATCGGCATCAGCATCCGCGTCAGCATCGGCATCGGCATCAGCGTCCGCATCGGCATCGGCATCAGCATCGGCATCGGCATCGGCATCGGCATCGGCATCAGCGTCAGCATCGGCATCCGCGTCGGCATCCGCATCGGCGTCAGCATCCGCATCCGCATCGGCGTCCGCGTCCGCGTCGGCATCAGCGTCGGCATCAGCATCAGCATCAGCATCCGCGTCGGCATCCGCATCCGCATCCGCGTCAGCATCCGCGTCGGCGTCGGCGTCGGCGTCCGTCTCATTCAAGTCAGAACTAACAACTTGGGTCGGGTTCGAAATATTGCCGGCGGCATCCGTCAGGGTCACGCCCAGGGTTTCGCCATTGACTCGCGGGGTGGCCAGTTCAATCGAAAAGTTCCCGAAGTTATCAACGTGGCCTGTGCCTATGGAGTTACCGTCGGCATCTCTGATGGTCACATCTGTGTTTGCTTCACCTTTGCCGGAAACAGTGATGCCGTCATGACTGACGGCAAGGTTGGTTGGTGCATCAGGCGCTGTGGTATCACCAGCAATCACTTGCGATGGGGACGAAACGTTACCGGCGGCATCCGTCAGGGTCACGCCCAGGGTTTCGCCATTTTCTCGAGGATGATCCAGCTGGATCGCAAAGTTGCCATCGGCTCCAACTTGACCTGTGCCTATGGTGTTGCCGTTGGCATCCTTGATGGTTACGGTGGTGTTTGGTTCACCTTTACCGGAAACCGTGGTGCCATCAGCAGATACGGCAAGTTCGGTTGGGGCGTCCGGCGCTGTTGTATCTCCCGCGTCCACTTGCGTCGGGACCGAGACGTTGCCCGCGGCATCCGTCAGGGTCACGTCCAGGGTTTCGCCATTGACTTGAGGGTGATCCAGATTAACCGCAAAGTTGCCATCGGCTCCGACGTGGCCAGTGCCAATGGTATTGCCAGCTGCATCTTTGACCGTCACGGTGGTGTTCGCTTCACCTTTGCCGAAGACAGTCAGACCATCAGCAGCAACGCTAAGATTGGTCGGGGCATTGGGAGCTGTCGTGTCAGACGTAATGCCATTGCCGCCGTCACCGCCGCCACCACCACCGCCGCCACCGTGGGATAGCGCTGCGATTGCCGCGCCAGCACCCAGCAGGCTCAGACCCCAGACTAACCAGTCCGGTACACCAGCGCCTGCTTGTGCAGCAAGGGCCAGATCTTCAAGTGATCCGAGTTCGCTAAACGTAAAACCTGAATAGGGAGTGGAGTAACTTCCAAGAAGCAGTGTGCCGTCGTCATTTTCAAGGACTAGCTGATTCGCTGCGCCGTCCTCACCTACCACAAAGAAATTCTGGATTGTGACCGTCTCTCCCGACTTAAGGGTCACTACCAAGTTTTTACCCGATTGTTGCATCGATTGAATCGATGCCTGACTTATGGGCAGTTTGACAATACTGGTTTCTTTAAGGGCAATGTTCCCGAACGTTTGTTCGGTCGCCGCCCCCGTCGACTTATCGACAATGACTATATTCTTCATCGGACACCTTTTTTATTAAACCAAGCAAAACCAATAACAAAAGCGAGCCGAACGCCTACGCAGCTTCTGAATGAGAAGCTGAGCATTCGAACAAGCGAAAGTTATGTGAGTTTTTAAATAAACCCTGGCTCAGCCCACGCCCGCGCGCTCACTTAGCAACGGGCGTATGACCCGCAGCGAGAGGCAGTAAGGGCCGTAGCACAAGGGGTTTACAGCCAGATACCGTGTCGGTATCGAGCAGGAAAGGCAGTGCTTGGGCAGGGGGTTGATCACCGTAGGCTCTCCATGTCCTTTGCCCGGAAATACCGGGATGGGCATCCTTTTACTAAGCAAATCAAGCATGCCTATCAAAGGTGCAAGAGTTGAATGCGTCATCTTAGTGGCAGGGTTTTTAACCCCACCAAAACGACTCGCTTACGGGATACTAACCGCCTAAAAATCATCTTCAAAGAGAAAAGTTCAATCGCCAAACAGGGTCGCTTATACCCTATGGCAACTTGTGATATGTCACCGCCAATCAAGTTAGACGCTTTGATAACCCTATGTGAATTTCATTATAATGAAATCATATTCAAGTCAAATCACAGGTGTTCCTGATGAGTGCTGGATGAGTGATTCGTCTGTTTTTCACGAACATCACGACGTTATATTTTTTTAAAAAATCCGACAGATGGTAAGGCGCCAGATGGCTCACACGCCGCCACCCTCGGTGATTTAACAGACGAGCTTCAGTGCAACGGCTGGTATCAGCCTGACAAGCGCCAGAGATGAGAATGCCCTGCAGCGACCAGGTGCCTGCCCGCCACCCATGAAAAAAATCGCTGTCATTGCAGATACTCGTAGAAAAACGATGCACCGCCTCGCCAGACAAGATGACGCGAAATGCGCCGCATTGGGCTGTACCTGTCGTGGGGGGAGGCATGACTATCCAGGTTTCAATGTGGCGAGATAGCCTTAGAGCGAGGTCTGTAGAAGGGTTATCAAGGGGGGCAGAATAGCCAGTGGAAGCTGAAAGGAAGTAGAGCCGTCAAAATCAAAAAAGTTAAGCCGAATGACGCAGATATAATATCGACTGTGGGTACTCGATGGCTGTCAGTGACGAGGTCATTAAGGCTTTCTGGGAGCCCAGTGCTTTGGGCACGAGATTCACCTTGAATGAACCCTATATTTGTTGATTAAACTTTACGCGCATAAGACATATGGCGACCGGACAGTTGCGGAATATTATTCTCAGAGCAAGCAAGCATTACAACTGGCAACTTAAACAACACTGCCCCCGGAATACTTTGAATACAAATAGACAACTTATACACATAAAGCACTTATAGAAACCTCCAGGCCTCAGCATTCTTTATATTTAACGCCTGTTGGATTTATATATAAAAGTCATATTTGTGGCGAAAAAACGACGGCAAATGGATAAATATAAATCCACCGAGATTAACAAACGGGTTTAGAGAGCCTTGCAGTTAGACAATCAAAACTGTGGCAAAGGGTCTCCGTATTCAGGCCCGGACCAGACGGAGGCTGCGGGCGCTTTGCAACTATAACTGCACCTATTGCTCAGTGTTCGGCCATCAGCCGCGAGGCCCCCAAGGACGGGACCTCGCTTTGCGTGCGTGATGCAGATTGTAGAGTTGCTCAAGGCAGGAGGCGGTAGGAAAGACCTGGCCGGCTCCTGCAACAGATTAAGTTCTCTAAATCCAATTACGCTCAACGCTAACTGCTTATTCCACGGTGACCGATTTGGCCAGGTTGCGTGGCTGATCCACATCGGTGCCTTTGAGCACGGCAACGTAGTAAGACAGCAGTTGCAGCGGGATGGTGTAGAGGATCGGCGCCAGTACATCATGGATGTGCGGCATGTTGATCACATGGGTGCCTTCGCCATTGGTCATACCTGCTTGCTCGTCAGCGAACACAATCAGTTCACCGCCACGGGCACGAACTTCCTGCAGGTTGGACTTCAGTTTTTCCAGCAGTTCGTTGTTCGGCGCCACGGTGACCACTGGCATGTCGTTATCCACCAGTGCCAGCGGACCATGCTTCAACTCGCCTGCCGGGTAAGCTTCGGCGTGGATATAGGAAATTTCTTTCAGCTTAAGCGCACCTTCCATCGCTACCGGGAACTGCGCGCCACGACCCAGGAACAAGGTGTGGTGCTTGTCGGCAAACAGTTCGGCGACTTTCTCAATCGTGGCATCCATCGCCAGTGCTTCACCCAAACGCGCAGGCAGGCGGCGCAGTTCTTCAACCAGTTGCGCTTCGACACCGGCTTCAAGAGTGCCACGCACCTGCCCCAAAGACAGGGTCAGCAACAGTAAGCCAACCAGCTGGGTGGTGAAGGCTTTGGTCGACGCCACACCAATTTCGCGACCCGCCTGGGTCAGCAGGGTCAGGTCAGACTCACGTACCAGTGAGCTGATGCCAACGTTACAAATCGCCAGGCTGGCGAGGAAACCCAGTTCTTTGGCGTTACGCAGTGCAGCCAGGGTGTCTGCGGTTTCGCCTGATTGCGAGATCGAAACAAACAGGGTGTCAGGCTGGACCACGACCTTGCGATAACGGAACTCGCTGGCCACTTCAACCTGGCACGGAATTCCGGCCAGACTTTCGAGCCAGTATCGGGCAACCATCCCCGCGTGATAGCTGGTACCACAGGCAACGATCTGAACATTGCGCACTTTGGCGAACAATTCAGCAGCCTGTGGACCGAATGCCTGAACCAGTACGTGGTCCTGGCCCAGGCGGTTTTCCAGGGTGCGTTGCACCACCGCTGGTTGCTCGTGAATTTCCTTGAGCATGTAGTGACGGTATTCGCCTTTGTCCGCAGCTTCAGCACCATCACGGTACTGCACGGTTTCACGCTGCACGCTTTTACCGTTCACGTCCCAGATTTGCACGCTGTCACGGCGGATTTCAGCGATATCGCCTTCTTCCAGGTACATGAAGCGGTCAGTGACCTGGCGCAATGCCAATTGATCGGAAGCCAGGAAGTTTTCACCCAGGCCCAGGCCAATCACCAGCGGGCTGCCACTGCGTGCAGCAACCAGACGATCCGGCTGTTTGGCACTGATGACGGCCAGGCCGTATGCACCGTGCAGCTCTTTAACCGTGGCTTTCAAGGCTTCGGTCAGGTCGCTTTGATCTTTGAGTTTGTGATTGAGCAGGTGTGCGATCACTTCAGTATCGGTGTCCGACGTGAACACATAACCCAAGCCTTTGAGCTGTTCGCGCAGGGCTTCATAGTTTTCAATGATGCCGTTGTGCACGACAGCCAGGTCGGAACCCGAAAAATGCGGGTGAGCATTACGCTCGCTGGGTGCACCATGGGTCGCCCAACGGGTGTGGGCAATGCCCAGGCGCCCCATCAGCGGCTCACCGGCCAGAGCTTGTTCCAGCTCGGCCACTTTGCCATTGCGGCGCATGCGTTCCAGCGTACCGTTGTGGGTAAACACTGCTACACCGGCGCTGTCGTAGCCCCGGTATTCAAGACGTTTCAGGCCTTCAAGCAGAATGGCCGTGATATTGCGTTCAGCGACTGCGCCAACGATTCCACACATAATATTCTCCTAGCTTAGGGCGGCGCATAACAGTGTTATGCCCCGGGCCTGAATCTGTTCGCGTGCCTCCATGGACAAGCGATCATCTGTAATAAGGGTATGGACGCTGCTCCAGGGCAGTTCCAGGTTGGGTATCTTGCGACCAATTTTGTCGGACTCGACCATCACAATCACTTCACGCGCGACCTCGGCCATGACTCGGCTCAGGCCCAACAATTCGTTAAAAGTTGTGGTGCCACGCAACAGATCGATGCCATCAGCGCCGATAAATAATTGATCGAAATCGTATGAACGCAGCACCTGCTCAGCCACCTGGCCCTGGAAGGACTCGGAATGAGGGTCCCAGGTACCGCCGGTCATCAACAGCACGGGTTCATGTTCGAGTTCGCTCAGGGCCCTGGCGACATGCAACGAATTGGTCATTACCACAAGACCAGGTTGCTGGCCCAATTGTGGAATCATCGAAGCGGTGGTGGTGCCGCTGTCGATGATGATGCGCGCATGTTCCCGAATCAGGCCAACCGCCGCACGGGCAATGGCTTGCTTATAAAGAGAAACGGGCTGGGCGGGATCACTCACCAACTCTTGCGGCATGGTGATGGCACCACCGTACCGCCGCAGCAGCAGACCGTTACTTTCGAGTGCGGCCAAATCCTTGCGGATCGTCACTTCGGAAGTTTCGAAGCGCTTGGCCAGCTCATCCACACTGACTTCACCTTGCTGCGCAAGCAAAGCCAGGATGTTGTGGCGGCGTTGAGGCGTATTGCGTTTCGACATGAGAGCCTAAGTTTCGTTTCGAAAGATAACGAAAGCAATGAGACCCGATCCCGTAATCAGCGTCAACAATTTTTTGTAGCTTTTTAGCAGTGAATAACTCGCTGAGCTGGCGCAGGGCGGGGCGATTGGCTGATATAGGCGCGGATAAAACAAAGCCTTATCCACAGGCAGTGGATAAGGCTTTTGCTAACTTGCTGATTTTAAACAGTTATACGACAACCTGTTTTACCCACAAAAACACTGTTTTCGCTTGTGGATAACTTCAAATCAAGGCTTTGGCAGCTTTACCGGGCGCTTCCAGCCATCGATATTGCGTTGCCGTGCCCGACCAACGGCCAGCTGTTCGACGGCTACGTCCTGATTAATGGTCGATCCGGCTGCCGTGGTGGCTCCGCTGGAGATATCCACAGGTGCCACCAACGAGTTGTTCGAACCAATAAATACGTCGGCTCCCAACACGGTCTTCCATTTGTTGGCGCCATCGTAATTGCAGGTGATGGTGCCCGCGCCGATGTTGGTACGCGCCCCAACTTCGGCATCGCCCAGGTAAGTCAGGTGACCGCACTTGGCATCTTCGCCGAGGTGGGCGTTTTTCAACTCTACAAAGTTACCCACATGGGCGCGGGCATCGAGCACGCTACCCGGACGCAAACGGGCAAAAGGACCGGCATCGCTGCCCTCGCCCATCACGGCACCGTCGATATGGCTGTTGGCCTTGACCACCACCCCTTTACGCAGGGTGCTGTCTTTGATCACACAGTTGGGACCAATCACCACGTCATCTTCGATGACCACACGGCCTTCGAGAATCACGTTGATATCTATCATGACATCGCGCCCGACCGTGACTTCACCGCGCACATCGAAGCGCGCCGGATCACGCAGGGTCACACCCAGGGCCATCAGGCGACGGGCTTCACGTAGCTGGTAATGACGCTCCAACTCAGCGAGTTGTTTACGGTCGTTGGCGCCCTGCACTTCCATCGGGTCGTGGGCATGCTCAGTGGCCACCACCAGACCATCAGCAACTGCCATCGCGATCACATCGGTCAGGTAGTACTCGCCCTGTGCATTGTTATTCGACAGCCGGCTCATCCAGTCAGCCAGACGTCCAGTGGGCAATGCCAGAATGCCAGTATTGCCTTCAGTGATCGCACGTTCAGCCTCGGTGGCGTCCTTGTGCTCGACAATGGCGCAGACCTTGCCTTCGGCGTCACGCACGATGCGGCCATAGCCGGTCGGGTCCGCCAGGTTAACGGTCAACAAACCCAGTTGCTCCGGGCCTACCTGTTTCAGCAGGCGCTCCAGGGTCGGCACCTCGATCAGGGGTACATCGCCGTACAGAATCAGTACGTTCTGCGCGGTCAGAAATGGCAGCGCCTGGGCGACGGCATGTCCTGTGCCCAGCTGCTTGTCTTGCAATACAAAGTTCAGATCATCGGCCGCCAGGCGTTCACGGACCAATTCGGCCCCGTGCCCGATGACCACGTGGATGCCTCTCGGTTTGAGTTGCCGGGCGCTGTGGATAACATGCCCGAGCATGGAGTTTCCGGCGACGGGATGCAGAACCTTGGGCAGGGCCGAACGCATGCGGGTGCCCTGACCTGCAGCGAGAATAACGATATCGAGAGACATGACTGGCTACCAATCCTGGGTGGTCAGCGGCTGCGACCAGAAGTAATTCGCGGAAAAAGAAAAAGGGTAGCCGAGGCTACCCTTTTTAATCAATCACACAATGAAGCAGGAGGCTTAGCCGCCGAACTTTTTGCGGATTTGCTGGACGGTGCGCAGCTGAGCTGCGGCCTCGGCCAGACGTGCAGCAGCAGATCCGTAATCGAAATCTGCGCCTTTCTCGTTCAGTGCCTTCTCGGCTGCCTTGACGGCGGCCTGAGCGGAGGCTTCATCCAGGTCGGCAGCACGTTGCACGGTGTCGGCAAGAACCTTGACCATGTTCGGCTGAACCTCGAGGTAACCACCAGAGATGTAAAACACCTCGGCTTCTCCACCCATTTTGATCAGGCGGATCGGACCTGGCTTGAGTTCAGTGATCAGCGGAGCGTGACCCAGAGCGATACCAAGATCACCCAGGCTGCCGTGCGCAATCACCATCTCGACCTGACCGGAAAAGATTTCTCCTTCCGCACTGACGATATCGCAATGGACTGTCATCATATTAGCCATCTGATTGCCTCAACCTGATTAGCGCCCGTTACCGGGCGCCGGAATTACAGTTTCTTGGCTTTCTCGATCGCTTCTTCGATGCCGCCGACCATGTAGAACGCTTGTTCTGGCAGGTGGTCGTAGTCACCGTTGAGGATGCCTTTGAAGCCAGCAATGGTGTCTTTCAGGGAAACGTATTTACCCGAAGCGCCAGTGAAGACTTCTGCCACGAAGAACGGCTGAGACAAGAAACGCTGGATCTTACGAGCGCGGGATACCAACTGCTTGTCGACTTCCGACAGCTCGTCCATACCCAGGATCGCAATGATGTCCTTCAGTTCTTTGTAACGCTGCAACACGTACTGAACGCCGCGAGCGGTGTCGTAGTGTTCCTGGCCGATTACCATCGGGTCCAGCTGGCGCGAAGTCGAATCCAGTGGATCCACCGCCGGGTAGATACCCAGGGATGCGATGTCACGGGACAGTACGACAGTGGCGTCCAAGTGGGCGAAGGTGGTCGCCGGCGACGGGTCAGTCAAGTCATCCGCAGGTACGTATACCGCTTGGATCGAAGTGATCGAACCGTTCTTGGTCGAAGTGATGCGCTCTTGCAGAGTACCCATCTCTTCAGCCAGGGTCGGCTGGTAACCTACTGCGGAAGGCATACGGCCCAGCAGTGCGGATACTTCAGTACCGGCCAGGGTGTAACGGTAGATGTTGTCAACGAACAACAGTACGTCGTTACCTTCGTCACGGAACTTCTCGGCCATGGTCAGGCCGGTCAGTGCTACGCGCAGACGGTTACCCGGCGGCTCGTTCATCTGACCGTAAACCAGTGCCACTTTGTCCAGAACGTTGGAGTCCTTCATCTCGTGGTAGAAGTCGTTACCCTCACGGGTACGCTCGCCCACACCAGCAAACACAGAGTAACCGCTGTGTTCCATGGCGATGTTACGGATCAGTTCCATCATGTTTACGGTTTTGCCTACACCGGCACCACCGAACAGACCAACCTTACCGCCTTTTGCAAACGGGCAGATCAGGTCGATAACCTTGATGCCGGTTTCCAGAAGGTCGTTGCCGCCCGCTTGATCAGCGAAGGACGGTGCAGGACGGTGAATGCCCCAGCGCTCTTCGGTATCAATCGGACCAGCTTCGTCGATCGGGTTGCCCAGAACGTCCATGATCCGGCCCAGAGTCGCTTTACCGACCGGTACGGAGATGGCTGCGCCAGTGTCGGTGACTTCCAGACCGCGCTTCAAGCCCTCGGTGGAACCCATCGCAATGGTACGAACCACGCCGTCGCCCAGCTGCTGCTGAACTTCCAGAGTGGTTCCGGCCGCGCTTTGTACTTTCAGCGCGTTGTAGATGCTCGGTACGTTTTCGCGTGGAAATTCCACGTCGATCACGGCGCCGATGATTTGAACGATACGTCCGCTACTCATAGCTGGATCCTCTGAATATTTGAACCGTTAAACCGCGGCAGCGCCGCCGACGATTTCCGAGATCTCTTGGGTGATCGCAGCCTGACGCGCCTTGTTGTAGATCAGCTGCAAATCGCTGATCAAATCACCGGCGTTATCAGTGGCGTTCTTCATCGCGATCATCCGCGCAGCTTGTTCAGCTGCACTGTTCTCGACCACCGCCTGGTACACCTGCGACTCCACGTAACGAACCATCAAGCCGTCTAGCAGCTCTTTGGCGTCCGGTTCGTAGAGATAGTCCCAGTGGTGCTTGAGTTCTTGATCCGGGGTCGCCACCAGTGGAATCAATTGCTCCACAGTAGGCTGTTGCGTCATGGTGTTGATAAACTTGTTGGACACCACGGACAGGCGATCAATACGGCCTTCCAGGTAAGCATCCAGCATCACCTTAACGCTGCCGATCAAATCATTGATCGACGGTTCTTCACCCAGATGGCTGATTGCAGCGACGACGTTACCGCCGAAGTTACGGAAAAAAGCCGCACCTTTGCTGCCGACCACGCACAGATCAATCTCGACGCCGTTTTCACGGTTTACCGCCATGTCCTTGACCAAAGCCTTGAACAGGTTGGTATTCAAACCACCGCACAAGCCACGGTCACTGCTCACAACCACATAACCCACACGCTTAACTTCGCGGTCGATCATGAAAGGGTGGCGGTATTCCGGGTTGGCGTTGGCCAAATGCCCAATAACCTGGCGGATGCGCTCCGCATAAGGACGGCTAGCAGCCATGCGCATTTGTGCCTTGCGCATTTTGCTGACCGCCACTTTTTCCATGGCGCTGGTAATCTTTTGCGTGCTTTTGATGCTCGCAATCTTACTGCGAATCTCTTTTGCGCCTGCCATGTAACACCTATCAGGTTAGCAAGCGGGAGCCTTGCGGCTCCCGCTGCGGCTTACCAGGTTTGGGTGGCCTTGAACTTCTCGATGCCGGCTTTGATGCCAGAATCGATTTCGTCATTGAAGTCACCTTTAACGTTGATCTTCGCCATAAGCTCGGCGTGATCGCGGTTGAAGTAAGCAATCAGCGCTTGTTCAAAGCTACCGATCTTGGTGATTTCGACGTCAGTCAGGAACCCACGCTCAGCGGCATACAGCGACAGCGCCATGTCAGCGATCGACATTGGTGCGTATTGCTTCTGCTTCATCAGCTCGGTAACGCGCTGACCATGCTCAAGTTGCTTACGGGTCGCTTCGTCCAGGTCAGATGCGAACTGGGCGAATGCCGCCAGTTCACGGTACTGAGCCAGAGCGGTACGGATACCACCGGACAGCTTCTTGATGATCTTGGTCTGAGCGGCACCACCCACACGGGATACCGAAACACCGGCGTTCACTGCAGGACGGATCCCGGAGTTGAACATGGCCGATTCCAGGAAGATCTGACCGTCAGTGATGGAAATCACGTTGGTCGGAACGAACGCGGAAACGTCGCCAGCTTGAGTTTCGATGATCGGCAGTGCGGTCAGGGAACCGGTTTTGCCGGTCACTGCGCCGTTGGTGAACTTCTCTACGTACTCTTCGGATACGCGGGATGCGCGCTCCAGAAGACGGGAGTGGAGATAGAACACGTCGCCCGGGTAAGCTTCACGGCCTGGTGGACGGCGCAGCAGCAGGGAAATCTGGCGGTAAGCCACTGCTTGCTTGGACAGATCGTCATAAACGATCAGTGCGTCTTCACCGCGGTCGCGGAAGTATTCGCCCATGGTGCAACCGGAGTACGGTGCCAGGAACTGCAGCGCTGCGGATTCGGAAGCACTGGCAGCAACGACGATGGTGTTAGCCAACGCGCCGTTTTCTTCCAGCTTGCGAACCACGTTGGCGATGGTCGATTGCTTCTGACCGATCGCTACGTATACACAGAAAATGCCGCTGTTCTTCTGGTTGATGATCGCGTCGATCGCCAGAGCGGTTTTACCGATCTGACGGTCACCGATGATCAGCTCACGCTGGCCACGGCCGACAGGGATCATGGCATCGACAGCCTTGTAGCCAGTCTGTACAGGCTGGTCTACCGACTTACGCCAGATCACGCCTGGAGCAACTTTCTCGACTGCATCAGTCTCGGTGTTGTTCAGCGGACCTTTGCCATCAACTGGGTTACCCAGTGCGTCGACTACGCGACCCAGCAGTTCCTTACCAACCGGAACTTCCAGGATGCGGCCAGTGCACTTGGCGCTCATGCCTTCAGCCAGAGTCGTGTATGCGCCCAATACAACAGCACCTACAGAGTCTTGCTCCAGGTTGAGGGCCATGCCGAAGACGCTGCCCGGAAACTCGATCATCTCGCCGTACATTACGTCGGCCAGACCGTGAATCCGCACAATACCGTCAGATACGCTGACGATGGTGCCTTCGTTACGGGCTTGGGAGGTCACATCGAGTTTTTCGATGCGGCCCTTGATAATTTCACTTATTTCGGAAGGATTGAGTTGCTGCATTGCTCTGCTGCCCCTTCAAACTCAAGATTTCAATGCTTCGGCAAGGCTTGCGAGTTTTCCGCGAACCGAGCCATCGATAACCAGGTCGCCGGCGCGGATGATGACACCACCTATAAGGCTGGCATCCTCCGCAACTTGCAGGCGCACTTCCCGGTTGAGTCGTGCACTGAGAACCTTGGCGAGTTTGTCTTGCTGTTCTTGGTCCAATGTAAAAGCACTGGTCACTTCTACGTCTACCGACTTCTCTTGTTCAGCCTTGTACAGGTCAAACAGAGCGGCGATCTCCGGCAATAGCGGGAGACGGTCGTTTTCGGCAACGACGTTGATGAAGTTCTGCATTTTTACATCGAACTTGTCGCCGCACACGTCAATAAACGTGGCGGCCTTTTCTGCGCTCGTCAGTCGCGGGGCCTTGAGCACGCGCTGCATAGTGTCGTCTTGCGACACTGCTGCAGCCAGGCCGAGCATGGCTGACCAAGAGGCCAGTTGCTGGTGGGCCTGGGCGTGCTCGAAGGCTGCCTTAGCGTAAGGTCGGGCCAACGTGGTCAATTCTGCCATGATCGCCCTCGCTTAAATTTCAGCAGCCAGTTTATTAACCAGCTCCGCGTGCGCGTTTTGATCGATTGTGGCACCCAGGATCTTTTCAGCGCCTTCAACGGCCAGGCTACCCAATTGGGTGCGCAGCGCGTCTTTGACACTGTTGATTTCCTGTTCGATCTCGGCCTGAGCCTGAGCCTTCACACGGTCAGCTTCAACGCGAGCCTGTTCACGGGCTTCGTCTACGATCTGAGTACCGCGTTTCTTGGCTTGCTCAATGATTTCAGCTGCTTGAGCCTTAGCTTCGCGCAGTTGTTGACCCGCTTTATCTTGGGCCAACTCCAGGTCGCGAGCTGCTCGGTTAGCAGCGTCCAGTCCAGCCGCAATCTTCTTCTGACGTTCTTGCAATGCCGCGATGACCGGAGGCCACACGAACTTCATGCAAAACAGTACAAAAATGAAGAACGCAACGGACTGGCCAATCAGGGTTGCATTAATGTTCACGCCAACACCTCGCTCGTTCGTTGTCCATCACTCTAATCAACTCGAAAATTCGAGTGATTAGCCAGCGAGTTGACCAACGAAGGGGTTCGCGAAGGTGAAGAACAGTGCAATACCAACACCGATCATGGTTACGGCGTCGAGCAGACCGGCAACGATGAACATTTTAACTTGCAGCATTGGAACCATTTCTGGCTGACGCGCTGCGCCTTCCAGGAACTTGCCGCCCAACAGGCCGAAACCAATTGCGGTACCCAGTGCGCCCAGGCCGATCAACAGTGCAACAGCGATAGCGGTTAGACCAACTACAGTTTCCATCTTTCCTCCCGACTTTTACGTCGTATGGTTTAGGTTTTTTAGATTAAAGCGGTAAAACAAAATCATTTTGCGACACCCCCATGCCGGAGCAGGGGGCGCCAGACTCGCCGAGACGGGTCTTAGTGGTTATCTTCGTGTGCCATCGACAAGTAGACGATGGTCAACATCATGAAGATGAACGCTTGCAAGGTGATGATCAGGATGTGGAATACAGCCCACGCCCATTGCAGCACCACGCCCAGACCGC
This sequence comes from Pseudomonas sp. PAMC 29040, assembly GCF_003994535.1. NCBI lineage: Bacteria > Pseudomonadati > Pseudomonadota > Gammaproteobacteria > Pseudomonadales > Pseudomonadaceae > Pseudomonas > Pseudomonas sp. PAMC 29040. The sequence goes on from NZ_RZAA01000010.1 coordinate 13,643, forward strand.
TAAGCCAAAGCAGGCCGCTGCCGAACATTACGGCGATCAGGATAAATACCAGTTCGCCAGCATACATATTGCCGAACAGACGCAGAGCCAGCGAGATTGGCTTGGCAATCAGCGTCACGAATTCGAGCAGGAAGTTCACCGGAATCAGCAGCGCCTGAATAAAGATATTCTTGCTGCCAAACGGGTGCAGGGTCAGTTCACCGATGAAACCGCCGATGCCTTTGATTTTGATGCTGTAGAAGATGATCAGTGCAAACACCGACAGGGCCATGCCCATGGTCGCGTTTGGATCTGTCGTCGGTACGGCACGGAAAGGGATGTGCGGGTCGCCAGTGATCAGCATCGCCAACTGAGGAATCCAGTCAACCGGTACCAGGTCGATGGCATTCATCAGGAATACCCAGACGAAAATGGTCAGCGCCAGTGGTGCAATGACGGCACTGCGACCATGGAAGCTGTCTTTCACACTGCCATCAACGAATTCAATCAAAACCTCTACGAAGTTTTGCAGTGCGCCTGGTTGACCGGAAGTTGCCTTCTTGGCCGCCATGCGGAATACGAGGATGAAAATCAGACCGACAAACAGCGACCAGCCGAGAGTATCGACATGGAACGCCCAAAAGCCCATTGATTTAGCTTCTGCAACGGTGTGAGCAAAGCCCCAGCCACCATCAGGTAGCTGCCCGAAGGTCAGGTTCTGTAAGTGGTGCTGGATATAGCCCGAAGCGGTTGTTTCTGCCATGGTTGCCTCAAACGCCCTAAGGTCTCGAAAGTGTTGTTCTCATTAGCAGGGGAGCGAACCAACTGACCAGTTGGGTCAGCACGAAGACGCCGAATACAGCTAGCGGCGCCAATGGCTTCACACCTGCAAACGTCAGCGCGAACAGCACTGCCGTCAAAATTAATTTGCCTGCCTCGCCAGCGTAAAACGACCGGACGATGGCTTGCGCTGCTCGGGCGCCGGAAAACCGGAAAGCCCTGTGAGCAAAATACACATTGGGTAGCAAAGCTATCAGGCCTCCGCAGAGTCCTGAATATCCGGCTACGACTCCATGCCATTGCCAGAGCCCCAGAGCAGCCAGCAATAAAACGACAAATTGAGCCAGTAAAACTGGAAATACCGCCAAGCGATGGAACGGCAAGCGGTTTGGCGTGCGGGTTTCCATCACAACTGCTCCTCAAAGGTCGGCTGCCAAAAGAAAAAAACTTGGCATAATTTGTGCCGACAAAATGCGCGCAGAGTATAGGGGCGCTTAAGCCCCTATTCAACTGTCAGGTAGTGATTTCCGACTGCGCGCTACATGAGGAAATGTTTCAGCGGATGTGAGCAAGCACTCCTTGAAGCTCATCCAGAGAGTTGTAACCAATGACTAACTGACCCTTTCCCTTCTTACCGTGGCGAATCTGCACCGCAGAGCCTAGGCGCTCGGCCAGACGCTGCTCGAGCCGGGTGATATCCGGATCGGTTTTGACCGGTTCGGCAGGCTCTTGCTTGCCACTCAACCACTGGCGAACCAGGGCTTCGGTCTGACGCACGGTCAAACCACGTGCGACAACGTGTCGCGCCCCTTCAACCTGCTGATTTTCAGGCAAACCCAGGAGTGCCCGGGCATGACCCATTTCCAGGTCACCATGGGACAGCATGGTTTTGATCACTTCCGGCAGTGAAATCAACCGTAACAAGTTAGCCACAGACACTCGGGACTTACCCACAGCATCGGCCACCTGTTGCTGAGTCAGCTGGAACTCTTGCTGCAAACGCTGCAAGGCCACGGCTTCTTCAATCGGATTGAGGTCTTCACGCTGGATGTTTTCGATCAGCGCCATTGCAATGGCAGTTTCATCCGGTACGTCTTTGACCATCGCCGGGATGGTGTCCTTGCCCGCTTGCTGACTTGCACGCCAGCGGCGCTCACCGGCAATGATCTCAAAACGCCCGCCAGCGATCGGACGCACCACGATCGGCTGCATCACGCCCTGAGACTTGATCGAACTCGCAAGCTCTTCAAGTGCCTGGGGGTCCATGTCGCGACGAGGCTGGTATTTACCGCGCTGGATCAAGTCCAGGGGCAAATGCTGCAGTTCGCTTTGATCAACCTTGACCGCTTGTTCTTCCAGCGAGCTGACCGTAGGACCACTCAGAAGAGCATCCAGTCCGCGTCCGAGACCTCGTTTCTTGACGGCCATGGGATTTCCTTAAGTTGGCTGAGCAGTGCGGGAGGTACGACGTTGACGACGAACCAGCTCGCCCGCCAGGGCAAGGTAAGCAATCGCGCCACGGGAATTTTTGTCATAGGCCAGGGCAGGCATGCCATAGCTTGGCGCTTCAGCCAGACGGATATTGCGCGGAATCACGGTGTCGTAGAGCTGCTCGCCAAAGTGTTCCTTGAGCTGGGCCGAGACATCGTTCATCAGGCTCAGACGCGGATCGTACATAGTCCGCAGCAAGCCTTCGATTTTCAGGTTCGGGTTCAGCAGCTCAGCGATACGCTTGATGTTATCCACAAGGTCGCTCAAGCCTTCGAGCGCGAAGTACTCGCACTGCATGGGGATAATCACCCCGTCGGCAGCGACCAGAGCGTTCAGGGTCAGCATCGACAGTGACGGCGGGCAATCGATCAGGATGTAGTCGTAGCTCTCACGGACCGGGGCCAGTGCAGTACGCAGACGGCTTTCCTTCATCTGCATTTCGAGCAGTACGACTTCAGCCGCGGTCAGATCGCGGTTAGCTGGCAGTAACTGGTAACCACCGTGTTCGGAGTAGTGCATGGCCTCGGCCAGATCACACTCACCGATCAACAGGTCATAGACTGAATTCTCGAGACCATGCTTATCCACACCGCTACCCATAGTGGCGTTGCCCTGTGGATCGAGGTCGATCAGCAGTACGCGGCGCTTGGTCGCGACCAACGATGCTGCGAGGTTGATACAGGTGGTGGTTTTACCCACACCACCCTTTTGGTTCGCTATTGCGAATACCTTAGCCATTCTTGCTTGCGTTCCCAATCATGCCGTGCGGCGCAGTATCAGCAGATGGCGTTGGCCTTGGCAACCCGGAACGGTCAAGGCGTGTTCGCCATCGAGACGAAAATCAGACGGCAATGCTACCAGCTCATCGGCCGGATGAACGCCCTTCATTGCCAACCAGCGCGTTTCGCTGTCACCAAGGTGACGCGTCCAGTTGCTGAAGTTTTCCATACTGCTGAAAGCTCTGGACACAATTCCAGTGAACGGTTGCGCAGGCTGATACTCCTCGACGCGACTGTGGATAACTTGCAGGTTATCCAGCTTGAGCTCGAGTTTGACCTGGGTCAGGAAGCGGGTTTTCTTGCCGTTACTGTCCAGGCAGGTCACTTGCGACCCGGGAAACAGGATGGCCAAGGGAATCCCCGGCATGCCGCCGCCACTACCGACATCCAGCCAGCGGCCGTTTTCGATGAAAGGCATCACGCTCAGACTGTCGAGCAAATGGCGCGACACCATTTCGTCGGGGTTACGCACAGCCGTAAGGTTGTAGGCCTTGTTCCATTTGATCAACAGGGCGAGATAACCCAGCAACTGCTGGTGCTGGGCCTCGGTCAGATCGACGCCCAGCTGGCGTGCACCTGTGGATAACTCTTCAGCATGTTGTGCGGTAACCAGCGAACTCAAGCGTTTTGCTCCAACTTGCGGCCAGCGCCGCGTTTTTTCAGGTGAATCATCAACAGGGAGATCGCAGCCGGTGTCACACCGGGAATGCGCGAAGCCTGGCCCAGCGTCTCGGGACGCGTAGCACCCAGCTTGCTCTGGATCTCTTTCGACAGTCCGGAGATGGTCGTGTAATCGATATCCACAGGCAGTTTGGTATTTTCACTGGCCCGCAGACGAGCAATCTCATCCTGTTGACGATCGATGTAACCGGCATATTTGGTCTTGATTTCAACCTGCTCGGCCACCAGCGGATCGGTTGCACCCTGCCCTGTCACTTCGATCAGACCGACGTAATCAATTTCGGGACGGGTCAGCAGATTCAGCAAATTGTATTCGTGGGTCAAAGGCGTACCGAACCGGGCTGCAATCGCTTCACCCTGTTCAGTGCCCGGGCGAACCCAGGTGCTCTTCAAGCGCTGTTCTTCCTGCGCGATGCTTTCGCGCTTGGTGCAAAACGCAGCCCAGCGGGCGTCGTCGACCAGGCCAATCTCGCGTCCTTTCTCGGTCAGACGCATATCGGCGTTGTCTTCACGCAGGATCAGGCGGTACTCGGCCCGGGAGGTGAACATCCGGTACGGTTCTTGAGTTCCCAAGGTGATCAGATCGTCCACCAGGACCCCGATGTAGGCCTCGTCGCGACGAGGGCACCAGCTGTCTTTGCCCTGTGCAAGCAATGCCGCGTTGGCGCCGGCGAGCAAACCTTGTGCTCCGGCTTCTTCGTAACCGGTGGTGCCGTTGATTTGTCCGGCAAAGAACAAACCGCCGATCACCTTGGTTTCGAGGCTGTATTTCAGGTCACGGGGATCGAAATAGTCGTATTCGATGGCATAACCTGGACGCACGATGTGGGCGTTTTCCATACCGCGGATCGACTGCACAATCTGGATCTGCACATCGAACGGCAAGGAAGTGGAAATCCCGTTCGGGTACAGCTCGTGGGTCGTCAAACCTTCAGGTTCGATAAAGACCTGGTGGCTTTCCTTGTCGGCAAAGCGATGAATCTTGTCTTCGATGGACGGGCAATAGCGCGGACCAATGCCCTCGATAACACCCGAATACATCGGTGAACGATCAAGGTTGGCAGCAATGATTTCGTGGGTGCGGGCGTTGGTATGGGTGATCCAGCAACTGACTTGCGCCGGATGCTGTTGCTTGTTGCCCATGAACGACATCACTGGAATCGGGGTATCGCCAGGCTGTTCGGTCATGACCGAAAAATCCACTGAACGACCATCAATACGCGGTGGTGTACCGGTTTTCAGGCGACCGACCCGTAATGGCAGTTCACGCAGGCGCTGTGCCAGGGCGATCGAAGGTGGATCACCGGCCCGGCCGCCTGAATAGTTCTGCATTCCAATGTGGATAAGTCCACCGAGGAAAGTGCCTGTGGTCAAAACCACGGCATCGGCCATGAAACGCAGACCCATCTGGGTTACTACGCCACGGACCTGATCCTGTTCAACGATCAGGTCATCAGCCGCTTGTTGAAATATCCACAGGTTGGGCTGGTTTTCCAGAATTTCCCGTACTGCCGCCTTGTACAGAATGCGGTCGGCCTGTGCACGGGTTGCACGCACTGCCGGGCCTTTGCGGCCATTGAGTACACGGAACTGGATACCGCCTTTATCGGTGGCAATCGCCATCGCGCCACCGAGGGCATCGATTTCTTTAACCAGATGGCTTTTACCAATCCCGCCAATCGCAGGATTGCAGCTCATTTGCCCGAGGGTTTCCACGTTGTGGGTCAACAGCAGGGTTTTTACGCCCATACGTGCTGAAGCAAGTGCAGCCTCGGTTCCGGCGTGACCGCCGCCGATGACGATCACTGCAAAACGGGAAGGGAAATTCACCACGCACCTCGTGCCTGTTTCTAGGGGTTTTTGGATAGACCGCAAAGTATAGGGACTTCGCCCTTCTTAAAGAACCCTTTGCACAAAATTTAACCAGCTGTGGATAAGGCCAGATAGATAAATAAATAGAGAAGAAATTTATAAAGCTTTGTTTTTATGTTTATTACTACTGAGCGACCTATCTGTTGATAGATTGCTGAAGGCCTTTAAACTCGTACTGTACAGAGATTCAAAAATCTGTGGTTAGGTGCCAATGAGGGGTTTGGATAAGTACTTTAAGCTTGTGGATAAAGACCTCACTTATCCACAGGGGTGGTTATCTTCAGTTTTCAGGCCTACTTACCCACCGAGCTGAGGGGCGGTTATGCACAGGGCTTATTTCATGTTTATTGTGCAATCCAGCCAAAAAACAGGCAGCCGAAGGCCGCTCGAATGGCTGTTTCATCAAGCGGCCTGACGATCGGTAGCTGGGTAAAGCGAAAAATGCCTGAAATTAACCCCTTCAGACGGAGATATTCAGCCAGCCTGAGGTCGAGGCCTCAAGCCTGTGGGTAATTCCGATAGCGTCCACAAACGCTTCATCGTGGGAAGTCACGATCAAAGTCCCCCGGTACTGCTGGAGCATCGATTCCAGGGCCCGGATAGAGGGCAAATCGAGATGATTGGCCGGTTCATCCAGCAATAAAAGCTGTGCTGGCTGTTGTGCATAAAGCACACATGCCATTGCCGCTTTCACCCGCTCACCCCCACTGAGCTGTGCACAAGTCTGGTTTACCTGGTTAGCGTCAAGGCCTAATTGCGCCAGCCGGGTACGCAATTCACTGTCATTGAGCTCCTGGTTCAGAGCGCGCAATTGCTCAAGCACTGACAGCCCGGGCTCCAGCAATGTCAGATGCTGGTCGAGATAAGCCGCTGTCACAAAGGTGTGAGCCTGGCCCGATATGATAGGAAGCTGCCCGGCCAAAACCTTGAGCAAGGTCGACTTGCCGCAACCGTTTGGCCCCACAAGGGCGACTCGCTGGCCCCGACTCAGGGTCAGGTTGACCAACTGCAGAGGCTCAGCCCCCCGGGGCAAACGGGCATCTATCAGCTCTGCGATTTGCACCGGTACGTTTTGGCTGCGTACAGGTGGATACACAAAAATGCTCTGTTGGTCTTCTACCTGGCTTGCAGCCAGGTGGACCTTGGCAGACAAGGCCTTATGTGCAGCATTTTGTTGCAGCCGCAGTTTGCCGCTACTGGTCTGACTGCGTTCCTTTTGCCGATCCAGCAGGATCTTCGCCTGGTTACTGCCACTGGCCTGTTGCTTGCCTCGGGCTTGCCTGCGCTCAAGGCGCTCCCTTTGCTCACGAAGGGCATGCTCCTCGCGTTTGCGTTCAACCTTGGCTGATTCCAGTCGTTGCAGGGCCGACTGTTGCTGCTGGTCTTTGGCCTGTGCGTAAAACGAGAAATTGCCGCCATAGCTGGTGAGTCCCAGGGATGAGAGTTCCACGATGCGTTCCATGCACTCCAACAATTCGCGGTCATGGCTGATCACCAGCAGACCGCCGGGCCAACGTTGCAGTTGTTGATACAAAGCCTGTCGGTGCTGACGATCGAGATGATTGGAGGGTTCATCCAGTATCAAAAAGTCGGCTTCAGACAAAAAAGCGCCCATCAAAGCTACGCGCATGGCTTCGCCACCACTGAGCGCCGAAGCAGGGGTCGAAGGATTCAGGTGGGCGAGTCCGTTTTGCTGCAGCTGGTCGAGCAATTGCTGACGAATGTTCCACTGCTCTCCTACGCAGTCAAAGTCCGCTTGGGCAGTGCTGCCTTGCCCGATACGCTCAAGGGCACAGAGGATGGGCTGCACGCCTGCCAGATCGGCCAGGGTCCGCTCTGATTCAAGGCTGACTTGCTGCGCCAGGTAATACACCGATCCGTTGCGCAGACAGCGACCTGAGGCGGGCAAGAGATCCCCTGCGATTAGACGCGCCAGGATACTTTTGCCCACGCCATTGCGCCCGATCAGGCCTGTGGGGCGTTGGTCGAGGTGCAAATCAAGGTCAGAAAACAGCGGGCTACCGTCGGGTAGCTGATAAGAAACGCTTTCCAGCGTCACATAGGGAACGTGAGTCATATGCACTCCAAAGATGCCCAGTACTGCCCCTGCTGTGAGGGGAATAAGAACTGGCCGCAAGAATCGCGGCGGCATCAATGACGCATTGGACTAACACCTCTGTGGATGTGGGGAATGGAAACTATACCGAAAACTGTAGGAGCGAGCTTGCTCGTTATCTTTTAACCGCTCGCTCCTACAGGGATCTTGGCTATTTACCGATACAGAAGCTGGAGAAGATCCGTCCCAGCAGATCATCCGAGCTGAATGCTCCGGTAATCTCGCCGAGGGAATGCTGGGCCTGACGTAAATCCTCCGCCAGCAACTCACCGGCACCTGCCAGGGTCAGCTGTGCCCTGCCGTGCTCCAGGGCATCACTTGCATGGCGCAACGCCTCCAGGTGACGACGGCGTGCACTGAAGCTGCTCTCAGAGGTCTGCTCGTAGCCCATGCAGGCCTTGAGATGATCGCGCAGCAACTCGAGGCCATCTCCGGCATCTGTGGAGCGGGCACTCAAGCTGATGGTCACGTGGCCATCGTCACAGACCTGCAGACGAATATCCTCTCCGGTCAGGTCAGCCTTGTTGCGGATCAAGGTTACTTTGGCCGGGTCCGGACGCTGCTGCAAAAACTCGGGCCACAGGGCAAAGGGGTCATCAGCCTCTGGTGCAGTCGCATCCACCACCAGCAACACCCGGTCAGCTTCACCAATGGCCTTCAGCGCTCGTTGTACACCGATTTTTTCGACTTGATCATCGGTGTCGCGCAGACCTGCAGTGTCTACCACGTGCAACGGCATGCCATCGATGTGGATATGTTCACGCAATACGTCACGGGTGGTGCCGGCAATTTCAGTAACAATTGCGGCTTCGCGTCCGGCCAGTGCGTTGAGCAAGCTGGACTTTCCTGCATTGGGCCGGCCGGCAATCACTACTGTCATGCCGTCCCGCAACAATGCGCCCTGGCCTGCCTCGCGCATCACGGTGGATAACTCTTGGCGAACCTTGTCGAGCATCCCCAGCACGTGGCCATCGGCCAGAAAGTCGATTTCCTCTTCCGGAAAATCAATCGCAGCTTCGACGTAGATGCGCAAACCGATCAATTGTTCGGTCAAGTTATGCACACGCTGCGAAAACGCTCCCTGCAAGGAGCGCAAGGCATTGCGTGCCGCCTGTGCAGAGCTGGCCTCGATAAGGTCGGCAATGGCTTCGGCCTGGGCCAGATCGAGCTTGTCATTCAAAAATGCGCGTTCACTGAACTCGCCCGGGCGTGCCAGGCGGCAACCCAGTTGAATACAGCGTTGCAGCAACATATCGAGAACAATGGGGCCGCCGTGACCTTGCAGTTCCAGCACGTCTTCGCCGGTAAAAGAGTTGGGGCCCGGGAAGTACAGCGCGATGCCTTCATCGAGTACTTCGCGGTTTTCCCCATAAAACGGACCGTAGTGGGCGTAGCGCGGCTTCAATTCGCGCTCGCTGAATGCTTTGGCTGCGATGCTTGCGAGCGGGCCGGAGATACGCACGATACCCACACCACCTCGGCCTTGGGCAGTTGCCACAGCGGCAATGGTTTCAGCAGCAACACTCATAAAACAGGCCTCAAAACAAAAGTGATGGAAAGCAAAACGCCCCACTAGGGGGCGTTTTGAGTGGTGCTCACCAGAGTAAGTTACTCGGCTGCTTTTTTGGTAGCAGCTTCGACCTTACGTGTGATGTACCACTGTTGGGCGATGGACAGGCAGTTGTTCACAACCCAGTACAGCACCAGACCAGCCGGGAACCACAGGAAGAAGAAGGTGAAGATGATTGGCATCAGCTTCATCACCTTGGCCTGCATCGGATCCGGAGGAGTCGGGTTCAGACGCTGCTGGATGAACATGGTTGCGCCCATGATGATCGGCAGAATGAAGAACGGGTCCTTGATCGACAGGTCGGTAATCCAGAGCATGAACGGCGCCTGGCGCATTTCAACACTTTCCAGAAGTACCCAGTACAAGGACAGGAAGACCGGCATCTGCACCAGAATCGGCAAGCAGCCGCCCAGCGGATTGATCTTCTCTTTCTTGTACAGCTCCATCATCGCTTGCGACATTTTCTGGCGATCATCACCGAACTGCTCTTTCAGAGCGGCCAGTTTTGGTGCCACAGCGCGCATGCGGGCCATCGACTTGTAGCTGGCGGCCGACAGAGGGAAGAAGATCCCTTTGATCAGCATGGTCAGGAAAATGATCGACCAGCCCCAGTTACCTACCAGGCTGTGGATATGTTGCAGCAGCCAGAAAATAGGCTGGGCAATGAACCACAGGATGCCGTAGTCGACAGTCAGTTCCAGGCCTGGGGATAACTCTTTGAGCACACCCTGGCTTTTCGGACCGGCGTACAAGGTAGCGCTGGTTTCGCCTGTTTTGCCCGGCTCAACGGTCAAGGTTGGACCGGTAAAACCGATGATGTAGTTGCCCTGGCTGTCTTTACGGGTCTGAACTACGTTGGAATCACCCTTCTGAGGAATCCACGCGGTTACAAAGTAGTGTTGCAGCCATGCAACCCAGCCACCTTGAACGGTTTCTTTCAGCTGGCCCTTGTCGATATCTTTCATCGACACTTTTTTGTACGGCTCAGAACTTGTCCACAGGGCGGCGCCCAGGTAAGTCGCAGTGCCGGTGGCGGTGCTGGAAGAAGGATCGGAGCTGTTGTCGCGTTTCAATTGCGCGAACAGGTTGCCGTTCCACGGCTTGCCGCTCTCGTTATCAATCAAATAGCTGACTTGAACATCGTACAGGCCACGCTTGAGCGTGAAACGCTTGATGTAGTTGATCCCGTTTTCGCTGAATTTCAGGTCAACGACCAACTGATCCTGGCCTGGAGCCAGTTCATAAGTCTTTTTATCTGTGCTGAAAACCGGGCGACCTGCAGGGCGGGCATCCGGTCCATCAACACCTGTCAGGCCGCTTTGAGCCAGATAGGTGCGTTCGTTGCCGTTATCGAACAACTGGAAAGGAACATCCGGGTGGTCCTGACGGCGCGGATAAAGCGGCAGACGCAACTGGGCAATGTCGCCACCCTGTGGATCAATCGCAATGTCCAGAACATCCGTTTTCAGGTGGATGAGATCTTTGCTTGCAGCAACCGGAGTTTCAGTCGGTGTGCTGGTATCGCCATTGGCGCTGGGTACATCGGCACTGTTGGAAGCGTTGTTACCTGAAGCCGTGTCGGGCAAAGCCGGCGCGGTGGTGCTGCTGGCGGCAACATTCTGAGTCGGCAGTGCAGCTTGGCCGTAGTCCTGGTTCCATTTCAGGACCATAACGTAGGACACGACTGCTAGAGCGACGATCAGGATCGTGCGTTTAATATCCATGATTACTCGGCCATCGAAGAAGAACGGGAGGTAGGGATAGGTGGAACCGGGTCGTAACCACCGGGATTCCACGGGTGACAGCGACCTAAACGACGAAAGGTCAGCCAGCCGCCGCGAAGAACGCCATGATTTTCGATGGCTTCCAACGCGTAGCAGGAACAACTGGGGTAGAAACGGCAGTGGCTGGCCATCAAAGGACTAATGGCATAACGATAAAACTGGATCGGAACGAGCACCAGTTTACGCATCAGGACTGCCTACCCCTACAGTTTCGGTTTTAACCGCTGGAACTGGCGCGTTACGGGCCAGACGCTTCCAGAGTTTGCCGAAATGCTGAATCAATTCGGGGTTCTCTACGTCACCCAAACCTTTGCGCGCGACGATAACGATATCCCAACCAACCAGTAAATCTTGGTGGAGACGAAACGATTCACGCATCAAACGCTTAAGGCGATTGCGCTCAACGGAGAGCTTTACGCTCTTTTTACCGATCACTAACCCCAAACGGGGGTGATCGAGATCGTTGCTGCGCGCAAGGAGCAGGAGATTTTTCCCCGGAACCTTGCCGGTGGGGGAGTCAAAGACTGCCTTGAAATGTCGGGGAGTGAGTAACCGCTTTTCCCGACTGAAGTCCTGACTCACCACCATTGTCTGATTATCAAACTGCCAGACGTGCACGGCCTTTGGCGCGGCGACGCGACAGGACTGCACGGCCGTTTTTGGTTGCCATGCGAGCACGGAAACCGTGAGTGCGGGCGCGTTTGATAGTGCTTGGTTGGAAAGTACGTTTCATGTCGTGCTACCTGGTTCGTCCACAACGGGCCGGAATGGCCCCCGTTTTAAGAGACCGGCGATTCTAGAGAAAGCAAGCCGATAGGTCAATTTCCAACCAACGTTTACTGCTAAATAGATGTTTGGCCTTTTGCACAGCCCTTTCACCAGCCAACTATAAAAATAAAGAAACGAAGTATTTAAAGCTCTTTTATAAAGCTTATTAAACTTAGGGAAGCCATCTTCTGTGGATAACTCGCTCTAGGCTAGATAAATCAACGTTCTCAGAGGATGACAACACTGTCGAGAAGCCGTGCTCTGCCTGTGCTGCACCCTCGGATAAGCTGTGCACGAAAGGGCTATTTATCCACAGGCCAGTTATGCACAGAGTTTCGACCCCACTTGTGCAACGAGCTTAGGCCCGCTTATCCACAGACCTTATGCACATACCATTTGTCGCTTTGTTCACAGCAAAAAGGCGAATCTCCCCTTATAGGCAGGCAACCTACATGTGGATAAGTGGGCGAGTGCTCGCTACAATGGCGCCTGTTTTTGCCTCACCGGCTTTCAACTTAGGGGATATCCGTGTCAGTGGAACTTTGGCAGCAGTGCGTAGAGCTTTTGCGCGATGAACTGCCTGCCCAGCAATTCAACACCTGGATCCGTCCACTACAGGTCGAAGCCGAAGGCGACGAGTTGCGTGTGTATGCACCCAACCGCTTTGTTCTCGACTGGGTCAACGAGAAGTATCTGAGCCGTTTGCTCGAACTGTTGAATGAGCACAGCAATGGCATGGCGCCTGCGTTGTCCTTATTAATAGGCAGCAAACGCAGTTCAGCTCCTCGTGCAGCACCCAATGCGCCGCTGGCGGCCGCGGCTTCTCAACAAGCCCCGGCCCCGGCGAGCACACCGACTGCCTCGGCTCCTGCGTCAGCGCCCGCACCTAAACAGTCGGCTCAAGCAAGCGAAGAACCTTCGCGTGCCAGCTTCGACCCGATGGCGGGTGCCAGTTCGCAACAGGCGCCTGTACGCGCCGAGCAGCGAACTGTTCAGGTTGAAGGTGCGCTCAAGCACACCAGCTACCTGAACCGCACCTTTACCTTCGAAAACTTCGTAGAAGGCAAGTCCAACCAACTGGCCCGCGCTGCGGCGTGGCAGGTGGCGGATAACCCCAAGCACGGTTACAACCCGCTCTTCCTTTATGGCGGCGTTGGCCTGGGTAAGACTCACTTGATGCACGCGGTGGGTAATCACCTGCTGAAGAAGAACCCGAATGCCAAGGTCGTGTACCTGCATTCCGAGCGTTTTGTAGCTGACATGGTCAAGGCCTTGCAGCTCAACGCAATCAACGAATTCAAGCGCTTCTACCGTTCGGTGGACGCCTTGCTGATCGATGATATTCAGTTCTTCGCACGCAAAGAGCGCTCGCAAGAAGAGTTCTTCCATACCTTCAACGCCCTGCTTGAAGGCGGCCAGCAAGTCATCCTCACCAGTGACCGTTATCCGAAAGAAATTGAAGGTCTTGAAGAGCGTCTCAAGTCGCGCTTCGGCTGGGGTCTGACGGTTGCTGTTGAACCGCCGGAGCTTGAGACCCGGGTCGCGATCCTGATGAAGAAAGCCGATCAGGCCAAGGTCGACCTGCCTCACGACGCAGCGTTCTTCATTGCCCAGCGCATTCGTTCCAACGTGCGTGAGCTCGAAGGTGCGCTCAAGCGTGTCATCGCTCACTCGCACTTTATGGGCCGTGACATCACCATCGAGCTGATTCGCGAATCCCTTAAAGACCTGCTGGCGCTACAGGACAAACTGGTCTCTGTGGATAACATCCAGCGCACAGTGGCCGAGTACTACAAGATCAAGATTTCGGACCTGCTGTCCAAGCGCCGTTCGCGCTCGGTGGCGCGACCACGTCAGGTCGCCATGGCACTGTCCAAAGAACTGACCAACCACAGTCTGCCGGAAATCGGCGACGTGTTTGGCGGTCGCGATCACACCACGGTCTTGCACGCATGCCGCAAGATCAACGAACTCAAGGAATCCGACGCGGACATCCGCGAGGACTACAAGAACCTGCTGCGAACTCTGACAACCTGATGACACCAGCGCAGCTTATTAAGGCAAGGGACTAGACCATGCATTTCACCATTCAACGCGAAGCCCTGTTGAAACCCCTGCAACTGGTCGCAGGCGTTGTTGAACGCCGCCAGACCTTGCCGGTATTGTCCAACGTGCTGTTGGTTGTCGATGGCCAGCAACTGTCGCTGACCGGTACCGACCTTGAAGTCGAGCTGGTTGGTCGGGTACAGCTGGAAGAGCCGGCTGAGCCAGGCGAAATCACCGTGCCTGCTCGCAAGCTGATGGATATCTGCAAAAGCTTGCCCAACGATGCCCTGATCGACATCAAGCTCGACGACAACAAGCTGGTGGTCAAGGCCGGGCGTAGCCGCTTTACGTTGTCCACCTTGCCAGCCAACGATTTCCCGACTGTGGAAGAAGGCCCGGGTTCGCTGACCTGCAACTTGCAGCAAAGCAAACTGCGACGCCTGATCGAGCGCACCAGCTTCGCGATGGCTCAGCAGGACGTGCGTTACTACCTCAACGGCATGCTGCTGGAAGTATCGGCCGGCATCATCCGTGCCGTGGCCACTGACGGTCACCGTCTGGCCATGTGCTCGATGAAAGCCGATATCGGCCAGCCGGACCGTCACCAGGTGATTGTCCCGCGCAAGGGTATCCTTGAGCTGGCGCGCTTGCTGACCGAACCGGATGGTGAAGTCAGCATCGTTCTGGGTGCTCACCACATCCGTGCCACCACCGGCGAGTTCACCTTCACCTCCAAGCTGGTAGACGGCAAGTTCCCGGACTACGAGCGTGTGCTGCCCAAAGGCGGTGACAAGATCGTGATTGGTGATCGCCAGGCACTGCGTGAAGCGTTCAGCCGTACCGCGATCCTGTCCAACGAGAAATACCGTGGTATCCGCCTGCAACTGGCCAATGGCCAGCTAAAGATTCAGGCCAATAACCCGGAACAGGAAGAAGCGGAAGAAGAAGTGGGCGTTGACTACAACGGCGGCTCGCTGGAAATCGGCTTTAACGTAAGCTATCTGCTGGACGTGCTGGGCGTAATGACCACTGAACAAGTGCGACTGATCCTGTCTGACTCCAACAGCAGTGCCCTGGTGCAAGAGTCTGACAACGACGACTCGGCCTACGTTGTTATGCCGATGCGCCTGTAACTTATGCACAGCCCAAGCTAGATGTCCCTCAGTCGTGTCACAGTCACCGCGGTGCGTAACCTGCACCCGGTGACCTTCTCCCCTTCCCCCCGCATCAATATCTTGTACGGCGCCAACGGCAGCGGAAAAACCAGCGTGCTTGAAGCCATTCACTTGTTGGGGCTGGCGCGTTCGTTTCGAAGCGTGCGGCTCAATCCGGTAATTGCCCACGAGCAACAGAGCTGTACAGTTTTTGGCCAGGTCGAGCTGGCTGAGGGCGGGCACAGCGCGCTGGGTATCTCCCGGGACCGGCAAGGGGAGTTTCAAATTCGGATCGACGGCCAGAACGCACGCAGTGCGGCGCAGCTGGCCGAGATCCTGCCGCTGCAATTGATCAACCCGGACAGCTTCCGCTTGCTGGAAGGCGCCCCCAAGATCCGCAGGCAGTTTCTCGATTGGGGTGTGTTCCATGTGGAACCGCGCTTCATGTCGACCTGGCAGCGGCTACAGAAGGCCCTGCGGCAGCGGAACTCATGGCTGCGGCATGGTACACTCGACGCCGTTTCACAAGCGGCCTGGGACCGGGAACTGTGCCTGGCCAGTGCCGAAATTGATGAATACCGCCGCGCCTACATCAAAGCCTTGAAACCAGTCTTTGAGCAGACCTTAAGCGAGTTGCTACAACTCGAAGGCTTAACGCTGAGCTATTACCGTGGTTGGGACAAAGACCGTGAGCTGAGTGCCGTACTCGCCGCGTCCGTCCACCGGGACCAGCAAATGGGTCACACCCAGGCCGGACCACAACGTGCTGATTTGCGCCTTAAGTTGGGCTCAAACAACGCAGCAGAGATCCTGTCGCGGGGGCAGCAGAAGTTAGTGGTCTGTGCATTGCGTATTGCTCAAGGGCACTTGGTTAGCCAGGCCCGACGCGGCCAATGTATTTATCTGGTGGATGATTTGCCGTCCGAGCTGGACGAGCAGCATCGCAACGCCTTGTGTCGCTTGTTGGAAGACTTACGCTGCCAGGTATTTATTACCTGTGTAGATCACGAATTATTGAGGGAAGGCTGGCAGACGGAAACGCCAGTTGCCCTGTTCCACGTGGAACAGGGCTGTATCACCCAGACCCACGACCATCGGGAGTGAAGGCATTGAGCGAAGAAAACACGTACGACTCAACGAGCATTAAAGTGCTGAAAGGCCTTGATGCCGTACGCAAACGTCCCGGTATGTACATTGGTGACACCGACGATGGCAGCGGTCTGCACCACATGGTGTTCGAAGTAGTCGACAACTCCATCGACGAAGCGCTGGCTGGCCATTGCGACGACATCACCATCACCATCCACCCGGATGAATCCATCACCGTGCGCGACAACGGCCGCGGCATTCCGGTAGATGTGCATAAAGAAGAAGGCGTTTCTGCAGCCGAGGTCATCATGACCGTGCTGCACGCTGGCGGTAAATTCGATGACAACTCCTACAAAGTATCCGGCGGCCTGCACGGTGTAGGTGTGTCTGTTGTAAACGCCCTTTCCGAATTGCTGGTACTGACTGTACGTCGTAGCGGCAAAATCTGGGAACAGACCTACGTTCACGGCGTTCCTCAAGCTCCGATGGCTATCGTTGGCGAGAGCGAGACCACCGGCACCCAGATCCATTTCAAGCCGTCTGATCAGACCTTCAAAAATATCCACTTCAGCTGGGACATCCTGGCCAAGCGGATTCGTGAACTGTCCTTCCTGAACTCCGGTGTCGGCATCGTCCTCAAGGATGAGCGCAGCGGTAAAGAAGAGCTGTTCAAGTACGAAGGCGGTCTGCGTGCATTCGTCGATTACCTGAACACCAACAAGACTCCGGTCAACCAGGTGTTCCACTTCAGTGTTCAACGTGAAGACGGCATCGGCGTAGAAATCGCCCTGCAGTGGAACGACAGCTTCAACGAGAACCTGTTGTGCTTCACCAACAACATTCCGCAGCGCGATGGCGGTACGCACCTGGTGGGCTTCCGCTCTGCCCTGACGCGTAACCTCAACACTTACATCGAAGCAGAAGGTCTGGCCAAAAAGCACAAGGTCGCCACCACCGGTGATGACGCCCGTGAAGGCCTGACCGCGATCATCTCGGTGAAAGTGCCGGATCCGAAGTTCAGCTCCCAGACCAAAGACAAGCTGGTTTCTTCTGAAGTGAAGACCGCTGTTGAACAGGAAATGGGCCGCTTCTTCTCCGACTTCCTGCTGGAAAACCCGAACGAAGCCAAGCTGATCGTCGGCAAGATGATCGACGCGGCACGTGCCCGTGAAGCAGCACGTAAAGCCCGTGAGATGACCCGTCGTAAAGGCGCGCTCGACATCGCAGGCTTGCCGGGCAAACTGGCCGACTGCCAGGAAAAAGATCCGGCGCTGTCCGAACTGTACCTCGTGGAAGGTGACTCTGCTGGCGGTTCCGCCAAGCAGGGACGTAACCGCCGTACCCAAGCGATCCTGCCGTTGAAAGGCAAGATTCTTAACGTTGAGAAAGCGCGTTTCGACAAGATGATCTCTTCGCAAGAAGTGGGCACCTTGATCACTGCACTGGGTTGCGGTATTGGCCGCGACGAGTACAACATCGAAAAACTGCGTTATCACAACATCATCATCATGACCGATGCTGACGTCGACGGTTCCCACATCCGTACCCTGCTGCTGACCTTCTTCTTCCGTCAGCTGCCGGAACTGATCGAGCGTGGCTACATCTACATCGCTCAGCCGCCGTTGTACAAAGTGAAAAAGGGCAAGCAAGAGCAATACATCAAAGACGACGAGGCCATGGAAGAGTACATGACCCAGTCGGCCCTTGAAGATGCGAGCCTGCACTTGAACGAAGATGCCCCTGGCATCTCCGGAGAAGCGCTGGAGCGTCTGGTACACGACTTCCGCATGGTAATGAAGACGCTCAAGCGTTTGTCGCGCCTGTACCCACAGGAGCTGACCGAGCACTTCATCTACCTGCCGGCCGTTACCCTCGAGCAGTTGGGCGACCACGCTGCCATGCAGGAATGGATGGTGAAATACGAAGCCCGCCTGCGTCTGGTCGAGAAGTCGGGTCTGGTCTACAAGGCCAGCCTGCGCGAAGATCGCGAGCGTAATGTCTGGTTGCCGGAAGTCGAACTGATCTCCCACGGCCACTCGACCTTCATCACCTTCAACCGTGACTTCTTCGGCAGCAACGACTACAAAACCGTTGTGACCTTGGGCGCTCAACTCAGCACTCTGCTGGACGAAGGCGCTTACATCCAGCGTGGCGAGCGCAAAAAAGCCGTGACCGAGTTCAAGGAAGCACTGGACTGGTTGATGGCCGAAAGCACCAAGCGTCATACCATCCAGCGCTACAAAGGTCTGGGCGAAATGAACCCGGATCAGCTCTGGGAAACCACGATGGACCCAAGCGTGCGTCGCATGCTGAAAGTCACCATCGAAGACGCGGTCGGTGCCGACCAGATCTTCAACACCTTGATGGGCGACGCCGTAGAACCGCGCCGTGAATTCATCGAGAGCAACGCACTGGCAGTGTCCAACCTGGACTTCTGATGGTGTAGCGAGCAGTACAAAAAAAGCCAACGCTTAGCGTTGGCTTTTTTTATGGGAAAAAATCCTGTGGCGCCAATAACAGTCCATGCTCAGTTACACAGAATTCCAGCAAACATCCCCACTACCCGCAGCCTTACAGATTTGTGCAAGGTGCACCGGGTGCTGATCCAGTCGCTGGGTTACAGCGACTTTTGCGTGTCATGCAGTTGGGGAAGCGCAATACCCGTCCCGGCACTTTTGAGGGGGCAGTGCAAAAACGCACAAGCCATGGGCGAAATCACGCGTTTCAAACTCGGAATTAATCAATACGATGGTGCAGGACAAGAACAATAAAAAGGTGATGCATGACATCAGCCAGCAAGGTGTACGACTTTATCGTGGTGGGCGCCGGACCTGCGGGTTCAGTGCTGGCGAATCGGCTGTCTGCCGATCCCCGTCATAGCGTGCTGCTGCTCGAAGCGGGTGGCCAGGATAACTACCCGTGGATTCACATCCCCGTGGGCTACCTCTATTGCATTGGTAACCCGCGTACCGACTGGTGCTTCAAAACCGAGGCCCAGGCCGGTTTGCAAGGCCGCAGCCTGAGTTATCCACGGGGCAAGGTGCTGGGGGGCAGTTCGTCGATCAACGGCATGATTTACATGCGTGGCCAGTCGAGCGATTACGACCGCTGGGCCGAGCTGGGCAATCCGGGCTGGGCCTGGAAAGACGTACTGCCGCTGTTCAAACGCAGTGAAAAACACTTTGCCGGCAACTCGGATTTGCACAGTGCTGACGGCGAGTGGCGGGTCGAGCAACAGCGCTACTCGTGGCCGATTCTGGATGCGTTCCGTGATGCCGCCGAGCAAAGCGGCATTGCCACCGTTGACGATTTCAACGGCGGCGACAATCAGGGCTGTGGATATTTTCAGGTTAACCAGCGGGCCGGTGTGCGCTGGAATGCTTCCAAGGCATTTTTACGGCCAGTACTCAAACGGCCTAACCTGACCGTATTGACCGATGTGCAGGTCGACAAAGTAGTACTTGATCAAGGTCGCGCCACCCGGGTCAACGCCCGCAGGCAAGGTATCGAACAGGCCTTTACCGCCCGTCGCGAGATCATCCTGTGTGCCGGCTCCATTGGTTCTCCGGGCATCTTGCAGCGCTCGGGCATCGGCCCTCGCCCGCTCCTGGAAAGTCTGGGGATTACTGTGCAGCACGCACTGCCCGGCGTCGGCGGTAATCTGCAGGACCACCTGCAACTGCGTCTGATCTTCAAACTGACCAGGGCACGCACCCTTAACCAGGTGGCCAATAGCCTGTGGGGCAAGATCGGCATGGGCCTGCGATATGCCTACGACCGCAGTGGTCCACTGGCCATGGCACCGAGTCAATTGGGGGCTTTCGTCAAATCCGCTGCGGATCAACCTTCGGCCAACCTGCAATACCACGTGCAGCCGCTGTCCCTTGAGCGTTTTGGCGAGCCGCTGCACAGTTTCCCGGCCTTCACCGCTTCGGTGTGCAACTTGCGCCCCAAAAGCCGTGGCCGGGTTGATATCCGCTCGGCCAACCCGGACGACGCGCCGCTTATCGATCCCAATTACCTGAGCCACCCCGATGATTTAAAGGTCGCGGCAGATGCCATTCGCATGACCCGCCGCATCGTGGCCAGTCCTGCCCTGCAAGTCTTTTCACCCGAGGAATACCTCCCGGGCCAGGCGTTGCAGACCGAGCAGGAGCTCTATGAGGCTGCCGCGCGCATTGGCACCACGATCTTTCACCCTGTGGGCACTTGCCGCATGGGGCAGGACGCAGACGCGGTGGTCGATGCCGAGCTGCGGGTACACGGGGTGCCAGGCTTAAGGGTGGCAGACGCGTCGATCATGCCCTTCATCGTTTCAGGCAATACCTGCTCACCAACCTTGATGATTGGCGAAAAGGCCGCGCAGCTGATTCTTGCGGCGCCTGTTCACACACGAGAAACAGAAAACACCCGCACACAAGCAGCACCGGTCGCCTGAATGCGATCGTGGTTTCGGACGCAGTCATCCGCAACCGACAGTGGACAACAACAATAATCACTGTGGCCCCATTCATGGGGCTGAGGGCATTGCACATGTCAGACTCAATTGCACAACAGGCTGTTTCTGCCAAGGGAACAACCGGCCGTGAAGAACGAAAGATCATTTTTGCGTCATCCCTCGGGACGGTTTTCGAGTGGTATGACTTTTTCTTGTATGGCGCTTTGGCGACCGTTCTCAGCAAACAGTTTTTTGCCGGGGTCAACGACACCACAGCGTTCATTTTTGCCTTGATGGCCTTCGCCGCCGGCTTTCTGGTGAGACCCTTCGGTGCATTGGTATTTGGCCGGTTGGGCGACATGATCGGGCGTAAATACACCTTCCTCATGACCATCATTCTGATGGGTTTATCGACCTTTGCCGTGGGGCTGCTACCCACTTACACCAGCATCGGCATTGCGGCACCGATCATGCTCGTGCTGTTACGCATGCTCCAGGGGCTGGCGTTGGGCGGTGAATACGGCGGCGCGGCGACCTACGTGGCGGAGCACGCAGCGCCCGGCAAACGCGGTTTCAATACCAGCTGGATTCAATCAACTGCCACCCTGGGGCTGCTGCTGTCGCTGGTGGTGGTACTGAGCTGCCGCTACCTGACCGGTGACCAGTTTGAAGTCTGGGGCTGGCGCCTGCCGTTCCTGCTGTCCATCGTGCTGCTGGGCATCTCGACCTGGATCCGCATGAGCATGCATGAGTCCCCGGCCTTCGTAAAAATGAAGGCTGAAGGTAAAACCAGTAAATCGCCGATCCGGGAATCGTTCGGCAAGTGGGAAAACCTCAAGATCGTGCTGATTGCACTGTTCGGCATCAACGCCGGCCAGGCCGTGACCTTTTACACGGCACAGTTTTACGTACTGTTCTTCCTTACCCAGATGCTCAAGATGGACCCGGCCCAGGCCAATATGCTGCTCATCATCAGTGTGGTTATCGGCGCCCCGTTCTTTATCTTTTTTGGCTGGCTGTCGGACCGCGTAGGTCGTAAACCCATTCTGATGCTCGGGCTATTGCTGGCCACGGTGCTGTATTTCCCGCTGTTCAAAGGCCTGAGCCACTATGCCAACCCGCAAATCGATACGGCCAGCCGTCAGTCGCCGATTGTAGTGATGGCTGACCCGGCAACCTGCACCTTCCAGTTCGATCCGGTGGGTAAGGCGCGTTTTGACAGCCCCTGTGACAAGGTCAAGACCTTCCTGGTCAAACAGGGCCTGCCTTACACCTCCCAGGCCGTGGCGCCGGGCACTGATGTCCAGGTGTCGGTGGGTGAGACGCAGATCAAAGGCTTTGACGAAGCGGCCATGCGCGCTGCGATCAACGAAGCGGGCTACCCCGCCAAGGCAGATCCGAGTGCGGTCAACCAGCCGATGGTGGTGCTGATGATGGTTCTGCTGACGCTCATCGCAACCATGACCTACGGCCCACTGGCTGCAGTGATGGTGGAACTGTTCCCGACCCGGATCCGCTACACCTCCATGTCCCTGCCGTATCACATTGGCAATGGCTGGTTCGGCGGCTTTTTGCCCACCGTCTCCTTTGCCCTGGTGGTCTACACCGGGGATATCTTCTACGGGCTGTGGTACCCGGTGGTGATCACCGGGGTCAGCCTGGTAGTGGGCATGCTGTGCCTGAAGGAAACCCGAAACGTGGATATCGACAAGATATAAACGGCGATTACCCTGCAGGAGCGACGCTCGATTTCTTGCGAGCCCTTGAAAAGCTCGCTCCTACACAGGACAGGTATATGTCAGGCACAAAAAAACCGGCTAATCAGCCGGTTTTTTTAGTGCCTGGAAAAACTTATGCACGTTTTTCATTGAAAAGTAATGCCGCGAAATAAGTATATAAATCATTAAGTTACGGATGTTTTATGAAGATAATCCAAAACTTGTGCACACGTTATCCACAATTTGCCTGGTCTGTGGTTGCAGTGGGTGCCGTCACCGGTGGCAGTGAACCCATTTCGCGCTGAGTGCTCTCGTTCCAGGCTTGCACCCGGTCATTGAGCTCTGCAATTGCCCGGGGCCCAGTGCCATTGGCGTACATCGGTTCGCCAATCACCAGCTCAATGGTGCCGGGTTTTTTCGCCCAGCCTGTCTTGGGCCAGTATTTGCCGGCATTGTGGGCTATTGGCAATACCGGCAACTCGGCGTTTACGGCCAGTGCGGTACCGCCTCGGGAAAACTTGCCCACCTGACCGAATGGCACACGTGTGCCTTCCGGAAAGATCAGCACCCAAATGTTGTCCTTGAGCAGCTCGTCGCCCTTTTTGGCGATGTGCTTGAGCGCCGCCTTGGGGTTGTCGCGGTCAATGGCAATCGGGCGCAGCATCGCCATCGCCCAGCCAAAGAACGGTACATACAGCAGCTCGCGCTTGAGTACCTGACTCAACGGCTGAAAGTAGGCCGAGAGAAAAAACGTCTCCCAGGTACTTTGATGGTTGGCCAGGATCACGCAAGGCTGTTGTGGAATATTTTCAGCACCCTTCACTTCAACCTGAATGTTAAGAAACACCCGGGTCAGCCACAGAGCGCAGCGGCACCAGTACACGTTAATAAACCGGTAACGCGCACGAAACGGCAGGAACGGGGCGACAAAAAAGCTCAGTGAGCACCACAGCAGGGCGCTGGTGCCCAGCAGCAGGTAAAAGAAGAAGGTTCTGATGGCCTGCAGTATCGACATAGCGACTTTTACCGTTGCGGATAAAGCACCGCTTAACCGGCCTGCACCTAGGGTTCAGGCGGGTGTTCGGGGGTGCTTTATTTGTGGATAAGTTCTGCGGCAACTGCCGCCAGATCGTCAAATATTAGGGTATTGACCGGTAACTTCTTGGCCAAAGTCAGCAGGCCTTTTCCGGTCTTTACCAAAACTGGCTGAGAATCGACGGCTTGTGCGGCCTGCAAGTCACCCAAACTGTCGCCGACAAACCAACATTCGGCCAAATCAGCACCGTAATGCTCGGCAATGGTCTGCAACATGCCCGGTTTTGGCTTGCGGCAAGCGCAACCCTCGTCGGGGCCGTGAGGGCAGTAAACAATCAAGCCGACCTCGCCACCCTGCTCGGCCACGAGCGCCCGTAAACGCTCATGCATGGCCTCCAGGGTCGCGACGCTGTAGTAGCCGCGGGCAATGCCGGACTGGTTGGTCGCGACCGCGACGGTCCAGCCCGACTTGCTCAACTGCGCAATGGCCTCGATCGCGCCAGGGAGCGGGAGCCACTCCTCGACAGACTTGATGTAAGCGTCGGAGTCATAATTGATCACTCCGTCCCGATCGAGAATCAGCAGTTTCAACAGTAAACCCCTTAGCCCAGCAGCGAAATGTCGGCAACGCCCAGGAACAGACCGCGCAAGCGCGCCAGCAGTGCATAGCGGTTAGCCCGCACACTCGGGTCTTCAGCGTTGATCATGACCGCTTCGAAGAACGCATCCACAGGCTCGCGCAACGATGCCAGACGTGTCAGCGCTTCGTTGTACTGGCGGGCAGCTGCCATTGGCTGTACTGCTTCGTCGGCTTTCTGGATGGCCGAGAACAGCGAGAACTCACTGGCATTATCGAAATAACGCGCCTCGACATGGGTCGAAACCGTGCCTTCAACTTTGCTCAGCAGGTTCGATACGCGCTTGTTCACCGCGGCCAGGGCGGCGGCTTCCGGCAATTGACGGAAGGCCTGTACTGCTTGCACACGCTGATCGAAGTCCAGTGCCGAGGTCGGGTTCAACGCACGTACCGAAAGGTAAGTGGCGACGTCCACGCCTTCATCTTCGTAACGCGCACGCAGGCGGTCGAAGATGAACTCCAGCACCTGGTCAGCCAGGCCGGCCGACTTGATCTTGGCGCCGAATGCGCTGACAGCGAAGTTCACCGCTTCGGTCAGGTCGAGGTCGAGTTTCTTGTCGATCAGTATCCGCAAGATACCCAGCGCTGCACGACGCAATGCATAGGGGTCTTTGCTACCGGTAGGCAGCATGCCGATGCCGAAAATACCGACCAGGGTGTCGAGCTTGTCAGCAATGGCCACTGCCGCGCCGGTCAGGGTACCCGGCAACTCGGCGCCAGCACCGCGTGGCATGTACTGTTCGTTCAATGCCAGCGCAACATCCTGCGGCTCGCCATCGTTGAGGGCGTAGTAGTAACCGGCAATGCCTTGCATCTCCGGGAACTCGCCGACCATTTCAGTGGCCAGGTCGCACTTAGACAGCAGGCCGGCACGGGCTGCGCGCTGTGCGTCGCCACCAATGCGCGGAGCAATCAACGCTGCCAGCTTGGAAACCCGCACCGCCTTGTCGTAAACGCTGCCCAGTTGCGCCTGGAACACTACGTTTTGCAGGCGCAGGTTGAAGCTTTCCAGAGTCTGCTTCTTGTCTTGCTTGAAGAAAAACTCGGCGTCGGTCAGGCGCGGGCGAACCACTTTCTCGTTACCCGAGACGATCTGCTGCGGGTCTTTGCTCTCGATGTTGGCCACAGTAATGAAACGCGGCAGCAACTTGCCATCAACGTCCAGCAGGCAGAAATACTTCTGGTTGTCCTGCATGGTGGTGATCAGGGCTTCTTGCGGCACATCGAGGAAGCGCTCTTCGAAAGAGCACACCAGCGGTACCGGCCATTCAACCAGCGCGGTCACTTCGTCCAGCAGGGCTGGCGGCACGATTGCGGTACCTTCCTGCATGGTTGCCAGTTCGGCCACACGCTTGGAAATCAGCTCGCGACGCTCGTTGAAATCCGCCAGCACGTGGGCTTGGCGCAAGTCTTCGAGGTAGTTGGCCGGAGCGCTGATGCGCACACTTTCCGGGTGGTGGAAGCGGTGACCACGGGAGTCGCGACCGGATTTCTGAGCCAGGATCGTGCAGTCGATGACTTCATCGCCCAGCAACATCACCAGCCATTGGGTCGGACGCACGAACTCGACCTTGCGGGCGCCCCAGCGCATGCGCTTGGGAATAGGCAGATCGTTCAGCGAGTCTTCAACGATGGTCGGCAGCAGGCTGGCGGTCGGCTTGCCGACGATGACCTGGCTGAAACGCAGTTTTGGACCGCTCTGATCGATTTCGCTCAGTTCAACGCCACATTTCTTGGCAAACCCGAGGGCCGCCTGGGTCGGGTTACCTTCAGCATCGAAGGCGGCCTGGCGTGGCGGGCCGTCGATGTTGATGCTGCGATCCGGTTGCTGGGTTTCGAGCTGAGTCAGCAGCACGGCCAGACGACGGGGCGCGGCGTAAACTTTTTTCGCGCTGAATTTCAAACCTGCGCTTTGCAGGCCTTTTTCAATCCCGGCCAGGAAAGCTTCGGCCAGGGTATTCAGGGCTTTTGGCGGCAGTTCTTCAGTGCCCAGTTCAACCAGAAAATCTTGAGCACTCATTGTGCAGCCTCCAACTTAGCCAACACTTCATCACGCAAATCAGGTGGAGCCATCGGGAAGCCGAGCTTGGCGCGGGCTTCGAGATACGCCTGGGCCACCGAGCGCGCCAGGGTCCGCACACGCAAGATGTACTGCTGGCGTGCAGTGACCGAAATGGCCCGGCGCGCATCCAGCAGGTTGAACGTGTGGGATGCCTTGAGCACCATCTCGTAGCTTGGCAGCGGCAGCGGTTGATCGAGTTCGATCAGACGCTTGGCTTCGCTTTCATAGAAATCGAACAGTTCGAACAGTTTGTCGACGTTGGCGTGTTCGAAGTTGTAAGTCGATTGCTCGACTTCGTTCTGGTGGAACACGTCGCCGTAGGTCACTTTGCCGAACGGGCCGTCAGTCCATACCAGGTCGTAGACTGAATCCACACCCTGCAGGTACATCGCCAGACGCTCGAGGCCGTAGGTGATTTCGCCGGTTACCGGGTAGCACTCGATGCCGCCTACTTGCTGGAAGTAAGTGAACTGCGTGACTTCCATGCCGTTGAGCCAGATTTCCCAGCCCAGACCCCAGGCGCCCAGTGTCGGCGATTCCCAGTTGTCTTCCACGAAACGAATGTCGTGCACCAGCGGATCCAGGCCGATGTGCTTCAGCGAGCCCAGGTACAGCTCCTGAAAATTAGGCGGATTGGGCTTGAGTACTACCTGGAACTGGTAGTAATGCTGCAGACGGTTCGGGTTTTCGCCGTAGCGGCCGTCAGTCGGACGACGACTGGGCTGCACATAAGCGGCGTTCCAGGTTTCCGGGCCCAGAGAGCGCAGAAACGTGGCGGTATGGAATGTGCCGGCGCCCACTTCCATATCGTAGGGCTGAAGCACCACACAACCTTGCTCGGCCCAGTATTGCTGGAGGGCGAGGATCAAGTCTTGGAAGGTACGCACTGCTGGCGTAGGCTGGCTCACAAATTCACCTGTTTCTTGGGCTGCGATTTAAAGAGCGGGAGTATACCCGATTCGGTCGCGCCTCCACCCCTTGGAGCCTATATGCCACGTTGTTTCTGGTGTCCAGAGGACCCGCTGTATGCGGCGTACCACGATCAAGAGTGGGGCGTGCCGTTGCGCGACGCGCATGGGCTCTTCGAGTTGTTATTGCTCGAAGGGTTCCAGGCCGGTTTGTCCTGGATCACTGTTCTGCGCAAACGCGAGCACTATCGCAAGGTCATGTTCGGCTTTGATGTGCAGCGTCTGGCAGCCATGACCGATGCCGAAATCGAGGCCTTGATGCTCGATCCCGGGATTATCCGTAACCGCCTGAAAATTACCGGGGCAAGGCGTAACGCCCGGGCCTGGCTGGCGCTGGATAACCCGGTCGAGTTTCTATGGTCCTTTGTGGGCGGCAAACCGAAGATCAACCACTTCACTGAACGCCATGAGTTTCCGGCCGTCACCGCCGAGGCTGAAGCCATGAGCAAAGGGTTGAAAAAAGCCGGATTCACGTTCGTCGGACCGACCATTTGTTATGCCTTCATGCAGGCCAGTGGCATGGTCATGGATCACGCCACCACCTGTGACCGCTACGCTCAGCTGGCGAACGGCGGTTAGAATGCTGCCCAATACAGACCTGCAGGAGCGAGCTTGCTCGCCCCTGCAGAAAACGTTTTTTTAAAGAGAAAACCCTGTGGAAAAGTTTAAAGGTGCCCTGCTGGTCGGGGCTCTGCGGTTATTCGCCATGCTCCCGTGGAGTGCGGTTCAACGGGTCGGCTCCGGTATCGGCTGGCTAATGTGGAAACTGCCCAATCGCTCGCGCGAGGTGGTGCGCATCAACCTGGCCAAATGCTTCCCCGAGATGGACCCGGTGGCCCGTGAACAACTGGTGGGACAAAGCCTCAAGGATATCGGCAAGAGCCTGACCGAGAGCGCTTGCGCCTGGATCTGGCCCGCCCAGCGTTCGATTGACCTGGTGCGTGAAGTCGAAGGCCTGGACGTGCTCAAGCAGGCCCTTGCCTCAGGTAAAGGTGTCGTCGGCATCACCAGCCACCTGGGCAACTGGGAAGTGCTCAACCACTTCTATTGCAGCCAGTGCAAGCCGATCATTTTCTACCGTCCGCCCAAGCTCAAGGCGGTAGACGAACTGTTGCGCAAGCAGCGCGTGCAGCTGGGCAACCGCGTGGCAGCGTCGACCAAAGAAGGCATTTTGAGTGTCATCAAGGAAGTGCGCAAAGGGGGGCAGGTAGGCATTCCGGCAGACCCGGAACCCGCTGAGTCGGCCGGTATTTTCGTGCCATTCCTCGGCACCATGGCCCTGACCAGCAAGTTCGTGCCGAACATGCTGGCGGGTGGCAAAGCGGTGGGGGTATTCCTGCACGCATTGCGCCTGCCGGACGGTTCGGGTTTCAAGGTGATTCTCGAGGCGGCCCCTGAAGCCATGTACAGCACCGACACTGAAACTTCGTGTGCAGCCATGAGCCAGGTGGTGGAGAAGTATGTACGGGCTTACCCGAGCCAGTACATGTGGAGCATGAAGCGCTTCAAAAAGCGTCCGCCTGGCGAGGCGCGCTGGTACTAGGGCGTTAGACCGCTGTATCTGTAGGAGCGAGCTGTGCGAAGGGCTCGCGAGCAAGCTCGCTCCTACGCAGATGAGTGGTGTTAAAGCTGTTTATCCAGCTTCTTCAAAAACACGGTCATTTCTTTCTCGGCCTGTTTGTCGCCATGGGCACGGGCTGCCTCAAGCCCCTGCTCCCACGCCGTGCGGGCCGCCCCGCGATCCCCTGCCGCCAGATGCGCCTTGCCCAGCAATTTCCAGGCCGCGGAATATTTGGGATCAAACTCCACACAGCGCTGTAAATGCTCCGCCGCCTTGAGGTTTTCCCCAAGGTCGAGATAACCCTTGCCCAGGCCGAAGCGCAGCAGTGAGTTATCCACACCCTTGGCCAGCATTTTTTCCAGTGATTCGAGCATCCGTGACTCCTTAGAAAAAACTCAGGCCCACGTGGAACAGCTTCTCCACGTCGCGAATATGCTTTTTATCCACAAGGAACAAAATCACGTGGTCGCCGGCATTGATCACAGTGGAGTCGTGGGCAATCAGCACTTCTTCGTCGCGAATGATTGCGCCGATCGTGGTGCCCGGCGGCAAGTGGATTTCGCCGATCCGGCGGCCAATCACTTTGCTCGACTTCGAATCACCGTGGGCGATCGCTTCGATGGCCTCCGCTGCGCCCCGGCGCAATGAGTGAACGCTGACAATGTCGCCACGCCGCACGTGGGCCAGCAAGGTGCCGATGGTCGCCAGTTGCGGGCTGATGGCGATGTCGATTTCACCGCCCTGGATCAGGTCCACGTAGGCCGGGTTGTTGATGATGGTCATCACCTTCTTCGCGCCCAGGCGTTTGGCCAGCAGCGAGGACATGATGTTGGCCTCGTCGTCGTTGGTCAGGGCCAAAAACAGGTCGGCATCGGCGATGTTCTCTTCGAGCATCAAGTCGCGATCCGAAGCGCTGCCCTGCAGGACCACGGTGTTGTCCAGGGTATCTGACAGATACCGGCAACGCGCCGGGTTCATCTCGATGATCTTGACCTGATAACGGTTTTCAATGGCTTCGGCCAGGCGTTCGCCGATCTGCCCGCCACCGGCAATCACAATGCGTTTGTAGCTTTCATCGAGGCGGCGCATTTCGCTCATCACTGCGCGAATGTTGGCCTTGGCGGCGATGAAAAACACTTCATCGTCTGCCTCGATAACCGTGTCGCCCCGGGGCGTAATGGGACGGTCACGTCGGAAAATTGCCGCTACCCGCGTATCCACATTCGGCATGTGTTCGCGTAACTGGCGTAACTGCTGGCCGATCAGAGGGCCGCCGTAGTACGCCTTGACCGCCACCAGCTGGGCTTTGCCTTCGGCAAAGTCGATAACCTGCAAAGCGCCGGGGTGTTCGATCAGGCGCTTGATGTAGTTGGTCACCACTTGCTCGGGACTGATCAACACGTCCACCGGGATCGCGTCGTTATCGAACAGTTCGCCACCCCGTGTCAGATAGGCGGCTTCACGTACCCGGGCGATTTTGGTCGGGGTGTGAAACAGGGTGTAGGCCACCTGGCACGCCACCATGTTGGTTTCGTCACTGTTGGTCACTGCCACCAGCATGTCGGCATCATCGGCCCCGGCCTGACGCAGCACATTGGGCAGCGAGGCGCGGCCCTGAATAGTACGAATGTCGAGCCGGTCGCCCAGATCCCGCAGGCGATCGCCATCGGTATCGACCACGGTAATGTCGTTGGCCTCGCTGGCCAGATGCTCGGCCAGCGAGCCGCCGACCTGACCTGCGCCGAGGATGATGATTTTCATGCCGTCAGTCCTTTGTCGATTAGCCGCGGGCGGCTGCGATCTTGATCAGTTTGGCGTAATAGAAGCCATCGTGCCCGCCCTCCTGGGCCAGCAACTGGCGGCCATGGGGCTGCTTGATGCCGAACTGACCGGCGATATCCAGCTCCCGCGCACCCGGCGTACGGGCCAGGAACGCCTCGATCACCTCGGTGTTTTCGGTCGGCAACGTCGAGCAGGTGGCGTAGAGCAGGATGCCGCCGACTTCCAGGGTTGGCCACATCGCGTCCAGCAATTCACCTTGCAGGGTGGCGAGTGCGGCAATGTCGTCCGGTTGGCGGGTCAGCTTGATGTCCGGGTGACGACGAATCACCCCGGTCGCCGAGCACGGTGCATCGAGCAGAATGCGCTGGAAAGGCTTGCCGTCCCACCAGGTGGCGGTGTCACGGCCATCGGCAGCAATCAGTTGGGCGCTCAGGCCCAAACGCTCAAGGTTTTCCCGCACCCGTACCAGGCGCTTGGCTTCCAGATCCACCGCCACTACGCCGGCCAGTTCTGGCTCGACCTCAAGAATGTGGCAGGTCTTGCCGCCCGGGGCGCAGCAGGCATCGAGTACCCGTTGGCCCGGCGCCAGGTCCAGCAGGTCGGCGGCCAGTTGTGCGGCTTCGTCCTGCACGCTGATCCAGCCTTCGGCAAAGCCCGGCAGGTTGCGTACATCGCAGGGTTCAGCCAGCACAATGCCGTCCTGGCTGAACACGCAGGGCTGAGCTTCGATACCGCTCTCGACCAGCAGTTGCAGGTAGGCATCACGGGTTTTATGGCGCCGGTTGACCCGCAGAATCATTGGCGGATGCGCGTTGTTGGCGGCGCAAATGGCTTCCCATTGTTGCGGCCAGAAAGCTTTCAGGGATTTTTGCAGCCAGCGCGGGTGTGCGGTACGCACCACCGGGTCGTGCTCCAGCTCGGTCAGCAGGGCTTCGCTCTCGCGTTGTGCATTACGCAGCACGGCGTTGAGCAGGGCTTTGGCCCAGGGTTTTTTCAGCTTGTCAGCACAGCCCACGGTTTCGCCAATGGCGGCGTGGGCCGGAATGCGGGTGTACAGCAGTTGATACAGACCCACCAGCAGCAGCGCCTCGACATCGGCGTCGGCCGCCTTGAACGGCTTTTGCAGCAGCTTGTTGGCCAGCGCCGACAAGCGTGGCTGCCAGCGGGCAGTACCGAATGCCAGATCCTGGGTCAGGCCGCGATCACGGGCCTCAACCTTGTCCAGTTGCAGCGGCAACGAGCTGTTGAGTGATGCTTTGCCGTTCAGTACTGCAGTCAGTGCCTTGGCGGCGGCCAGACGAGGATTCATTGCGCGCTTTCCGTTTGACCGAGGGTAATGCCGACGGCGAATTTCTCACGGCGACTGTTGAAAAAATCGCTGAAGTTCAGCGCTTTGCCGCCGGGCAATTGCAGACGTGTCAGGCACAACGCGCCTTCACCGCAGCCGACGATCAGGCCGTCTTTGCTCGCTGCGAGGATTTGTCCCGGTGCGCCCCGGGCGTCGGCGACAGTGGCGGCCAGTACTTTCAGAGCTTCGCCATTGAGTGTGCTGTGGCAAATCGGCCACGGATTGAAAGCCCGAACCAGACGCTCCAGCTCCACTGCCGGGCGGCTCCAGTCGATGCGCGCCTCGTCTTTATTCAGCTTGTGGGCGTAGGTGGCCAGACTGTCGTCCTGCACTTCGCCTTGCAGCGTGCCTGCTGCCAGGCCTGCGATTGCTTGAATCACCGCAGGTGGGCCCAGTTCGGCCAGACGGTCGTGCAGGCTGCCACCTGTGTCTGCACCGGTGATCGGGGTGACGGTCTTGAGCAGCATCGGGCCGGTGTCCAGACCCGCCTCCATGCGCATCACGGTCACGCCGCTTTCGCTATCGCCGGCCTCGATGGCCCGCTGAATCGGCGCCGCCCCGCGCCAGCGTGGCAGCAAGGAGGCATGGCTGTTGATACAGCCCAGGCGCGGAATATCCAGCACCACTTGCGGCAGGATCAGACCGTAGGCCACCACCACCAGCAAGTCGGGCTTGAGGGCTGCCAGCTCGGCTTGAGCCTCGGGAGCCCGCAGCGTGGGCGGCTGCATGACAGCGATGTGGTGTTCCAGCGCCAGTTGCTTGACCGGGCTCGGCATCAGCTTTTGCCCGCGCCCGGCCGGGCGATCCGGCTGGGTGTAGACCGCGACGATCTCGTAAGGGCTGTCGAGCAGCGCCTTGAGGTGTTCCGCGGCGAATTCCGGGGTGCCGGCAAATACGATGCGCAGTGGCTCAGTCATGAATTACTCACTTGGAATGGGGGGCGGGAGTAATCCCGATAGATGCCTGTAGTCGCTGTCGAGGTACGAGGCTGCGATCAGGTTCGACGCAGCTCTCGTCAATCACTCAACTTCGGTATGCCAGGCACTTGGGAATAGCTGGCTTTACGGGCTCTGCCCGATCGCAGCCTTAGTGCCTGGGCAGCGACTACAGAATTGAGATAAGGACTATCAAGCGTTCTGGCGGTGCAGTTTTTCCAGCTTCTTCTTGATCCGGTCACGCTTGAGCGTAGACAGATAATCGACGAACAGCTTGCCATTGAGGTGGTCGCATTCGTGCTGGATGCACACGGCCAGCAGGCCTTCGGCGATCATTTCGAAAGGTTTGCCGTCACGGTCCAGCGCCTTGATTTTTACCCGCTGCGGGCGGTCAACGTTTTCGTAGTAACCCGGTACCGAGAGGCAGCCTTCCTGATACTGGCCCATCTCGTCGGTGAGCATTTCAAGCTCGGGGTTGATCAGCACCAGCGGTTCGCTGCGGTCTTCGCTCAGGTCCATGACGACAATGCGTTTATGCACGTTGACCTGAGTCGCGGCCAGGCCAATGCCCGGCGCCTCGTACATGGTTTCAAACATGTCATCGATTAACTGACGGACTTCGTCGTCCACAACCGCCACGGGTTTGGCGATGGTGCGCAGACGCGAGTCTGGGAATTCGAGGATGTTTAAAATAGCCATAAGTTTGATTGATGCACTGTGTGAAAGATTCAAAAACGGTTGTCAGGTGGTCCTGAGGACATCGGGCAACCTGTGCAAAACGTCTCCTTCAGAGATAGCCCGCTCGGGCTCTGGCGTTTCACGCGAACGCACATAATAAAGGGATTCAGCAACGGATGAAACGACTAGCTGCCGGGCTGCCCGCGACTGGCCCGGGCCAGGGTGTGTCGCAGTTTGAAACCTATGGCCGCCGGCTCTGCCAGTCACTTCACTAAAATTGGGTTTCCACGTGCTGTTTCAAGGGCAGACCGGCCGTTCAGGAGGGTCTTTCCGGGCGTTTTCCAAACAACTTGTCAACAGACTTATCCACAGGTTGTGCTGTCTTTGAAGGCGCTGAAACCGATCAAGGATGATCCCATGCCGCTGCCTGAAATTTCCCCTGCCGAACTCGAAGCCCGCCTGCGTTTACATCGTTTGCCCGAGGTCGGGCCCCGGCGTTTTTACACCCTGCTCAGTGCATTCGGTTCGGCCAGCTCGGCGCTGAGCGCGCCCGCCAGTGCCTGGTCCGCCCTGGGGTTGCCGGCGGGCTGTGCCCAGGCCAGGCGCAGCCCGCAAGTTCGTGACGGTGCCAGCGCTGCATTGCGCTGGCTTGAGAGCTCCAGCCAGCATGTGCTGCTGCACGACCGGGCAAATTATCCGGCCCTGTTGGGGGAACTCAGCGATGCGCCACCGTTGCTGTTCGTGGCGGGAGATCCGGGCATTCTGGAAAAACCGCAATTGGCGATGGTCGGTAGCCGACGTGCATCAAGGCCGGGTCTGGACACTGCTGCGGCCTTTTCCCGCTGTCTGGCCGGGGCCGGATTTGTGATTACCAGCGGGCTGGCGGCGGGCATCGATGCTGCTGCACATGAAGCGGCGCTGGGCATTGGCGGGCAGACTGTGGGGGTGTTGGGCACCGGTCTGGAAAAACTTTATCCACAGCGCCATCGCGCCCTGGCCGATGCAATGATTGCCAGTGGCAGCGCGGTGGTTTCGGAGTTCCCTCTGGACGCCGGGCCACTGCCGGCCAACTTCCCGCGCCGTAACCGCATTATCAGCGGCTTGTCGCTGGGGGTACTGGTGGTCGAGGCCAGTGTCGCCAGCGGTTCGCTGATCACTGCCCGGCTGGCCGCCGAACAGGGGCGTGAGGTTTACGCGATGCCGGGTTCTATCCACCATCCGGGCGCGCGGGGCTGTCATCAACTGATTCGCGATGGCGCCACCCTGGTGGAAACCGTCGAGCACATTCTGGAGCAGCTGCGTGGCTGGCGCTCGCTGCCGATTACCACTACGGATCAGCTCGCGTCAGTCTGTCATCCGTTAGTGCAATTGTTGCAGGCAGCGCCTCACACCAGCGAAGCCCTGGTCAGCGCCAGCGGTTGGGACTTGCCCCGATTGCTCGCCGCGTTGACCGAACTGGAGCTGGAGGGGCATGTGGTGCTGGAGGGGGGGCGTTGGTTTGCTCGCCCCAGCTAAGTACACTGCGCACAGCACATATCCGGAGACATTCAATGATCAGCACCTGGCGCGTCCAACAAGCGGCAAGAGCCATTCGCGCAGGCGCGGTGATCGCCTATCCAACCGAAGCTGTTTGGGGTTTGGGATGCGACCCGTGGGACGAAGAAGCAGTTGAGCGTTTGCTGGCTATCAAGTCGCGACCTGTGGATAAGGGCCTGATTCTGGTGGCCGACAACATTCATCAGTTCGACTTTCTGTTTGAGGATTTCCCGCAGAAATGGCTCGACCGCATGGCCAGTACCTGGCCGGGGCCCAATACCTGGCTGGTGCCGCATCAGGGTTTGTTGCCGCAATGGATCACTGGTGTGCACGACACCGTGGCCTTGCGAGTGAGCGATCACCCCCAGGTGCGCGAATTGTGTTCGCTGGTGGGGCCGATCGTTTCGACTTCAGCCAACCCTGCGGGATTGCCTGCTGCGCGCACGCGGTTGAAGGTTGAGCAGTACTTTCGCGGGCAGGTCGACCATGTATTGGGCGGTAATCTGGGCGGACGGAAAAATCCGAGCCTGATCCGTGATTTGGCTACCGGCAAGGTCGTACGCCCGTCTTAACAAACCTGTAGCAGCGCTCCAGACTCTGTAGGAGCGAGCTTGCCTTGTAGGAGCGAGCTTGCTCGCGAGCTTTTCCTCGAAATCGCTAAAAGCTCGCGAGGCAAGCTCGCTCCTACAGATGGGAGCACGCTCCTACAGGGGGGATCAAGGCACCAGAATGGTCGACCCTGTGGTGCGACGTGCCGACAATTCGGTCTGCGCCTTGGCCGCGTCACTCAGCGCAAAACGCTGGCTGATGTCGATCTGGATTTTGCCACTGCGGATCATTCCGAACAGCTCATCGGCCATCGCTTGCAGCTTTTCAGGGCTGCTGGCGTAGCTCGCCAGGGTCGGGCGGGTCACGTACAGCGAGCCCTTCTGCGACAAGATCCCCAGGTTCACTCCGGTCACCGCGCCCGACGCATTGCCAAAACTGACCATCAGCCCCCGTGGTGCCAGGCAGTCGAGTGAGGTAAGCCAGGTGTCTTTGCCAACACCGTCGTACACCACCGGGCATTTTTTGCCGTCGGTCAGTTCCAGCACCCGGCGGGCGACATCTTCATGGCTGTAGTCGATGGTTTCCCATGCGCCCAGTGCTTTGGCGTGGGCGGCCTTTTCTGCCGAGCTGACAGTGCCGATCAACTTCACGCCCAGGGCTTTTGCCCATTGGCAGGCGATCGACCCGACGCCACCCGCGGCGGCGTGGAACAGAATGGTTTCACCGCCTTTGAGTTCGTAGGTCTGGCGCAGCAAGTATTGGGTGGTCAGCCCTTTAAGCATTACGCCAGCGGCTTGCTCAAACGAAATGTCCTCAGGCAGCTTCACCACATTGGCGGCAGGCAATACATGCAAGTCGCTGTACGCGCCCAGCGGTCCGGTGCCGTAAGCCACACGATCGCCGACTTTAACGTTGTGCACTTCACTGCCTACCGCATCGACAATGCCTGCACCTTCATTGCCCAGCCCGGACGGCAGCTCGGGTAGCGGGTACAAGCCGTTTCTGTAATAGGTATCGATGAAGTTGAGGCCGATGGCCTGGTTGCGTACGCGCACTTGCAGCGGGCCCGGCTCTGCGGGCTGGTAGTCGACATACTCAAGTACTTCCGGTCCGCCGTGGTTCCGAAACTGGATACGCTTAGCCATCTGCACTGTCCTTGCTGAATTGACGAGGCCACTATCCAACGCTTAAGCGTGATCTTCGTCAACTGCGGTGAAGCTGGGTGCGGTGTTATGCTAGCGGCCTTTGCCGCCGGCCCCGCTCTGAATGATGTGCCGCGTCGCTTGGCCCGATTTAAGGTGATGTCATGACTACCCGCACCGAGGCTGTAAAAGCCTACCTGCTCGACCTTCAAGACCGCATTTGCGCTGCTCTGCAGACTGAAGACGGTGGCACCCCGTTCGTCGAAGACGCCTGGGAGCGCCCGGCAGGCGGTGGGGGTCGCACCCGTGTTATGGAAAACGGCAACCTGATTGAAAAAGGCGGGGTTAACTTTTCCCACGTATTTGGTAGCGGCTTGCCGCCTTCAGCCAGCGCCCATCGCCCGGAACTGGCCGGACGTGGTTTTGAAGCCCTGGGTGTGTCGCTGGTGATACATCCGCACAACCCCCATGTGCCGACGTCCCACGCCAACGTACGCTTTTTCATTGCCGAAAAAGAAGGCGAAGAGCCGGTGTGGTGGTTTGGTGGCGGCTTTGACCTAACCCCCTACTACGCCGTTGAAGAAGACTGCGTGCACTGGCACCGGGTGGCCGAACAGGCCTGCGCACCCTTTGGCGCAGACGTGTACCCGCGCTACAAGGCCTGGTGCGACAGCTACTTTCACATCAAGCACCGCAACGAGCCCCGCGGTATCGGCGGCCTGTTCTTTGATGACCTGAACCAGTGGGACTTCGACACCTGCTTTGCCTTTATTCGCGCCATTGGCGACGCCTATATCGACGCCTATCTGCCGATTGTTCAACGCCGCAAAAACGACGAATACACGGTCAAGCAGCGTGAGTTCCAGGAGTTTCGCCGTGGCCGCTACGTCGAGTTCAACCTGGTCTATGACCGTGGCACCCTGTTCGGCCTGCAATCAGGCGGCCGTACCGAGTCGATCCTGATGTCGCTGCCGCCGCAAGTTCGCTGGAGTTACGACTGGAAAGCCGAACCTGGCAGCGAAGAAGCACGTCTTACCGACTATTTTCTGCAAGATCGTGACTGGCTGGCATTGTCCGGGGAACCTGTCTGATGGACAGTTACGTGGTTTTTGGCAACCCGATTGCCCACAGCAAATCCCCGGTACTGCACCGACTGTTTGCCGAGCAGACTGCCCAGTCCATGCAGTACGAGACCTTGTTGGCGCCGCTGGATGATTTTGCTGGCTGTGCTTCGGCGTTTTTTCGCCAGGGTCGCGGCGCCAACGTCACGGTGCCCTTCAAGGAAGACGCCTACCGTCTGGCCAGCAGCCTTACGCCGCGGGCGCAAAGGGCTGGCGCAGTCAACACCCTGAGCAAACTGGCTGACGGCACATTGCTGGGTGACAACACCGACGGCGCGGGGCTGGTGCGTGATTTGACGGTGAATGCGGGCTTCAGTCTCAAGGGCAAACGCATTCTGCTGCTGGGCGCCGGGGGCGCAGTAAGGGGGGCCCTCGAACCGTTACTGGCCGAGCAGCCGGCGTCGGTCACCATAGCCAATCGCACGGTAGAAAAAGCCGAAGTACTGGCCGAACTGTTCAGCGATCTGGGACCAGTGGCCGCCAGCGGCTATGACTGGCTGCGCGAACCGGTCGACCTGATCATCAATGCCACCTCGGCCAGCCTGGCCGGAGAATTGCCGCCGATTGCCAGCAGCCTGATCGAGCCGGGTAAAACCCTGTGCTACGACATGATGTACGGCAAGCAGCAGACGCCGTTTTGCGCGTGGGCGGTCGAGCACGGCGCGGGTCAGGTCATGGACGGTCTGGGGATGCTGGCCGAGCAGGCGGGCGAAGCGTTCTTCCTGTGGCGCGGAGTGCGCCCGGATACGGCGCCAGCACTGGCTGAACTGCGCCGGTTACTGGCGCTGTAACCGCCACCCCAATCCTGTAGGAGCGAGCTTGCTCGCGAGCTCTTGGCTGCTGGTTCAAAAGCTCGCTCCTACAGGGGTACAGGTTTAACCCTCAAAAGAAATCGGGCAGTTGTCCGGCCCCTCGAGTTTTTTCAATTCCTCCACCACCTGCGGCCGTGCCCGGCGCAAGGTCAGACTACGGCCCAGGCCGCGCAAGCGTCGTGCTTCCTGGTGGAGCATTTCTACCCCCGAGTAATCAATAAAGTTGATGTGCTGCGCATCGATCACCACCCGCAACCCCTGGGTGCGTTGCAGGCGTACTTGCAGGTAATGGCTGGCGCCGAAAAAAATCGAGCCGCCTACCCGTAAAATCTCCTCGTCGCCATCGCGCCACTGTTGAATGCGTGGACGTGAAGTGCGTTTGAGATAGAAAAACAGCGAAGCCAGCACTCCGGCATAAATCGCTGTTTGCAGCTCCAGCAACAGGGTGGCGACGCATGTCAGCGCCATCACCACGAACTCGGCACGACTGACCCGCCACAGCGCGCGAATGCCCCGCGTGTCCACCAGGCCCCAGCAGATCAGCAAAATGCTGCCCGCCATCGCCGGGATCGGAATGTGTGCGATCAGTTTCGAACCCGCCACCGCAAACAACGTGACCCACAGCGCGGAAAACACCCCGGCCAGTGGTGAGCTGGCGCCCCCTTCATAGCTCAGCCCCGAGCGTGTGAACGAGCCCGACGACAGATACCCCGAGAACAGCGAACCCACCACATTGGACAAACCCTGTGCCCGGCTTTCCTGATTGGCGTCGATCATTTGCTGGGAACGTGTCGCCAGCGAGCGGGCGATCGACAAGCTGGTGACCAGCCCCAGCATGCCCACCGCCACGGCGCTGGGCAGCAGACGCAGGACCGTCTCGAGATCCAGGGGCAAGGGGCTGAAGGGCGGCAAGCGGCCGACAAACGACTGCACCAGTTCGACATGGCCAAATACCCCGGGCAGCAGCCATACCCCCAGGCTGGCAAGCACCAGGGTCAGCAGCAAGGTGGGCCAGCGCGGCACCCACAGTTTGAGCACG
Organism: Pseudomonas sp. PAMC 29040; assembly: GCF_003994535.1. Taxonomy (NCBI): domain Bacteria; kingdom Pseudomonadati; phylum Pseudomonadota; class Gammaproteobacteria; order Pseudomonadales; family Pseudomonadaceae; genus Pseudomonas; species Pseudomonas sp. PAMC 29040. Next base: position 53,113 of record NZ_RZAA01000010.1, read on the forward strand.
ATGCCCAGCACCAGGGTGCCCAGCCCCAGCCCCAGCGAGGCGGGATCAAATTGGCGAATATGGGCGATCAGGGTCAACAGGCTATCCAGGGCCGTTGCCTTGCTCGATAAATGCAGGCCCAGCACGTTCGGCAATTGGCCCAGAGCAATCACAATGGCGGCGCCCAGGGTGAAGCCCACCACCACCGAGTGCGATACGAAATTGGCCAGCGCGCCGAATTTCAACATGCCCAGCAGCCACTGAAAAATTCCGGCCAGAAACGTCAGCAATAGAATCAGGCTGATGTAGTCCTGCGTGCCGGGCACTGCCAGGGGGCTGACGCTGGCATACAGCACGATGGAAATCGCCGCCGTCGGGCCGCAGATCAAATGCCACGATGAGCCCCACAGGCAGGCGATGATCACCGGCACAATCGCCGCATACAGCCCGTACTCGGGGGGCAAGCCTGCAATCAGCGCGTAGGCGATGGACTGCGGCAACGCCAGAATCGCCCCGCTAAGGCCCACCAGTGCATCGCGGCTGACGCTGACGCGGGTCTGTTTGGGCAGCCAGCTTAAAAATGGCAGCAGGTGGGTGTATTTGGGCCAGGCCATGGGGCTCTCGTCGGGTTAAACAGATTCTCTGCAGGAGCGAGCTTGCCTCGCGATGGTTGTTAACGATAACGCATTGTTTGCTGAATAAACGAGGCGTCCCTCAGGCTATCGCGAGGCAAGCTCGCTTCTGCGGATTGCCCGTCGCTTTAGCCGCCGACCTGTGGATAACGCGCCTTGCGCTCAAGGTCGTCGAGGTCGATGTGGTTGCGCATGTACTGCTGGCTGGCGTCGACCCAGGGCTGGTGATCCCAGCTGGTCAACTTGCCTGTGGCCAGCGATTGGGTAACCAGGCGACGGCGGCGCTGGCTGGCGAGCACTTGCTGGTGAATCGCCGGAATATCCCAATTGGCCCGGGCCTCGGCCAAAAAGTCGTTGAACAGTGACTGGTGCCCGGGGCACTGGCTCAGCTCTTCGCGTTCACCCGGGTCGTTGTGCAAATCAAACAGCAGGCACGGATCGTCTTCGCTATAGATGAACTTGTAGGCACCACGGCGGATCATCATCAGCGGGCTGATCGTGCCTTCGGCCATGTACTCGCCAAACACTTCGTCATGCCCGCCTTCGCCCCGCAGGTGCGAGACCAGCGAGCGTCCGTCCAGGTCCAGCCCGGCCTCTAACGTACCGCCCGCCAGCTCGACAAAGGTCGGTAACAGATCGGCAGTGGATACCGCGGCGCCAACCCGGGCCGGTTCGAACTGCCCTGGTGCGTATACCAGCAACGGCACCCGGGCGGCCATGTCGAACCAGTGCATTTTGTACCAGAGCCCGCGTTCGCCCAGCATGTCGCCGTGATCGCCGGAAAACACGATAACAGTGTTATCGGCCAGCCCCGTGTCTTCAAGGGTTTGCAGCAGCTTGCCGATATTGTCGTCGATGTAGCTGCAGGCGCCGAAGTACGCACGGCGGGCGTCGCGAATTTTATCCACAGGCAGCGGTTTGTCCCACAGGTCGTAGGCCTTGAGCAGACGTTGCGAATGCGGGTCGAGGCTGGCCTGGGGCGGGGTTTCGGGTAACGGGATGTCTTCGTTGCAGTACATGTCCCAATACGGCTTGGGGATGGTGTACGGGTCGTGCGGGTGAGTCATGGAGACCGTCAGACAAAACGGCCGGTCGCCGTCCTGGCGAATATGGTCGAACAAGTATTGCTGGGCCTTGAACAGCACTTCTTCGTCGAAATCCAGTTGATTGGTGCGCACGCACGGCCCGGCTTGCAGCACCGAGGCCATGTTGTGATACCAGCTGGGGCGAGCATCGGGCTCATCCCAGTTGACCGACCAGCCATAGTCGGCGGGGTAAATATCACTGGTCAGGCGCTCTTCAAAACCATGCAGCTGGTCGGGCCCGCAAAAGTGCATCTTGCCCGCCAGCGCGGTGCGATACCCCATACGGCGCAGATAGTGCGCGTAAGTCGGCACATCTGCGGGCAAGTCCGCAGCATTGTCGTAGGCGCCGATTTTGCTCGGTAGCTGGCCGCTGACCAGGGTAAAACGCGAGGGCGCACACAGCGGGCTGTTGCAATAGGCGGCGTCAAACACCACGCCCTGCTCAGCCAGGCGGCTCAGGTTCGGCAGTTTTATCGGGGACGGGCCGTAGATCGGCAACAACGGGGCGGCCATTTGATCGGCCATGATGAAGAGAATATTTTTACCTGACATGGGGGCGGCCTTTCATGGTGAATATTTATGCGAAAGTGCTGACTGTCAGCATGATGGCCGGATAACTCGTGGTAAAACCCATGGACCGCAATGACTAGGATAAGCACAGCTAATGTATAAAGCCTTGGGCGATCTCTCTCTGGACCTGTTGCGCACCTTTGAAGCGGCCGCCCGCCACCGCAGCTTTACCGCGGCAGCCCTGGAGCTGGGCACTACCCAGCCGGCCGTCAGCCAGCAGCTCAAACGCCTGGAGTCGCGCCTGGGGATTCGCTTGTTTGACCGCATCTACCGCGGCATCGCCTTGACTGAGGCCGGGCTTGCCCTTTTTTTGCAGGTGCAGGCAGGTTTGCAGCAAATAGACGCGGGTTTGCAGGCGTTAAGCGAACAACCGGACCGTGAAGTGCTGCAAGTGGCTACCGATTTTGCCTTTGCTGCCTATTGGTTGATGCCCCGACTGCCACGTTTTCATGCGGCCTGGCCGCAAATTGACGTCAGTCTGGTAACCCGCGAGCGCAGCCATGATGCGCTGCAGGGTGATATCGATGTGGGGGTGCTGTTTGGTCAGGGGCGCTTCAGCCAGGGTGAATCCCGATGGCTATTCAATGAAGAAGTGTTCCCGGTATGCAGTCCGCACTTGCTGGCCGGGCAGACACTGCCGTTATCGGCCCGGGCCCTGGGGGACTTCCCGTTGCTGCAATTGCGCGGCGAACATGCCCGCCAGTGGTTTGACTGGTACAGGCTGTTTGACGCCCTCAAGCTCGGCCCGCCGCCTGCCCCCGGCCAGCTGCGTTTCGACAACTACACCTTGCTGATCCAGGCCGCGATTGCCGGTCAAGGCATGGCCATCGGCTGGAAGCACCTTGTGGATAACTTGCTGGAGCAAGGGGTTCTGTGCCGGCCTTTCGCTGAATCGGCGCAATCGGCCAGCGGTTATTACGCGGTGATGCCGCAGCGCAAACGACGTAACCGGCTGGCCCAGGTTTTTGTCGACTGGATGCTGGCGGAGCAGAATGCCGAGCGATAGCCCACTCATTTCCTGCAGGAGAATCTTCATGCAACGCATCAAGGGTTACCACGCCCACGTATATTTCGACGCCACGACCATCGGGCAGGCGCGGGCCTTGTGTGAAGAGGCTGCGCAGCTGTTCGGCCTCACCATGGGCCGGGTTCATGAGCGCCCGGTCGGTCCGCACCCGGACTGGAGTTGCCAGTTGGCCTTCGGCCCCGAGTTGATCGGCGTAGTGCTGCCCTGGTTGGCATTGAACCGCCACGGCCTGGTGGTGTTTTTGCATCCCGATACCGGCCATGACCTGCTGGACCATACCGATCACGGGATCTGGATGGGGGCGGTACGACCCTTGAATCTGGCTGTTTTTTGATCAAAACATGGCGGGTTAAAAAAAAATTCAGCTTTTTTTCACCCCGGTAATTTCCTGCAAATCCTGATGGCCGGCAAAAGCCTGATAGCCCCACGCTATAACGGCTGAACGTTGGTCATGGCCATGTGTCATAGCTTTCCATGAGCTAACGTATGACACGTGAAGCTGAGGGCAGTGATTAGTTCTAAAAGGCCATCCATGTTTAACTTGAACGGTTATTCAAGTTAAACGGTGGTCCGCTGCCCGCTCACAACAGGAGGCTTACCTTTGCCGAACGCGCTCTTTTTGCTCTCGTTTTACCTCTACAAGGTGCACATCCAATGAGTGCTCCAGTGACGTCAGAGACGTCTCAAATTCGCATGAACCCGCCGGTGTTTTACTTTGCTGCCGCGTTTATCCTGATCTTTGGGTTAGTGGTTATTGCCACACCACAAGCCGCCGGTGAATGGCTGCTGGCGGCGCAAAACTGGGCGGCCAATACGGTCGGCTGGTACTACATGCTGGCAATGACCCTGTACCTGATCTTTGTGATCACCACCGCCTTGTCTGGCTACGGCAAGATCAAGCTGGGGGCCGATCATGATGAGCCCGAGTTCAGTTACCTGTCCTGGGCGGGCATGCTCTTTGCCGCCGGGATCAGCATCACGCTATTTTTCTTCTGTGTGTCCGAACCCCTGACCCATATGCTCGCCCCGCCTCAAGGCCCGGCCGGTACGTCAGAGGCTGCGCGCCAGGGCATGCAGTTGCTGTTTTTGCACTGGGGCTTGCATGGCTGGGGTGTGTTTGCCTTTGTCGGCATGGCGCTGGCGTACTTCGCGTATCGCCACAACCTGCCGCTGGCGCTACGTTCGGCGTTGTACCCGCTGATCGGCAAACGCATCAACGGACCCATCGGCTACGCCGTGGATGGCTTCGGCATCATTGCCACGGTGTTTGGTCTGGGGGCCGACATGGGGTTTGGGGTGTTGCACCTCAATTCCGGACTCGACTACCTGTTTGGCTTGCCGCACACCCAGTGGGTGCAGGTGGGTTTGATCACCCTGATGATGGGCGCTGCAATTCTGGTGGCCATTGCCGGTGTGGACAAGGGTGTACGGGTTATGTCCGACATCAACATGCTGCTGGCCTGTGCGCTGCTGCTGTTTGTGTTGTTCGCCGGCCCTACCCAGCATTTGCTCAACACCCTGGTGCAGAACATCGGTGACTATCTGGGCGCGTTGCCGACCAAGAGTTTCGATGTGTATGCCTACGACAAACCCAGCGACTGGCTGGGTGGCTGGACTGTGTTCTATTGGGCCTGGTGGATCGCATGGTCGCCGTTTGTAGGCCTGTTCATTGCGCGCATTTCCCGTGGTCGCACCATCCGCGAGTTCGTGTTCGGGGTGCTGTTGATCCCGCTGGGCTTCACTTTGGCGTGGATGTCGATCTTCGGTAACAGTGCCATTGATCAAGTGCTCAACCACGGCATGGTTGCCCTGGGCCAGTCGGCCATCGACGATCCCTCGCGCACGCTATACCTGCTGCTTGAAACCTACCCGTGGAGCCGGACCGTGATTGCGGTGACGGTGTTCATCAGCTTCGTGTTCTTCGTGACCTCGGCTGACTCCGGCACTGTGGTGCTCTCTACCCTCTCTGCGCGTGGCAACAATGCCGACGAAGACGGTCCGAAATGGCTGCGGGTGTTCTGGGGCGCGATGACGGCCCTGGTGACCAGCGCGCTGCTGTTCTCGGGGAGCATCGATGCGCTGAAGTCAGCGGTCGTGCTCACCTCGTTGCCGTTCTCGCTGATTTTGCTGCTGATGATGTGGGGCCTGCACAAGGCGTTCTACCTCGAGTCGCAGAAGAAGATTGCGCAGATGCACTCACTGGCGCCGGTGTCTCACGCCCGTCGTGGCGGCTGGCGTCAACGCTTGAGCCAGGCTGTGCACTTCCCGTCCCGTGACGAGGTGTACCGCTTTATGGACACCACGGTGCGCCCGGCGATTGAAGAAGTGAGTGCGGTGTTCCGGGAAAAAGGACTTAACGTCGTCACCCAGCCGGATCCGGCCAATGACAACGTGAGTCTGGAAATCGGCCATGGTGAGGAACACCCGTTCATCTACCAGGTGCAGATGCGCGGCTACTTCACGCCGTCATTCGCCCGGGGCGGTTTTGGCAAAAAAGAGCAATTGCGCAACCGCCGCTACTACCGTGCTGAAGTGCACTTGAGTGAAGGCAGTCAGGACTATGACCTGACTGGCTACACCAAAGAGCAAATCATCAACGACATCCTCGACCAGTACGAACGCCATATGCAGTTCTTACACCTGGTTCGCTGATTCGGGTAACGGATCGAGGTCAACGCGAGCAAGCTCGCTCCTGCAGGAACGGTGAAAATCCTGTAGCAGCGAGCTTGCCCGCCACTGGCCTTTAAACCAGTCCGCCATTGGCCCGCAGCACTTGCCCGTTTACCCACTCCGCCGCCGGACTCACCAGAAACGAGATGATTCTGGCGATGTCTTCGGGCTGCCCCAAGCGTTCCAGGGGCGGCATTTTGGCGAAGCTCTGGATCTGCTCTTCAGTCTTGCCCTGCATGAACAGTTGCGTCGCCACCGGCCCCGGTGCCACGGCGTTTACTGTGATTTGCCGGCCACGCAACTCTTTGGCAAACACCTGGGTCAGCGACTCGACCGCTGCCTTGCTGGCGATATAGACCGCATAGCCCGGCAAATTCATGCCCACCGTACTGCTGGAGAAATTGATGATGCGCCCGCCGCTGTTGAGCCGGGTGGCCGCTTCGCGCAGGGTGTTGAAAGTACCCCGGGTGTTGATGTTGAAGGTCTGTTCGTACAGTTCATCGCTGTGTTGCACCAGCGGCAACACTTTGAGCACGCCTGCGTTATTGATCAGCACATCGATTTTGCCCAGTTGCTCTTCAGCCTCATCGAACAGCCGCGCGACGTCCGCGGCACTGGCCACATCGGCCTGTACGGCAATGGCTTGATGCCCCGCACTGTGCAGTTCAGCAACCAGGGCTGAAGCTTCGTCGGCACTGTTGGCATAGTTGATAACGACGGCAAACCCTTCGCCGGCCAGTTGTCTGGCAATCACGGCACCGATGCCCCGGGATGCACCCGTGATCAGCGCGACTTTAGGCAGAGAAGTACTCATGGCAACACTCCATAGTGGATTTGGCGTGGGGCTAGATTCACATCTGTATCCAGGCAGATAAAGATGGTGAATTCGATAGCGGTATTCGCAAACGCCCAACAATCCTCCCGCCCTCTTGTGGGCGCGGGCTTGCCCGCGATTGCAGCAACTCGGTTGAAACTGTCACACCGGGTCGTTTGCATCGCGGGCAAGCCCGCTCCCACAAGGGATATCGCCCTCAGAGGGCATCAGGCATGGGCGGGTGGCGCGTCCTTGCTTTCCTTGATCTTGTACCAGGCCACGTACAACGCGGGCAGGAACAACAGGGTGAGCAAGGTGGCGGAAATGATGCCGCCGATCATGGCGTAGGCCATTGGCCCCCAGAACACGTCACGGGCAATCGGGATCATGCCCAGGCTGGCCGCAGCAGCGGTCAGCAGGATCGGCCGGCGGCGGTGCTGGGTGGCTTGCATGACCGCGTGCCAGGGGTCGTAGCCATCGCGTTCGTACTGGTCGATCTGGGTCACCAGAATCACCGAGTTGCGCACGATGATCCCCACCAGGGCCAGAATCCCCAGGATCGCCACAAAGCCCATCGGCGTGCCGGTCGGCACCAGCGCCAGCACCACACCGATCAGCCCCAGTGGCGCCACACTCACCACCAGGAACATCTTCTGCACGCTTTGCAGCTGGATCATCAGGAAGGTCGCCATCAGAAACAGCATCAGGGGCACCACCTTGGCGATCGGGCCCTGGGCCTTGGCGCTTTGTTCAACCGTGCCGCCGGTTTGCAGGGTGTAGCCCTGGGGCAGGCTGGCGGCGAACTTGTCGACTTCCGGCTTGAGCTTGGCCACCAGATCGGTCGGTTGCATCGAGCCGCGCACCGAGGCCTTGAGGGTCAGGGTGGGAATCCGGTCGCGGCTCCAGATCAGCGGTTGCTCCAGTTCGTAGCGCACGGTGGCAAAGGCCAGCAACGGAATCGAGGTGCCGCTGGGGGTGGTGATTTGCAGGTTCAGCAGGGTTTCCGGGCTGCCCCGCTCGCTGCCGACGGCACGGCCTATGATGTTGATCAGGTAGATGTCGTCCTTGACCTGGCTGACCGCCGCGCCGCTGACGATGCTGTTCATCACATGGGCGACGTCTTCGGATGACAGCCCGAACTGGCGGGCCTTGTCTTGGGCAATGTCGATGCGCAGTACCTTGCCCGGTTCGTTCCAGTTGAAGATGGTTTCACCGACATTGGGGTTGGCGTCCAGCACGGAGGCCAGGTCGAGGGAATACTTGCGTACCAGATCGATGTTTTTGCCACTGACCCGATATTGCAGCGGCTGACCCACCGGCGGCCCCAGTTCCAGGGTGTGCACAAAGTTGCCGACCCCAACGTAATCTTCACGCAGGCGTTTATTGAGACGTTCCATCAGGGCATCCCGGCTATCCAGCCCGGTGCTGACAATCACCAGCTGGGCGTAGAACGGGTTTTGCAGTTGCTGGTCCAGTGGCAGGTAGAAACGAATCGCGCCCTCGCCGATGTACGAACTCCAGCGCAGGATATCCGGGTCGCCCTTGAGCGACTCTTCAAAGCGCTGGGTGACCTTGAGGGTTTCCTGAATCGAAGCGTTTTGCGGCAGGTTCAGGTCCACCAGGATTTCCGGGCGGTCGGAGGCCGGGAAGAATTGGTTCTGCACCAGCCCCATGCCGAAAATGGCCAGTACGAACATCAGTACCGTGACGCCGATGGTCATCCAGCGGTGGCGCATGCACCACAGCAGGCCATTATCGAAGGACCGGGCCAGGCGTCCGGGTTTCTCGGGCTTGGGTTTGACCTTGGAGCTGAGGATATGCACCCCCAGTACCGGCGCAAACAGTACCGCCACCACCCACGACACCAGCATCGCCACGGCAATCACCGCAAACAGGGTGAAGGTGTATTCCCCTGCCGAGCTGTTGTTGAGGCCGATGGGCACGAAGCCTGCCACCGTCACCAGGGTGCCGGTGAGCATGGGGAAGGCCGTGGAGTGGTAGGCAAAGGTTGCCGCCTGTTCCTTGGTCTCCCCCAGCTCGAGCCGGGTGATCATCATTTCCACCGTGATCATCGCGTCGTCCACCAGCAGGCCCAGGGCGATAATCAGCGCACCCAGGGATACCCGCTGCATGGCAATGCCGGTGAACTCCATGAACACAAAGACCAGCGCCAGCACCAGCGGGATCGAGATCGCCACCACCAGGCCCGCACGCAGCCCCAGGCTGAGGAAACTCACCGCCAGCACGATGACCACCGCCTCAAACAGCGCACTGGTGAAGCCGCCTACGGCCACCTCTACCACCTGCGCCTGATCGGAGACCATGTGCACGCCCACCCCCACCGGCAGTTCGGCGGTGAGGTCGTCGATGCGTTGCTGCAGCTGTTTGCCGAACTCTTGAATGTTGCCGCCGTCGATCATGGCAATCGCCAGACCGATGGCAGGCTTGCCGTTGTAATGGAACATGGGCGCGGACGGGTCGACGTAACCGCGGCTGATTTCGGCGATATCGGCCAGCCGGTAGAAGCGGTCGTTGACCCGCAGGTTCACCGCTTCCAGGTCTTCGACACTGTGGAACTGTCCCGAAGTGCGGACCGACATGCGCTCGGGCCCGGCTTCAACGACCCCGGCCGGGGTCACGGCGTTTTGCGCCTGCAGGCTTTCCAGAACGTGTTGTTGATCGAGGCCCAGGGCCGCCAGTTTGCGGGTCGAAAAGTTCAGGTAGAAGGTTTCATCCTGCTCACCGATGGTCATCACCTTGCCGCGGTTGGGCACATCGCGAATCCCGGTGCGCACCTGTTCGACGTAGTCGCGCAGCTGGCGCATGGTGAAGCCGTCGCCGGTAAAGGCGAAAATGGTGCCATACACATCACCGAACTCATCGTCGAACCCCGGGCCTTGAATGCCCTGGGGGAAATCGCCGCGAATGTCGTTGATCTTTTTGCGCACCTCATACCAGATATGGGGAATGGCATCGGCCTTGGTCGTGTCCTTGAGGAACACGAAGACCGTGGATTCGCCGGGCCTGGTATAGCTTTGCACGTAGTCGAGAGAGTCCAGCTCCTCGAGCTTTTTCTCGATGCGGTCAGTGATTTGCAGCCGGGTTTCATCGATCGTGGCACCTGGCCATCTGGTCTGGATGACCATGGTTTTGATCGCGAAGGACGGATCTTCCGCGCGGCCCAGGTTCATGTAAGAAAAGATCCCGGCGACCACCGCCATAAACATCAAGTACCAGACAAACGACTGATGTTTCAGAGCCCACTCGGACAGGTTGAATTTCCCATTCATTGCGAGCTTTCCTTATCGAATCTGACTTTCTGTCCGGGGGTGAGGCTGTTGACGCCGGCGCTGACCACGTAATCGCCGTTTTTCAGGCCACCCTGGAGCAGCACGGTTTGCGCGTCACGGCGCAGCACGTTGACGTCACGCGGGCTGACGGTTTGGGTCTGCGGGTCGATGACCCAGATGCGGCTGTGACCGTCGGTTTCCTGCAGGGCGGTGAGCGGTAATTCAAAGTGCTCGGCAATCGGGCTGCTGACGGTCACGCTGACCGAGCTGCCGAGGCGAAAGGCTGGCGGGGTCTGGTCCAGGGTCAGCCGGGTGCGCCGGGTGCGGGTTGCACTGTCGGCTTGCGGGGCGATTTCGCGGATATGGGCGCTGGTGTTGACGTTCGGGTCGAGCTGGCCGGCGACCAGAAACTCGATACCTTTGGGTAGCGCCTCGGCCAGGGGCCCGGGCAGATCAATCACCGCCTCCTTGATTTCAGGGCGGGCCAGGGTGACCACTTCTTCGCCGACGCTGACCACCTGCCCTGCTTCGGCGTGCCATTGGGTGATTACTGCGTCATGGTCGGCGCGCAGGTCGCAGTAACTGAGCTGGTCCTGTGCCTGGCTGACCGCGGCCACGGCCTGCTGCATGGAGGCCGCGGTGGTTTTGAGGTCGGCCTGGGCCGTGTCCAGTTGCGCCTGGGCGCCGACCCCGCGGTTGAACAGCTCCTGCTGGCGCCGGGCGTTGGCTTGAGCGTTGATCAATTGCGCCTGCACCTTGGCCAGGTCGCCCTGGGCCGAGCGCAGCTGGTTTTGCTGATCGGTGGGATCGAGGTTGGCCAGAATGTCCCCTTGCTTGACCACTGCACCCACGTCGTAATGACGGCGCACGATACGGCCCGGCACGCGAAAGCCCAGGGTGCTTTCGTAGCGCGCTTCGATGTTGCCGGCAAAGCGCCCGAGATTGTCGGAAAGCATCGGCTGAGCCACCACATACAAGGCAGGGCGGACAGGCTCGGGGGCTTTTTTCTCGGAGCAACCCGCCAGCAACAAGGCTGCCAGCGGCACTGTCCACAAGTGGTTAATCAATGATCGGCTCATAACCGGGCTCCCCCGCTCGGGATGGGCGCGACTTCAACCTTCATGCCGGGGTGCAGCAATTGTCCGCCTGCGACCACGACCTTTTCTCCGTCCTTGAGACCTTCACTGACTATCACGCTGCCGGTCAGGTAGCGTCCGACCTTGACCCGTTGCAGGCGCACGATGCTTTGCTCGTCGGCGATCCATACGGCAGGCTCGCTGATGTCTTTGGTCAGGGCGGACCAGGGCAGCTCAATGCTGCGACTGGGGGGCGGGGTCAGATTGACGCTGACAATCGAACCCAGATCCATGCCTTTGGGCAGCGCGTCCAGTTGCACCTTGATTTGCAGGGTGCCGCTTTGTGCCGACACGGTGGGGGTGATCTCGCGGATCTGGCCGTTAACCTTGATCGCCGGATTACTCAGCAGCGTGACTTGCACGGTAGGGTTTTTCGGCGGCTCGATAAACAGCGATTCATACACGTTGAACACCGCGTCGCGGGCTCCGTCGCGGGCCAGGGTGAAAATCGGCATGGTGGCCTGCACCACTTGCCCCACTTCGGCCTGGCGCGCGGTAATCACACCCGGCGCCTCGGCCTGCAATTGGCTGTAGCTCAGTTGCTCGCGGGCATTGGCCAACTGCGCCTGTGCGGCAGTCAGGGCACTTTGCGCGCTGAGCCGGGCAGCATTGGCAGCATCGTATTCGCTTTGGCTGGTGTAGCCTTTTGGCAGCAGTTTCTGCTGCCGGATAAATGCGGCACGGGTCTGGACCACTTGGGCCTGTTGCGCATTGACGCTGGCCTGGGCCGTTTCAACCTGGATTTTCAAGTCTTTGGGGTCGAGACGGGCCAGCACCTGATTGGCCTGGATGTGGTCACCGACATCGACCTTGCGCTCGATGATTTTGCCGCCGACCCGGAATGAAAGCTGGGTTTCGACCCGGGCCTGAATATCGCCGCTGAGTTGAATTGGCGGGGCAAATTCCCGGGTGCTGACCTGTTGTACATAAACCCGCGGGGACAAAGGCTCAGTGGGCCTCTCTTTGCCGCAAGCGGTCAGAAGTACCAAAAGGCTCAAGCCCATAACAGCCTTGTTTCGTGGACCAGCCATGCAAGCTCCTTTGCGTGATGCTGTTTTACATCCTGATACGACACACAGCGTAGAACAGGGTTCGGCGTCTGTGGGACTCTATGTGCACTGCACCTGTAGCTGTACTTCGAGGTCAACCATGCTCACCACCCTGGCTGTGGCCAACTACCGCTCCATCAACCAATTGGTGGTGCCCCTGGCCAGACTTAATCTGATTACCGGCCCCAATGGAAGTGGCAAATCGAATCTTTACCGTGCCCTGCGTTTATTGGCCGAAACCGCCCAGGGCGGGGTGATCAACGCGGTAGCCCGTGAAGGAGGGCTGGAATCAACATTCTGGGCCGGACCGGAGGTGATTTCACGACGCATGAAGCTCGGCGAGGTGGATATCAGCAGAACCGTACTCAGTGGCGTAAAGCGCCTGCGTCTGGGCTTCGCTGCCGATGATTTCAGCTATGCAATTGCCTTGGGGTTGCCACCGAACGATGAGACTTCGTCGTTCAATCTCGATCCGCAAATCAAGCACGAGAGTATTTGGTCGGGACCGATTTATCGCAAGGCCAGCGAGCTGGTTGAACGTAAAGGTCCGGTGGTCCGGTCCCGTGATGGCCGCGCCTGGAAGGTGTTGGCGCAGCACACGCCGGTTTTCGACAGTCTGTTTGATCAGGTCGGCAGTATGGATGCTTCGCCGGAAGTCTTGCAGTTGCGTGAGTCCATTCGCGGCTGGCGTTTTTATGACCACTTTCGCACCGACCCCGATGCGCCCGTTCGCCAGCCGCAGCTTGGTACCCGCACCCCGGTCTTGCATCACGACGGGCGCGACCTGGCAGCCGCGTTGCAAACCATTATTGAGATCGGCGACCCTCAAGCGTTACACACGGCAATCAGCGATGCCTTTCCCGGTGCGCGGCTGGAGATCCAGTTTGTTTCCGGCGGGCGCTTTGCCCTGGAGTTCTATCAGGAGGGGCTGCTGCGTCCATTGTCGGTGGCTGAACTGTCAGATGGCACCTTGCGCTACCTGCTGCTGATCGCAGCCCTGCTCACCCCTCGCCCACCCACCATGATGGTGCTGAACGAACCCGAGACCAGCCTGCATCCCGATCTGCTGCCGGCCCTGGCGCGGTTGATCATTCGTGCTTCGCAACAATCGCAAGTCTGGGTGGTGTCCCACGCCCGGCGTCTGATCGCGGCGCTGCAGCAAGATCTTGAGTGCAACTGCATCGTGCTGGAAAAAAACTTCGGCCAGACCGAGATCGTTGGCCAGCGCCTGCTGGATCAGCCCGCCTGGTACTGGGCGGACAAATAAAAACGCCGACGCTTTAAAAGCCGTCGGCGTTTTCACAAGGGCGGGCGCTGTTTAGAACGCAGGGACTACCGCACCTTTGTATTTCTGTTCAATGAAGGCTTTGACTTCAGGGCTGGTCAGGGCCTTGGCCAGCTTCTGGATTGCGTCGCTGTCCTTGTTGTCAGGACGGGCCACCAGGAAGTTCACGTATGGCGAATCGGCGCCTTCAATGATCAGCGCGTCGGTGGCCGGGTTCAGGCCCGCTTCCAGCGCGTAGTTGGTGTTGATCATGTCCAGGTCAACCTGATCCAGCACCCGTGGCAGCAGCGCGGACTCAAGTTCCTTGAACTTGAAGTTGTGCGGGTTCTTGGCGATGTCTTTCGGTGTGGAGACAGCATTGGTCGGGTCTTTGAGCTCGATCAGACCGGCCTTTTGCAGCAGGATCAACGCACGGCCACTGTTGCTGCCTTCGTTCGGGATGGCGATGGTCGCGCCGTCTTTCAACTCAGACAGGTTTTTGACTTTTTTCGAGTAGCCACCGAAGGGTTCAACGTGAACGCCGATCACGGTCACCAGATTGGTGCCTTTGCCTTTGTTGAAGCTTTCGAGGTACGGCAGGGTCTGGAAGTAGTTGGCATCCAGGTGCTTCTCGGCCACTTGTACGTTGGGCTGCACATAATCGGTGAACACTTTGACTTCCAGATCCACGCCTTCTTTGGCGAGGGTCGGTTTGATCAGCTCAAGGATTTCGGCGTGGGGTACCGGGGTCGCAGCGACCACCAGTTTCTCGCCAGCCTGTGCCAGGCCTGCAGTCAAAGCAGCCGCCAATGCGGTAAACAACAGAACCTTTTTCATGCAATGCCCTTAAGTGTGTGACCGTTCGGATGACGGTTTTATTGGAAGACGAAACGAACAATACCGAGATTCTTTATTCCCGAACAATAATATTTATTCAGCTTCTTATGCCATTTTGTTCACTTGCGATTTTCGTCGCAACCGTGGGAGCCGGCTTGCCAGCGATGCCATCTACAGGCTTTTGCTGTCGGACCGCGCGGCCGCCATCCCTGGCTCGCCAGCTCCCACAGTGATGCTCAGGTCAGCAGGTTTTTCAGTGCCGCCAGCTCCTGCGCCGTTGCGCCTTTGATGAACAGCTCAATCTGGCTCAGGGTGTCGGGCAGGTTCAGATGCTCGGGCTGGATCTCTTCGCCGGTACTGACCAGCAGCGCAAAGTGGATCACGTTCTCCAGCTCCCGGGTGTTGCCCGGCCAGCTGTGACGTTCCAGGACGCGCTGGGCACTGGTGCTGATAAAGGGCACTGGCAGGTTCAGGCGCTGGCTATAAATGCCCAGAAAGTATTCCGCCAGCGACAAGATATCCCCGGGCCGTTCGCGCAAGGCCGGCAAGTCCAGGCGGCCTTCGCTGAGGTAGTGATACAGCCGTTCGTGGAACTTGCCGGCACTCACTGCCTGCGCCAGATCAATGCTGGTGGCCGCGACCAGGCGCACGTCTACCGGGCTCGGCTGATGGGCGCCCACGCGGGTGACTTCGTGGGTTTCCAGGGCGGCCAGCAGCTTGACCTGAATTGCCAGCGGCAAATCGCCGATTTCGTCCAGATACAACGTGCCGCCATTGGCCGAGCCGAACCATCCGGCACGGCTGCTGGCCGAACTGTTGTGTGCACCCGGGGCGTAGCCGAACAACTCTGCGTCGGCATAGGTGGGGCTGATCGCACCGCAGTTCACCGATACGAACAGGCCGGGGCGATCACTGCCACGGTGGATGTGGCGGGCGAGCAACTCCTTGCCGCTGCCGGTCTCGCCGCGAATCAGTACCGGCAACGCGCGTGGTGCCAGCTGTTCAAGGTCGTTGCGTAGCTGGCGCGAGCGCGGATCAACGAATACCAGCGCTTTGGCGCGAATACTCAACGGGCTTTTTTCAGCGTCGGGAAAGGTCAGCAATGGCTGACCGAAGGTTTCATGCAGGCTCATGGCTGGCTCCCGCCCGCCGCCGATGGGTGGGCGCGGGCGTTACAAAAAATTCATGCGCGGCGCAGGGCGCCTTGCTCGATGCGGGTTTGCAGGCGGTACAAAAAGGCGAACCCTTGTTCCCAGCGCTGGTGACCGGATTTGACGTTGATATGTCCGGCGCCGCTGATGATCCCGATCTTGGCACCCCACTGGCGGGCAAACTCCATGGCCCGTGGCGCGCTGACCGCGGAGTCGTTATCGGAGCTGACAATCTGGCTCGGGAACGGCAACGGTTGCCGGGGAATCGGTGCAAAGTTACGCAAGGCCGGGGCGCATGCCGGGCGTTCGACATCGGCCGGGGCCACCAACAAGGCACCGCGTACCTGGCTCAGCAGGCTGGACGGCGCGCGCTCGGCCCAGTGCGCCACCGTGATGCAGCCCAGGCTATGGGCAATCAGAATCACCGGGGTGCTGTCGGCGGCAATCGCTTCGGCCAGAGCTGCGATCCAGTCTTCACGCCGCGGCGTCAGCCAGTCGTCCTGCTCCACCCGGGTACTGTTCGGTAAGCTGTTTTGCCAGTGGGTTTGCCAATGATCGTCGGACGAACCTTGCCAGCCCGGCACTATCAAATAGCGTATCGATTCGTTGCCCATGGGTGTGCGTCTCCAGCGGTATGTGTGTTACCGAGTCAGTATAGGGACGGTTTTTAGATTCTCTAAGGAATAAGAAGCTATTTATTAATAACCAAAAAATCATTTTCGGCGCTGGGCTAAGCTCAGCACATCGTCCACTCCAAGAGCTGCCGCCATGAAAAGCCTGGTCGACCATCTAAGCCAATACGCCGCTTACCACCGTGACCCGCGCAATATCGTCAGCCATTTCATTGGTATCCCGCTGATTGTGGTGGCTGTTGCGGTGTTGTTGTCGCGCCCGCAATGGGCAGGGGTTTCTCCCGCGGTGCTGCTGATGCTGGGGGCGGCGGTGTTTTACTTGCGCCTGGAGCTGCGCCTGGGGCTGTTGATGACGCTGCTGTTGGGTCTTGCCGTATGGCTGGGGCGCAGCCTGGCGGCGCTGAGTACAGGCGCGTGGCTGGGCTGGGGGGTTGGCTTGTTTGTTGTCGGCTGGGGGATTCAGTTTGTCGGGCATTACTACGAAGGGCGCAAACCGGCGTTTATCGATGACGTGACCGGGCTGATCGTGGGGCCGCTGTTTGTGGTGGTGGAGCTGGGCTTTTTGCTGGGCTGGCGCGGGGATTTAAAGCGCGAGATCGAGGCGCGGCAGGTTTGACTGTGTGGGAACCCGCTTGCTGGCGATGGCTGCATCGCTGGCAAGCCAGCTCCCACAGCCTTTTGTCAGCCTTTGAATGCCTGATGCAGCTGGGCCAGCGTCTCAAAGTGGTATTTGGGGGCGAAGGAATTCAGCTCTTCAAAG
This sequence comes from Pseudomonas sp. PAMC 29040, assembly GCF_003994535.1. Taxonomy (NCBI): domain Bacteria; kingdom Pseudomonadati; phylum Pseudomonadota; class Gammaproteobacteria; order Pseudomonadales; family Pseudomonadaceae; genus Pseudomonas; species Pseudomonas sp. PAMC 29040. The sequence continues at coordinate 70,009 of NZ_RZAA01000010.1, forward strand.
CTGCCAAAACCATAGCCCACGGCTGCCGCGTCCATGCCGTTGTCCCGGGCACCGATCAGGTCATGCTTGCGGTCGCCGATCATCAGGGTCTGGGTCGGGTCCAGCCCTTGCTCCTGCATCAAATGGGCAATCAGCTCGACCTTGTTGGTGCGGGTGCCGTCCAGTTCGCTGCCGTAGATCACTTTGAAGTGTTTGGCGAAATCAAAATGCCGGGCGATTTCCCGCGCGTAGACGTGGGGTTTGGACGTCGCGATAAACAGCTGGCGGCCCTGCCCTTGCAGCTCTTCAAGCAGTTGCTGGACGCCGTCGAAGACGTGGTTTTCATACAGGCCGGTGACCGCAAAACGCTCGCGATAGAAGCCCATCGCTTCCCACGCCCGAGCCTCGTCAAAGCCATAGGTGGCCATGAACTGTTGCAGCAGGGGCGGGCCGATGAAGTGTTCGAGTTTGCTCAGGTCGGGCTCATCAATGCCCATTTTGCCCAGGCCAAACTGGATCGAACGGGTGATGCCTTCACGCGGGTCGGTCAGGGTGCCGTCGAGGTCGAACAAAACGTTTTGGTAATGCATGCAGGGCTCCAGAATGGTGAGCTTAAACCGGCCGGTCGTAGCCTTCGGCCAGGTGCTGGTCTTTGAGTTTTACGTAGTTGCCGGCGCTGTAAGTGAAGAAGGCCTGTTCTTTTTCGGTCAGTTCGCGCACTTGCCTGACCGGGCTGCCGACATACAGAAAGCCGCTGGCCAGACGTTTGCCCGGGGGAACCAGGCTGCCGGCACCGACTATTACCTGGTCTTCGATGATGGCGCCGTCCATGACGATGCTGCCCATGCCGATCAGGATACGGCTGCCCACGGTACAGCCATGCAGCATGACTTTGTGCGCGATGGTCACGTCATCGCCGATCAACAGCGGGAAACCGTCCGGATTAAAGGGCCCGGCGTGGGTGATGTGGAGCACGCAGCCGTCCTGCACGCTGGTGCGCGCGCCGATGCGGATGCGGTGCATGTCGCCGCGGATGACGGTCAGCGGCCAGACAGAGCTGTCGGCGCCGATCTCGACATCGCCGATCACCACCGCCGAGCGATCGACAAAGGCGCGCTCGCCCAGGGTCGGTGTGTGCTGCTGGAACGGACGAATGGACACAAATTGCTTCCTTCTTTAGCAGTGATAGGGCGTAGCAGTGCTGCGGTCTGCAGCGATTGTAATTAAGATGGCCCAATGTTTCTTCAAGCCAAGGTGCCTAACGTGAGCGAGAACAACCCTCTTTTGCAGCCCTACGACCTGCCGCCGTTCTCGGCGATCCGTCCTGAGCACGTACAGCCGGCCATCGAGCAGATCCTCGCCGACAACCGCGCCGGCATTCAAAAAATCCTCGCCGACCAGGGTCAGAAGCCGACATGGGCCGGCCTGGTATTGGCGATGGATGAGTTGAACGACAGACTGGGCGCCGCCTGGAGCCCGGTCAGCCACCTGAATGCGGTGTGCAACAGCGCCGAGCTGCGCGAAGCCTACGAGGCCTGCTTGCCTGCATTGAGCGCCTATTCGACCGAGATGGGCCAGAACCGCGAACTGTTCCAGGCCTTCGAAGCCCTGGCCCACAGCCCGCAAGTAGCGGACTTCGACCAGGCACAAAAAACCATTCTCGAGCATTCGCTGCGTGACTTCCGCCTGTCGGGTATCGATCTGCCGCCAGCCGAGCAAAAGCGCTACGCCGAGGTGCAGAGCAAGCTGTCGGAGCTGGGCAGCAAGTTTTCCAACCAGCTGCTGGACGCGACCCAGGCCTGGACCAAGCACATCACCGACGAAGCTGCGCTGGCGGGCCTGACAGAGTCGGCCAAGGCGCAAATGGCGGCAGCCGCCCAGGCCAAAGGCCTCGACGGCTGGCTGATCAGCCTGGAATTCCCGAGCTACTTCCCGGTCATGACCTACGCCGAAGATCGCGCCCTGCGTGAAGAAGTCTATGCCGCGTACTGCACCCGCGCCTCGGACCAGGGCCCGAATGCGGGCAAGTTCGACAACGGCCCGGTGATGGAAGAAATCCTCGACCTGCGCCAGGAACTGGCCCGGCTCCTGGGTTTTGCCAGCTTTGCCGAGCTGAGCCTGGCCACCAAAATGGCTGAAACCCCGGATCAGGTGCTGACCTTCCTGCGGGATCTGGCCAAGCGCAGCAAGCCATTTGCCGTCCGCGATCTGCAGCAGTTGCAGGCCTATGCTGCCGAGCAGGGTTGCCCGGAGCTGAAAAGCTGGGACAGCGGGTTCTTTGGCGAAAAGTTGCGCGAACAGCGTTACAGCGTGTCCCAGGAAGCACTGCGGGTTTACTTCCCGATCGACAAGGTACTGGGCGGCCTGTTTGCCATTGTGCAGAAGTTGTACGGCATCGAAATCGCTGAAATCAAGGGCTTTGATACCTGGCACCCGGACGTTCGACTGTTCGAAATCAAGGAAAACGGCCAGCACATCGGGCGTTTCTTCTTTGACCTCTATGCCCGCGCCAACAAGCGTGGCGGTGCATGGATGGACGGCGCTCGTGATCGCCGTCGCACAGCTGCCGGCACCCTGCAAAACCCGGTGGCCAACCTGGTGTGCAACTTCACGCCGGCGGTTGCGGGCAAGCCTGCGTTGCTGACCCACGATGAAGTCACCACGTTGTTCCACGAATTTGGTCACGGCCTGCACCACATGCTGACCGAGATCGAGCACGCGGGCGTGTCCGGTATCAACGGCGTGGCCTGGGATGCGGTCGAGTTGCCGAGCCAGTTCATGGAAAACTGGTGCTGGGAACCTGAAGGCCTGGCGCTGATTTCCGGTCACTACGAAACCGGCGAAGCCCTGCCCAAAGACCTGCTGGACAAGATGCTCGCGGCCAAGAACTTCCAGTCCGGGCTGATGATGGTTCGCCAGCTGGAATTCTCGCTGTTCGACTTCGAATTGCACGCCACCCATGGTGACGGGCGCAGCGTGGCGCAGGTGCTGGACGGTATCCGCGACGAAGTGTCGGTCATGCGTCCGCCGGCCTACAACCGCTTCCCCAACAGCTTTGCGCATATCTTTGCCGGCGGTTACGCGGCGGGTTATTACAGCTACAAATGGGCTGAAGTGCTGTCGGCGGATGCTTTCTCGCGCTTTGAAGAAGAAGGCGTGTTCAACCCGCAAACCGGCAAGGCTTTCCGTCAGGCGATTCTGGCCCGGGGCGGTTCGCTGGCACCGATGGAGTTGTTCAAGGACTTCCGTGGTCGTGAGCCTTCGATCGACGCGTTATTGCGTCACAGCGGTCTGACCGAGGACGCGGCAGCATGAGTGACACACCGGTGAACGTGACCAAAAAACGCTTTATCGCCGGGGCTGTCTGCCCGGCGTGCAGCGAGCCTGACAAGTTGATGATGTGGAACGAAGATGACGTGCCGCACCGCGAATGCGTGGCCTGCGGTTATTCGGACACGTTGAATGAACAAGGCCTGTCGGTGCCCAAGGAATTGGGTACGCGGGTGAATGTTTCAGCCCTGAAAAAAGCCCCGGACCCCAAAGTCCAGGCCGTTCAGTTTTTTCCGAATCCGAAGCTGAAAAAACCGGAATAAAACACCTGTTGCAGGAGCGAGCAAGCTCGCTCCTGCAACAGGTGTTGCTGTCAGCCCTTCTGCCATACCTTCGGCTTGAAGAACAACGTCTGGCCACGGGCCAGATCGGTCAGGCTGTCGTGGTCCTTGACCACTTCAACTTCGATCAGCTCGCTTTGCCCTTCAACTTTCAACGTCACCCGGGTGGTCGCACCCAACGGGCGGATGTCGCGTACCTCGGCACCATGGTGGTCTTCGAGTTCATGCCGCGACAGCGACACTTCGTGCGGGCGGAACAGCAGGTGCTGGTCTTCACCGACATGCAGGCGGTTGGAGTCGCCCAGAAAGTGGTACACGAAATCGCTGGCCGGGTTTTCGTAGACTTCGCCCGGTGAGCCGATCTGCTCGATCACACCCTTGTTCATGACCACGATGCGGTCGGCGACTTCCATCGCTTCTTCCTGGTCGTGGGTCACGAATACCGAGGTCAGGTTGATGTCTTCGTGCAGGCGTGCCAACCAGCGGCGCAGCTCTTTACGGACCTTGGCATCAAGCGCGCCGAACGGTTCGTCCAGCAACAGCACCTTGGGCTCTACCGCCAGAGCGCGGGCCAGGGCGATACGCTGGCGCTGACCACCGGACAATTGCTCCGGGTAACGATCCGACAACCAGTCCAGTTGCACCATGTTCAGCAGTTCATGAACTTTTTCGGCGATGCGGGTTTCACTCGGGCGCTCTTTTTTCGGCTTCATGCGCAGGCCGAAGGCGACGTTGTCGAACACCGTCATGTGGCGGAACAGGGCGTAATGCTGGAACACGAAACCGACGTTGCGATCGCGTACATCGTGGCCCGAGACGTCTTCACCGTGGAACACGATGTTGCCTTCGTCCGGAGTTTCCAGGCCTGCGATGATGCGCAGCAAGGTGGTTTTGCCACAGCCGGACGGGCCGAGCAGGGCCACCAGTTCGCCGCTGTGAATGTCCAGGTTGATGCTGTTCAGGGCCTTGAAGGCATTGAAGTTCTTGCTGACGTTACGGACTTCGATCGACATGGTTTATTCCTCCGCGGCGCTGGCGCGCAGGCGGTTAATACGGGATTCGCTCCACTGCTTGAGCAGCAGGATGAAGAGCGCCAGGATCAGCAACAGGGTGGCCACAGCGAAGGCGGCAACGTGGTTGTACTCGTTGTAGAGGATCTCGACGTGCAGCGGCAGGGTGTTGGTCACCCCGCGAATGTGCCCGGAAACCACCGACACCGCGCCAAATTCGCCCATCGCCCGTGCAGTACACAGCACCACACCGTAGATCAGGCCCCATTTGATGTTGGGCACCGTGACGTGCCAGAACATCTGCCAGCCATTGGCGCCCAGCAGGCGTGCGGCTTCTTCTTCCTGCGTGCCCTGCTCCTGCATCAGCGGGATCAGCTCACGGGCGACGAAGGGCACGGTGACGAAGATGGTTGCCAGCACAATACCCGGCAGCGCGAACACGATCTGGATGTCGTGGTCCTGCAGCCATGGGCCCAGGAAGCCCTGGGCGCCGAACATCAGCACGTAGACCAGGCCGGCGATGACCGGCGATACCGAGAACGGCAGGTCGATCAGGGTGACCAGGATGCTTTTGCCGCGGAAGCTGTATTTGCTCACGCACCAGGCTGCGCTGACGCCGAACACCACGTTCAGCGGTACCGAAATCACCACCGCAATGATGGTCAGCTTGAGTGCCGACAGGGCGTCGGGTTCGAGAATGGCGTCGAAGAACGTGCCGACGCCCATTTTCAAACCCTGGGACACCACGATCAGCAGTGGCAGCAACAGGAACAGGGTGAAAAACAGCCAGCCGAAGCCGATCAGCAGGCGCCGCGACAGCGGGCTGCCACGGCGGGCGGCGTTGGCTACGGTCGAGGCGCTCAGTGTTGAATTGGACATGGTCAGGCCTCCTTCACGGTTTTTCGATGCGCCGCTGAATCAAATTGATCACCAGCAGCAAAATGAAGGAAACCACCAGCATCATCACGCCAATGGCCGTGGCACCGGTGTAGTCGTATTGGTCCAGCTTGACCATGATCAGCAGCGGCAAAATTTCAGTTTTGAACGGCATGTTGCCGGCGATGAAAATCACCGAGCCGTACTCGCCGACGCCACGGGCAAAGGCCAGGGCAAAACCGGTCAACCAGGCCGGCAACAAGGCCGGTACCAGGATGTAGCGGAACACTTGCAGAGGCTTGGCCCCCAGGCAGGCGGCGGCTTCTTCGATTTCACGGGGGATATCGGCCAGCACCGGCTGCACGGTACGCACCACAAACGGCAAGGTGACGAAGGTCAGTGCCAGGGTGATACCCATCGGGGTGTAAGCGATTTTGAAGCCCAGGTCGGCAGCGAACTGGCCGATCCAGCCGTTGGGGGCATACAGCGCAGTCAGGGCAATACCCGCTACGGCAGTCGGCAGGGCAAATGGAAGGTCGATCATGGCATCGATGACCTTGCGCCCGGGGAAGGTGTAGCGCACCAGGATCCAGGCCAGCACAGTGCCGATTACACCGTTGATGATCGCGGCAAAGAAGGCCGTACCAAAGCTCAGCTGCAATGCAGCCAGCACTCTGGGGGCGCTGATGATGGCCCAGAACTGGTCCCAGGTCAGTTGGGCGGCATGTACAAACATTGCCGCCAGTGGAATAAGCACGATGAGGCTGAGGTACACCAAGGTGTAACCCAGCGTCAGCCCGAAGCCGGGTATGACGGGGGAGATACGACGCGACATAAAAGTCCTTGGTTAACGCACGAAGCCCGCAAACCGATTGCGGGCTTAATGTTCTAGCTTTCAGCGAGGCTAACGCCCCGCTCCCACAGGTTATTGCGCCTGGTAGATCTGGTCGAACACGCCACCGTCATTGAAAAATTTCGGTTGAGCAGTCTTCCAGCCGCCGAAGTCTTTGTCGATAGTCACCAGTTCCAGTTTCGGAAACTGCGCGGCGTATTTGGCAGCGACTTTTTCGTCACGGGGACGGTAGAAGTTCTTCGCTGCTATTTCCTGACCTGCCGGGCTGTACAGGTGCTCGAGGTACGCTTTGGCGATCTCGGCATTGCCTTTTTTGTCGGCGTTTTTGTCGACTACAGCTACTGGCGGTTCGGCCAGAATCGACAGTGAAGGTACGACGATGTCGAACTTGTCAGCGCCGCCATCTTCTTTCAGGGCCAGGAAAGCTTCGTTTTCCCACGCCAGCAGTACGTCGCCCTGACCGTTGTTGACGAAGGTAATGGTCGACCCACGTGCACCGGTATCCAGCACCGGTACGTGTTTGAACAATGTTTTCAGGTATTGCTTGGCTTTTTCCTCGTCGCCACCGTTGGCTTTAAGGCCATAGGCATAGGCTGCAAGGAAGTTCCAGCGTGCGCCGCCGCTGGTTTTAGGGTTCGGGGTAATCACCGACACCCCGTCTTTGGTCAAATCAGCCCAGTCCTTGATCCCTTTAGGGTTGCCCTTGCGCACCAGGAACACGATGGTCGAGGTGTAAGGGGTGCTGGCATCCGGCAGGCGGGTTTGCCAGTTTTCCGGCAGGGAGCCTTTATTCAGTTTGGCGATTTCGTCGATGTCACCGGCCAGGGCCAGGGTCACTACGTCGGCACGCAGGCCATCGATGACGCCGCGCGCCTGTTTGCCCGAGCCGCCATGGGATTGCTGGATTTTGACGTTATCGCCGGGATGGCTGGCTTTCCAGAAATTGGTGAATTCGGCGTTGTAATCCTGGTACAGCTCACGGGTCGGATCGTAGGAAACGTTGAGCAATTCGTAATCTTTGGCCACAGCGGAGCCAGCAAAAATGGCACTGGCCAGCGCGGCCAAAGCGTAACGGCGTAGGGACATAGGTGAGGCTCCAAAGCATGCGTTTTTAGTTTTTATAAGCGTACCCGGCTGAGTACGCGTTCAACGATTCAGCTGGTTTTCTGGGTGGAGTTCTGCAGCCGGAATTTCTCTTTACGTTCGATTTGAACCACCTGAGCGTTGTGCACGGTGATTTCCACAGCACCAAAGCGCAGGTCTCGAAGCGCGCTCTGGATTTCCCGCAGAATGGTGGCTTCGTCCTGACCGTCAACGCTACGCAGAGATGCGCTCATGGTGTGCTCCTGAAAGATGGAATGGCTGGCGTGGGGGCAATAGTAGTGAGGCGGGGATATTCTTAAAAATACTATTTAAGAATGCTTATATAACTGAAAACTCATTTCTCCCTGAATGCCCGGATAACGCTCGGCTGCAGGCGCGCGCTGGCGTGGCATAGGCACAAAGCTAATTGGTTGCAATGGCGGGCGGATGCCGATGCGAGCAAGATTGCGCCTGCAGAGATTCGATTTGATCAGGCGCAAATGACGACTGCGACTACACTCCCAGAGCCTCGCCTGCGCGTCGACGCGAGGCAGGTACGACACGCTGCTTTACAAAGGTGGGAACTATCACTGGACAGCCAGCGACAGTGCGATCACTTTAGAGCGGAAGTCGTCTTTTCCTGCATAGTCTGGAGTCTTTATGTCGTTTACCCCTGAGTTGGTTGCCGAACTGGAAGTCCTCGCACAATTTAGTCTGGACAGTTCCCAGGAGGGTTTGAAAGTCCATCAAAGCGCTGATAAAAAGCTGGTTGAAGCTGCCAAGCGCCTGTATGCAAAAGATCTGATCACTCAGCCGGATGGTGGTTACCTCACGAGCCTGGGACGTGATGCAGTTGAACATGTGCAAACCCTGTTGACGATTCTGACTACCAAGCCTTTTGTAGCCGTACCCCTGGCAGAACTTGCCTGACGCCACGCATCGCCCTCGGGATCTAAAAGAATCATGATTCCGCGGGCACACTTCCTGCCCGCGTAAAAAATCTGACGTCAAAAACACAATCGTTCTAAGCCTTTCTTGTGGCTGGCTGTAAACTCCCGTTCTGTAGCTCCCTACTCTTTCTTACCTGGCGAGCCGGTTTGAGTGTGAAATGACACCCCACCCTGAAATGCATTGCGCCTTCCATGAGGGAGTTGACCGACCGATTCTCAATCAACTGCGTGGGCGCTTCCTGACGGTCAATCAAGGACGTCTGGCCCGTGCAATGGAAGGCCTGGCACCACGTCAGCAGCGATTGCTGAACCTGCTGGCGTTGCTATTTCATGTGAACCACCCGTTATTGCCCGGCTATGTGTCGGACTGCACCCCGGCCGGGGTGTCAGGTTATGAACCCGATGCCGACACACTCGCCCTTGCGCAGCATCTTGTCTGCAACTTTTCCTACACGAGCTGTTCAGCCAGGCCGCAGTTGATTCATGGGCTTTTTTTGATGGGCAGTCTGGGGACGTTGGCCCAGACCGATCAAAGCGACATGGATGTGTGGCTTTGCCATGGTCCGGATTTGTCGCAAGTGGCGTTGCAGGCATTGCGCAACAAATGCCATCGCCTGGAGCAGTGGGCGGCGAGCCAGGGCTGTGAAGCCCACTTCTATCTGATCGACGCGCAGCGCTTTGCGCGGGGCGAACGTGAGGTTCAGCCGTGTTCGGGCAATGGCAGCACAACGCAGCACAATTTGTTGCTCGATGAGTTTTATCGCACCGCCATCTGGCTCGCGGGGCGCATACCGCTGTGGTGGTGGGTGCCGGTCAATGCAGAAGTCCGGTATGACGAGTTCACCCGTAATTTGTTGATTAAAGGCCTTATCGGATCCGGTGAGGTGATTGATCTGGGGCATCTGGCGCACATTCCGCCAGGCGAGTTCCTGGGCGCCGGGCTGTGGCAATTGTTCAAGGGCATAGAGTCGCCCTACAAGTCGGTGCTCAAGCTGTTACTGATTGAGGTCTATGCCAGCGAGCACCCGCAGGTGCACTGCCTGAGCCTGCGTTTCAAGCAGGCGGTATACGCCAACCAGTTGAATCTCGATGAGCTGGACCCTTACGTGGTGGTGTACCGGCGTATCGAGCGCTACCTGATTGCCCGTGGTGACCTGCGACGACTGGAGCTGGTGCGCCGCAGCCTGTACCTGAAGGTTAATTGCAATCTGACCGGCAGCGCGGTACCGCGCGGGGTGCCGTGGCAGCGCCAGTTGCTTGAGCGCCTTACCCGGGAGTGGGGCTGGGGGGAGTGTCAGCTGGCTTCGCTCGACAATCGTTCGCAGTGGAAGGCTGAAGAGGCCTGCCACGAACGCCTGGCGCTGGCTCAAGAGCTGAGTGTCAGCTATCGGTTTTTGAGCCGGTTCGCCCTTGATGAGCAGGCTGGCGCGCTGCAAAGAAGCTGGGGTAGCGCCGCGAAGCCGAGCGCTACCGTCGTGACGTCGGGGGCTTAAGCGGTAAAGTCGGCGGGGGCTTTTGGCTGGTATTCCACTTCGAGCAGTTCCAGCTTGAGGGTTTTGCCGCCCGGCGCTGGCCAATTGATGTGCTGGCCTACTTGCAGACCCAGCAGTGCGCTGCCAACGGGCGCCAGAATCGAAATCTTGCCTTCGTCCGCATTGGCGTCCTTGGGGTAAACCAGGGTCAGGCGATAGTCCTTGCCACTGCTTTCTTCGCGGCAATGGACACGCGAGTTCATGGTCACAACGCCAGCAGGCACTTCTTCGTGGCCGACGATGGTTTCGGCGCGATCGAGTTCAGCTTGCAAAGCCTCAACGCCAGGAGTCGTTTCCGGCAGGCTGTCGATGAGTTGCTCAAGACGCTGAACGTCCAGACGGGTGAGGATGAGTGGGGTTGGGGTGCTCATGACCTGGCAGACTCCTTTTTTCTGCACAAAAAAGCAAAACCCCGCCGGAAAATGGCGGGGTTTTGACGAACCTCGTTAGTGCGAGGCGAACCCGGACACTACCACAGCAAAATAAATACACAAGCTGGTGACAGTGATCCGGGGTCAGTGGCCTGGCATGCGGCGTTGCCGGGCCTGTTCACAAATCACCCGACGCCGCTGGTCGTCTGCCGAGCGCCACTCACGGATATCTTCAACGTGGCGAAAGCAGCCCAGACACACTTTGTGTTCATCCAGCCGGCAAGTGCTGATACATGGGGACGGCACTGCCGGACTGATATTGCTGTACAGGGGTTTAGCGGGTTTAGCAGGAGCAGTCACAATCAGATCTCTTCAAATTCCAGCTCGGCGCCTGCGTGTTCCTTGGTCAGCCGATGGACCATTTCGCTGAGCAACTCGTCGCTTTTATCGCACTTCCACGAACTGCGTTTTTCATCGTAGTCAAAGTGAAAACCGCCATTGGGAGCGGCAAGCCAGAGCTGAAGCACAGGTGCCTGGCGGCTGAAGATCAGCGCTTTGCCATTCTCAAATTTGACCGTCAGGATTCCGGCGGAATTTTCTACATCTACGTCCAGATTACAGTCGTCGAAGATGTCTTCCAGATTTTCCTGGGTGGCATCGACCAGATCGTGAAAACGGGCTTCAGTCAAACTCATGGTGGAACCTCGTAGTGTCTAGTCATGCTCGGAACTCGCAAGATACGGGCGCTCCAGGCCGATTGCAAACCCTAAGACAGCGTTCGGCCAACCACCACTGATTATCCAGACAGGTGCTCCTGTTCGAGCTGTCTGCTGCATAGGCAAGCTGGTAGGCGCTGGGTATACTCGGGCGCAATTAACGCTTTCCAAAGGATTTCGCCATGAAGCGCCTGATCTCTTCTATTGCTGCGCTCGTCGCGGTCGCCTGCCTTGTTTCTGCCTGTGGTCAAAAAGGTCCGCTGTATCTGCCCGATGACAGCCAAAACCCCGATGACCAAGCGAAATCGTCGCAATCGCAAGCGCATAAGCACCAATAAGGGAACACCATGGACGCTTTTAACTATCGGGACGGCGAGCTGTTCGCCGAAGGTGTCGCACTGACGGCCATTGCCGAGCGCTTTGGCACGCCGACGTACGTTTATTCCCGGGCGCACATCGAGGCGCAATACAACGCTTTTGCCAATGCGCTGGACGGCATGCCGCACCTGGTGTGTTTTGCGGTCAAGGCCAACTCCAACCTGGGCGTGCTCAATGTCCTGGCGCGTCTGGGCGCCGGTTTCGACATTGTGTCCCGTGGTGAGCTGGAGCGTGTGCTGGCCGCGGGCGGCTCGGCAGACAAAATCGTGTTTTCCGGTGTCGGCAAGACCCGTGACGACATGCGTCGCGCCCTGGAAGTGGGCGTGCACTGTTTCAACGTCGAGTCCACCGATGAGCTGGAGCGCCTGCAAGTGGTGGCCGCCGAGCTGGGTGTTCGCGCGCCGGTCTCGCTGCGGGTCAACCCGGACGTCGATGCGGGTACGCATCCGTACATCTCCACCGGCCTCAAGGAAAACAAGTTCGGCATCGCCATTGCCGATGCCGAGGATGTGTACATCCGCGCCGCCCAGTTGCCGAACCTGGAAGTGGTTGGCGTCGATTGCCATATCGGTTCGCAACTGACTACCCTCGAGCCTTTCATCGATGCCCTCGACCGCCTGCTGGGGCTGGTTGATCGCCTGGGCGATTGCGGCATCTATCTGCGTCATATCGACCTTGGCGGTGGCCTGGGTGTGCGTTACCGCGATGAAGAGCCGCCACTGGCCGGGGATTACATCAAGGCCGTGCGCGAGCGTCTCGACGGTCGTGATCTGGCGCTGGTATTTGAGCCGGGCCGTTTTATTGTGGCCAACGCGGGCGTACTGTTGACCCAGGTTGAGTATCTCAAGCACACCGAGCACAAAGATTTCGCCATCGTCGATGCGGCCATGAACGACCTGATTCGCCCGGCGCTGTACCAGGCCTGGATGGACGTGACTGCGGTTCGCCCGCGTGACACTCAGGCCCGTGCTTACGACATCGTGGGGCCGATCTGCGAAACCGGCGACTTCCTGGCAAAAGACCGCCAGTTGGCGCTGGCTGAAGGTGATTTGCTGGCTGTGCATTCGGCCGGTGCCTACGGCTTTGTCATGAGCTCGAACTACAACACCCGTGGTCGCGCCGCAGAAATTCTGGTGGATGGCGACCAGGCGTTTGAAGTTCGCCGCCGCGAGACCGTAGCTGAGTTGTTTGCCGGCGAAAGCCTGTTGCCGGAGTAATCCCATGTTGCTGCGTTTTACTAAAATGCACGGGCTGGGCAATGACTTCATGGTTCTCGACCTGGTCAGCCAGCACGCGCATATTTTGCCCAAGCATGCCAAGCAATGGGGTGATCGGCACACGGGCGTCGGTTTCGATCAGCTGTTGCTGGTCGAAGCGCCGAGCAATCCTGAGGTGGACTTCCGTTACCGGATCTTCAACTCCGACGGTTCCGAAGTTGAGCAGTGCGGTAACGGTGCACGCTGCTTCGCGCGCTTTGTGCTCGACAAGCGTTTGACCACCAAGCGCCAGTTCAAGGTCGAAACCAAAGGCGGCATTATCGAACTGAATGTGCGCAGCGACGGGCAAATCAGCGTCGACATGGGGCCGCCGCGACTGGTCCCCGAAGAGATCCCGTTCATTGCCGACGCCCAGGCGCTGAGCTATGAACTGGATGTCGACGGCCAGCGCGTTGAACTTGCAGCCGTCTCGATGGGCAACCCCCATGCGGTGTTGCGCGTTGACGATATCAACGCTGCGCCGGTGCATGAACTGGGGCCAAAAATTGAACATCACCCGCGCTTTCCGGCGCGGGTCAATGTCGGTTTTCTGCACGTTATAGATCGTCAGCGCGGGCAACTGCGGGTCTGGGAGCGTGGTGCCGGGGAAACCCAGGCCTGCGGTACCGGTGCCTGTGCCGCGGCAGTGGCGGCGATCAGCCAGGGCTGGATGGACTCGCCGTTGATTCTGGATTTGCCCGGTGGACGCCTGTCCATCGAGTGGGCAGGCCCGGGTCATTCGGTGATCATGACCGGCCCGGCGATGCGTGTTTACGAAGGACAAGTCCGTTTATGAGTGAGCGCTAACGATGACCGACAAGCCACAGTCTGCAGATCTCGAAATGCCTGCTGAAACCCCGGAGGCGGCGACGGTTGCGGCCTATCTGCAAGCTCACCCGGATTTCTTCAGCCAGCGTGAGGAGTTGCTCCTGTCGCTGCGGATTCCTCACCAGCGCGGCGATACGATTTCGCTGGTAGAACGACAGCTGGAACTGTTGCGTGGCCGTAATATCGAGATGCGTCATCGTTTGTCACAGTTGATGGACGTAGCCCGCGACAATGATCGGCTGTTCGAAAAAACCCGTCGTCTGAACCTTGCCTTGATGGACGCCACCAGCCTTGAAGAGCTGGTGATTGCCGTCGAAGACAGCCTGCGTCAGGACTTTCAGGTGCCGTTCGTCAGCCTGGTGCTGTTTGGTGACAATCCCATGCCGGTCGGTCGTTGGGTCAGCAGCGCCGATGCTCAGCGTGCCCTGGGTGGCTTGCTGACTGAAGGCAAGGCCGTCAGTGGCAGCTTGCGTGAGCATGAACTGGACTTTTTGTTCGGTGAAGAGCAGCGCAAAGAGATTGGTTCCACCGCGGTGGTGGCTCTCAATCATCTGGGGCTGCATGGTGTTCTGGCCCTTGCCAGCCGCGATCCGCAGCACTACAAAAGCTCGGTAGGCACGCTGTTCCTCGGTTATATCGCGCAAGTACTGGGCCGTGTATTGCCGCGCTTCACCAACGCCCTGCGCCCGGTACGTTAGTCATGGAGCGACAGCTGGACGCTTACTGCACCCACCTGCGCAGTGAGCGCCAAGTGTCGCCCCATACGCTGCAGGCCTACCGCCGCGACCTGAACAAGGTGCTGGCGTTTTGCAGCAAAGAATCAATTGCCGGCTGGCGCGCACTGGATATCCAGCGCCTGCGCCAACTGGTGTCGCGTCTGCATCAGCAAGGCCAGTCCTCACGCAGCATTGCCCGTTTGTTGTCGGCAGTGCGAGGGCTCTATCACTATCTAAATCGTGAAGGCCTGTGCGATCACGACCCGGCTAATGGCCTGGCGCCGCCCAAAGGCGAGCGTCGCCTGCCCAAAACCCTCGACACGGACCGGGCTCTGCAATTGCTTGAGGGCGCGGTCGAAGACGAATTTCTGGCCCTGCGCGACCAGGCCATCCTGGAGCTGTTCTACTCATCGGGGCTGCGCCTGTCAGAGCTCACGGGGCTCAATCTGGATCAGCTCGACCTGGCCGACGGACTGGTTGAAGTACTCGGCAAGGGCAGCAAGACCCGGGTGCTGCCAGTGGGCAGAAAGGCCCGTGAGGCGCTGCAGGCGTGGTTGCCGTTGCGGGCACTGGCCAACCCGGAGGATGACGCCGTGTTTGTCAGTCAGCGTGGCAGGCGTCTTGGGCCGCGGGCCATTCAGTTGCGGGTCAAGGCCGCCGGCGAGCGCGAGTTGGGGCAAAACCTGCATCCGCACATGTTGCGTCATTCATTTGCCAGCCATTTGCTGGAGTCCTCCCAGGACTTGCGCGCCGTGCAAGAATTACTCGGGCATGCCGACATCAAGACCACTCAAATCTATACCCATCTGGATTACCAGCATCTGGCAACGGTCTATGACAGCGCCCACCCAAGGGCCAAACGCAGTAAGGGCAATGAATGACCATTGAGTTGATTACCTTCGACCTCGACGACACCCTGTGGGATACCGCGCCGGTGATTGTCAGTGCTGAAACCCGGTTGCGCGAATGGTTGGTTGCCAATGCACCAAAAGTGGGCGCGTTGGACGTTGCGGCGTTTCAGGCACTGCGTCAGCAGGTATTGAGCGACGAGCCGCAATTGCGTCACCGAATCAGCGCGCTGCGCCGGCGGGTGTTATTCCATGCATTGCAGGGCGCGGGTTACATGAACGCTGCAACCCTGGCAGACCAGGCATTTGAGGTGTTCATCGAGGCCCGGCATGCGCTGCAGCTGTTCCCGCAGGCAGAGCCGGTACTGACGATACTGGCCCGGGATTACAACCTGGGCGTGGTGACCAACGGCAACGCCGATGTGCGGCGCATCGGCCTGGGGCATCACTTCAAGTTCGTGCTGTGCGCCGAAGACATCGGTATTGCCAAGCCGGATGCGCGCCTGTTTCACGAGGCACTGGTGCGTGGCGGCAATATCTCGCCTGCGGCAGCCGTGCACGTGGGCGATCACCCCGGTGATGATATTGCCGGAGCCCAGCAGGCGGGCATGCGCGCGATCTGGTTCAACCCCGGCGGCAAGCGCTGGGAAGGCGACAAGGCTGCGGATGCCGAGATCGGCTGCCTGAGTGAGTTGCCGGCGGTGTTGAAACACATTTTGTAGGAGCAAGCTCGCTCCTGCAGAAGATGGGCCAAGGCTGCAGACACAAAAAAACCCGCAGCGACGGCGGGTTTTTTCTTCAAGCCGGCAATAAATCCTTAGATAGGACGGCTGCCGTACTTGTTGTCAGGCTTCTTGGGTGGGTCTGCCACCACGTTGGCCTCGACTTCCTGCACCTTGCCACCTTTGGACAAAAACTCTTCCATGGCACGGGCCAGAGCATCACGCTCCTTGTTTTTGGCTTCTACACTCGGCAGGTCATCAATCGACACTGCAGCCTTGGATTTACCTTTGGCTGCCGGAACCGGAGCATCGTCGCCACTGTCGTCGTCTGCAACGTCTTCGGCTGCCGCTTCCAGGCCTTCCTCGGTTTCGTCCTCGTCACCTACTTCGAGGTCATCATTTTCCAGATCGTCGTCGCTCATGTTCTACCCCATGACTTACTTAAAGCAGATTAGTTATATAGACCAGATGCGACAAATGTCGACCGCCGCCGGTGAAAAAGTAGCCTTGGGTAAACCTCGGCTCACGCCTCACCACTGATTAAAATGATGAGGACTTTACGAGCGCAGCAACAATTGCGGCACTCGCCCAAATAAGCACCTTGCCGAATGTCCGGTGCCAGTTGTTCCGCTGTGTTGGCTGGAGCAACCGGCAGCCCGGCCCTTGGGCCTTGAAAGCGTCTGGAGGTCATCCCCGCCTTCGTCCTGCCAGGACACAGTTTTGTGGCCTTCGGCGCGCATTCTAGCGCGCTGGAAAAAAAAGCAAAGCAGCTAATAGTCGAGTTGCGCTGTAAGTGATCATCCTACAAATCATTGCCGAACCGATCTCGGGACATGGGAGCAGGAAAAGTCATCTGATTGTTGCGAATCAGGCCACATTACAGACAAAAAAATACCCGGCGTGCCGGGTATTTTTCTGACCGTCAGTTACAGGTTGTAACCGCGTTCGTTGTGTTGTGCCAGGTCCAGGCCAACTGCCTCTTCCTCTTCAGCCACACGCAGGCCGATTACGGCATCCAGCACTTTGAGTATGACGAAGGTCACAATCGCGGTGTAGATCACGGTGAAGGCAACGCCTTTGCACTGAATCCAGACTTGAGCGGCGATATCGGTCACGGTGCCGAAACCGCCCAGTGCCGGCGCTGCAAACACACCGGTAAGGATGGCACCGACAATGCCGCCGATACCGTGTACGCCGAATGCATCCAGCGAATCGTCATAGCCCAGCTTGCGCTTGAGGCTGGTGGCGCAGAAGAAGCAGATCACACCCGCCGACAGGCCGATCACGATCGAACCCATAGGGCCAACGGTGCCTGCTGCCGGGGTGATGGCAACCAGACCGGCGACCACGCCAGAGGCGATCCCCAATGCACTTGGTTTGCCGTGGGTGACCCACTCGGCAAACATCCAGCCCAACGCCGCTGCCGCAGTTGCGATCTGGGTCACCAGCATCGCCATGCCGGCGGTGCCGTTGGCGGCAGCTGCCGAACCTGCGTTGAAACCGAACCAGCCGATCCACAGCATGGCGGCGCCCACCAGGGTGTAACCAAGGTTGTGCGGGGCCATTGGAGTGTTCGGGTAGCCTTTGCGCTTGCCGAGCACGATGCACGCTACAAGGCCTGCAATACCGGCGTTGATATGCACCACGGTACCGCCCGCGAAATCCAGCACGCCCCAGTCCCACAGCAGGCCACCATTACCGCTCCACACCATGTGGGCAATTGGTGCATACACCAGGGTGAACCACACACCCATGAAAATCAGCATGGCCGAGAACTTCATGCGTTCGGCAAAGGCGCCGACGATCAGTGCCGGGGTGATGATGGCGAAGGTCATCTGGAAGGTGATGAACACCGCTTCCGGAAACAGTGCGGTAGAGGACGTCAGGCTGTCCGGAGTCACCCCTGCCAGGAAGGCTTTGGAGAACCCGCCGATGAACGAGTTGAAGTTGGTGACGCCCTGCTCCATGCCCGTGGTATCGAACGTGATGCTGTAGCCATAAATGACCCACAGAATGCTGATCAAACCGGTAATGGCGAAGCACTGCATCATCACGGAAAGAATGTTTTTGGAGCGCACCATGCCGCCGTAGAACAGCGCCAGGCCGGGGATGGTCATAAACAGCACCAAAGCCGTTGCAGTCAGCATCCAGGCGGTGTCGCCCGAATTGAGGACTGGAGCCGCTACTTCGTCTGCCGCCATGGCCAGGCCTGGCATTACGACGGACAGCAGGGCTCCGAGCCCTGCGATTTTACGCAGAGTCATAGTGTTTTCTCCTGGGGCGTTGGGGTATGGCGGCTTAGATTGCGTCGGTATCGGTTTCGCCGGTACGGATGCGGATAGCCTGTTCCAGATTGACCACGAAAATCTTGCCGTCACCAATCTTGCCGGTGTTGGCAGCCTTGGTTATCGCCTCGATAACCCGGTCAAGATCTTTGTCGTCGATGGCGACATCAATCTTCACCTTTGGCAGAAAATCGACCACATATTCCGCGCCGCGATACAGCTCGGTGTGACCTTTCTGCCGGCCGAAGCCTTTGACCTCAGTAACGGTAATGCCCTGCACGCCGATTTCAGACAGCGACTCGCGCACGTCGTCTAACTTGAACGGCTTGATTATGGCGGTGACTAGCTTCATGAAACTTCTCCCGAATTGGTGGACTTGCCCCAGGAAAACAAACCCGGCTCAAGTCTAAGCGCAGTGTCTGGCTTTGTAACGCATCGTCAGCCTTGTTCAGGCTGTTCCACGTGTCTCAATCGCCGGTGACGAAAGCTTTCCCTGAACCACCTGCCGCACTGCCTAGGTCACAGCTACTGCATCAGTGCCTGAGTCACAGCCAACTAAGCAGAAACCTTGCCATGTCTGGAAAAGTCAGTAATTACAGGGAGATACCCATAGCTGATGGCTTTTGGCCTGATTTGGCAGGGCATTTGTGCACGTAAACAGTGCGTGCCCGGCAGGCCAGGCGCCCAAAAATCGTGCGAAGGCCCCCGAAGATTGGGCCCGGGCACTGCGTGATACACTCGCCACCATCAGTTTTTCAGGACCTTACCCATGCTCGCGCCCAAAGACCTCCTCGACGCCCTGAGTGGCCATGCTTCCCGTGTGCTCAGTGGCGAAACTGCGCTGCCGCGCAATGAAATCGAAAGCCAGTTCAAAGCCTTGCTGCAAAGCGGTTTCAGCAAGCTGGATCTGGTGAGCCGTGAAGAGTTCGACAGCCAAATGGTGGTTCTGGCCCGCACCCGTGCCCGCCTCGAAAGCCTGGAAGCCAAGGTGGCCGAGCTGGAAGCCAGATTGCTGCCGCCAACCGAATAACGCGCCAAGGCGGTGCGTTTACCCATATGAACAAGGACGTTTTTGTATGTTGGTGATGAATCGGCTGGTCCCCGAGATGATCGTCTCGGACCTTGCCAGCAGCCTGGATTTTTACTGCGCAGTGCTGGGCTTTCAGATCGAGTACCAGCGACCTGAGCATCAGTTTGCGTTTCTGTCATATCACGGCAGCCAGCTGATGCTGGAGCAGGATGATCTTGAACCCTCCTCCTGGCGGGTCGGGCCGCTGGAGGCGCCTTTCGGGCGAGGCATCAACCTGTCGATCAAATGCCCCGACGTCCAGGCCCTGATCGACCGTTTCGAAGCCGCCGGGTACACATTGCGCAAACCCCTTGAAGAGCGCTGGTACCGCAGCAACGAGGTGTTGTTCGGTGAGCGCAACTGCCTGCTGCTCGACCCCGATGGCTACCTGCTGCGCTTTGCCGAGGACCTGGGAACCCGGGCCGCCACCGGGACACCCGCGATGCCAGGTGATCCACCTCTCATTTTTTGAACCAATACGGCTCTCCAGATAATGGCCATTTGACTCTATGGCCCTTAAACATTACTGTCGCCAGCTAATCAAGGAAGCGGTACGGACTCATGTCCGGGTTTTGCCGCGCGAACTTAAAACACGGAGCACGGATGCGCGGCGCACTTCTTCGCAGTGGCAAAAGCGGGGCTTTTACTGCCCTGGGTGAGACCGGTCAGCCAGTCTATCGGGCGGCACTGCAATTGCGCGAAGCGATTCGCTGCCAAAATCCTGACATGGCCACGCATCTGGCCATCCCTCAAAGCGATGAGCTGGGCGACAACATTGACTGGTACAGCGAGCTACCCGGCGATGTGATTCCCTGGGCCAGCGCCACCCCGCAGGAACGTGCTCAAGCCGTTGTCGAGCTGGAACAGCTGCAGTCTTTTCTCAATCAGCTCAGTGCTGAACAACTCGACCCCGACAGTGCCCACAAACCTTCGGTAGACCGTACGGTGTTCGGCAAGCTGCTGGCCCACGTGCTGCCATTTCCGGATGAGAACTACGTTTATCTGGTCAACGGCAAACCGGTACTGACGTTCTGGGGCTTCCGTCGTCCGGGCACTGACCACGGCCTCGACCCGCTGTACTGTCTGCGGCCACAGGTAGCACCCGTTACCCCTGCCCCGGTGATTGCCCCGCTGGCCGAGCCTGCTCCGGCACCCGCCCCGGTGCCGGTGCCAGTGGTGGCCCGGTCGTGGTGGCGCTGGTTGTGGTGGCTGATCCCGCTGTTACTGCTGCTGTTGCTACTGTTTGGTCTGCGCAGCTGTGGCCCGCAGTTGGGGGTGCCAGTGCCGGCATGGCTGGTGGACTTCAACCTGGACGGGCTCAAGGTTTCTGAACCTGTTTCCAGGCCCTACCCCACGTCCACGTCCACGTCCACGCCATCGCGCGAGCTGTCAGGCAGTGGCCAGGTCGGCGGGGCAGCGGGCACGGCTGAAACTGCAGGCCAGGTGCCTGAAGTGCAGACCCCGCCTGCGGTCCAGCCGGAGTCGGTGGTGCCGCCAGGCACCGATAACGCCCAGGCATCCATGGCTCAAGAGCCGCCGACAGCGGATAACGCGACTACCCCGCCGACGCCGCCGACAATCCCGGATGAGCTGCCGAAAACTCCGGCACCTGTGCCTGTACCCGGCGAGCCGTTGATCATCCCGGCCGACAGCGCGGATGGCCAGGCCGCCTTCCTCAACGGCCACTACCGCGCGGGCGCGGGCATTCAAGACAAAAACACCGGTCTGTCACTGCGCCTTGAGTATCAGTTCAAGGACGGCAAGGGCGAGGTCATTGTGCGCAAGGCCAATGGCATCAGCTGCACCGGTCCGGTTTCTGCGGCCATGCAGGCCGGCAGCCTGGCGATCAATAGCCAGGCCCAGGCCGCCTGCAGCGATGGCAGCAGCTATGACATGCCGCAAATCGATTGTCGTCAGGGGGCCAAAAGCATTGCCGACTGCACCGGCGCTTACGAAGACAAAAAATTCCCCATCACCATGCGCCAGACGGGCGAATAATGACTGGAAAACTCTGACATGCTGCCTCAAGTTACCCAATTTGAAGACACCGTTATCCTTGTTGCCGATACCGGCATCCAGTTCATGGATTTCGCCCTGCGCCTGGACCCCAGGAAGCTGCCCTCGGGTGATTTCGCGCCGTTGACCAATGGCCTGTTGTGCCGCCTCGAAGAGGGCGAACGCAACGGCATGACCAGCTACTTTTACGAAAGCGAGCCGGGCAAGACCGTTGACGCACGCAGTACCCTCAACCTCGGCATGGAAGCCAGTCTCAAGCTCTACGACGGGCTCTGGGTACCGATCCCGGTGTTCCGTTACCGCCCGCCCCAGAGCTTTGACCAGGGGCCGGCCAACTGGTCGCGGATGCGCCTGGTGCGCCTGCCCGAGCCGGACATTGATGGCAACACCCATCGCCTGACGGTCGCGCTGGATACCCGGCTCATGGAACAGCATGACACCAGCCTCTATCTGGGGCCGGTCGAGCGCGACGCCAGCTCCGGCGTATCGTTCAAGCTGGCGTGCAAGCCCCAGCAGGCCCGCTGGTTTCTGGATCAGATCTGGGTGCGGGAGTGGCTGCTGGAAGTATTCACGCAAGGCCATCCCAAAACCCCGCGCGATGAGCTGGACAAAGAGATCAAGGACGGTCATGCCGAAGCCCATTACCTGAACCTGCTCAGCTTGTTCATGGAGCCTTGCACCACCCGGGACAACAACACCCCGGCGGCGCAAGTGAAACTGCCCGAACTTAAAATCGTGGCCAGCCATGGCAGTGGTGTCACGCCGCCGATTCCCGTGGATCTGATCCTCGATGTTGGCAACTCGCGCACCTGCGGCATTCTGATCGAAAACCACGGCCAGTCCGGCTCCGGTCTCAAAGACAACTATGTGCTTGAGCTGCGGGACCTGATGAGCCCGGAGCACATCTACAACGACGCGTTCGAAAGTCGCGTCGAGTTTGCCCAGATCTCCTTTGGCAAGGATGACTGTTCGGTAAAAAGTGGCCACACGGAGGCTTTCCTGTGGCCAACCATCGCCCGGGTTGGCAAGGAGGCCGCGCGGCTGGCGAGTCGCCGTCGTGGCACCGAGGGCTCAACCGGACTCTCCAGTCCCAAGCGTTATCTGTGGGATGAAGAGGCCTACGATCACGGATGGCGCTTCAGCTACAGCTTCGACAAAAAGGAAGCCGAGCCGTTTGCCACCGCCAAACCGTTTTCGCTGCTGATCAACGGAACCGGCGACGCGCTGCACAGCTTCAACACCCCAGGCCTGGCGGTGTTTGTACCGCGTTATTCGCGCAGCTCGCTGATGACTTTCATGCTCGCTGAAGTGCTGGCCCAGGCGCTGATGCAAATCAATAGCCCGGCGCAGCGCTCGCGTCAGGGCCATACCCGCGTACCGCGGCGCCTCAACAGCATCACCCTGACCGTACCGCCGGGCATGCCCCAGGCCGAGCGCAGCATCCTGGAAAAGCGCATGCGACACGCCATTGGTCTGGTGTGGAAAAGCATGAACTGGCAGACCGACCGCAAAGACCCCTTCGCTCATGACTCGAGCCCGGCCACTACGCCGCTGCCCAAGGTGCGGGTGGAGTGGGACGAGGCCTCGTGCGGGCAATTGGTCTACCTCTACACCGAGGTCAATGAAAACTTCGCCGGGCACCCGGAAGAATTCTTCGATGCCATCTCGCGCCCCGGCAAGACGGACCGCGAACGTATCACCCTGGCCACCATCGACATAGGCGGCGGTACCACCGACCTGGTGATCACCGATTACCGTCTTGACCGTGCCGGCACTGCCAGCAGTGGCAGCAATGTGCACATCGTGCCCGAGCAGCGTTTCCGTGACGGTTTCAAAGTCGCGGGGGACGACATCCTGCTGGACGTGATTCAGGGGTTCATTCTGCCAAGCTTTGAAAGCGCCTTGCAGAACGCCGGGGTTAAATTCCCCGGCTCCCTGATGTCGCGTCTGTGCGGCGCCGAATCGGGCAGCGCGCAAGACATGGTGTTGCGCCAACAATTGAACCTGCAGGTGTTCACGCCGCTGGCCCTTGAATTGCTGCGCCGCTACGAGCTCTACAACCCGGAGTTCGCCACGCCGGCCAGTGACCACACCTACCTGACGTTGCTGGAAAAAGATGCTGTCAGAGCCAACGTGCTGGAGTATGTGAACACCGCGGTTCGCCGCGAGCTGGGGGTTCAGACCGATTTCGATCTGCTGCAAACGCCGATTACCCTGGACTTGCAGAAACTGCATGGCGCGTTCATCAGCGGTGGCATCAACATCACCAAGATCCTTGCCGGGTTGTGCGAGGTCATTGCGCATTATCCATGCGACATGTTGCTCCTGACAGGGCGGCCATCGCGTCTGCCGGGCATTCAGGCGTTTATCCGCAAGATGCTGCCACTGCCGCCGGGGCGCATCCTTGCGCTGCAAAATTACCGCACCGGCAACTGGTACCCGTTCCATAAAAACGGCCTGATCGACGACCCTAAAAGCACGGCATCTGTCGGCGCCATGCTGTGCCTGCTGTGCGCCAACCACAGTGTGCCGAACTTTTATTTCCGCACCTCGGCCCTGAGGCCGTACTCGACCATCAAGCACATCGGCAAGATCGACGGGGCCAACATCATCGTTGACTCGGACGTCCTGTTCCGCGACCTGACCTCCGAGGACGGGCGCATCGTGCTGCCCGAAATCGGTGAAGGCCTGGATGCAAGGCCGCCAGCGCTGGAAATGCGCGGCAATATGCGCCTGGGCTTCCGTCAGCTGGCGGCCGAGCGCTGGTCTGCCACGCCGCTCTACACCCTGGATTTCTCCCCCCAGGGGCGGCAGCGCTTTACCGAGGCCAAGACCCAGAACAACGAGATGCCCGTGGTCTACGTGTCCTTCAAAGTGAGCGAGGCCACCGAGCAGATGAAGCGCCAGGGACAACTGAGCGACGAGCTTGAGGTGACATACGTGGATTCGAATACCGACAAAACGTTCAGCAAAAATGACCTTTTGCTGCAACTCAACACCACCCTGGTGGAAGGTTTGAGTGACAGCAAGTACTGGCTGGACAGCGGGAGCGTAAAACGCAAATGAGCAATCTGACCCCAGAGCAAATCGCCCTCAGCGCCAGCTGGAATGCCGTCTACGAAGGTGCCGGCCAGGCCCTGGGCTGGGTGGACAAAAGCCGGGTTACGGCGCCCAAACTTGATCGCGATGCGGCTGACCTGAAGCTGGGCCTGTATCAGGCGCGCAACATGGCCCGCAACCTTGGCCGGGTAGCCACCACACCGATGACCACCGGCTTCTTCGGGTTGTCCCAGGCGGGCAAGTCCTACCTTATTTCAGCCCTGGCGGCAGGGGCCAACGGTGCGCTCGAGACCCAGTTCGGCCAGCAGCGTATGGACTTCATCGAGAACATCAACCCCAGCGGTGGCGGTACTGAAGCCACCGGGCTGGTGACCCGTTTCAGTCGTCTGGCCAAGCCCAGTGAAGACGACAACTTCCCGGTGGAGCTCAAGCTTTTCCGCGAAATCGAACTGGCGAAAATTTTTGCCAACACCTGGTTCAAAGACTTCGACCAGGAAAAAGTCTCCTTCGTGATCGACGACAGCGTGGTGCGCCAGGCCCTGCAACCTTTCGAAGGCCGCGAGCTGGGTCCGCTGCAGCCTGGGGTGAGTGCCGAAGACGTCGTGTCGTTGATGGATTACCTGAACCAGAGCTTTGAACAATCGCTCAAAGTTCTGCCCCATCACTATTGGCCGAAAGTCATCGACCTGGCCCCGCGCCTCAATCCCCAGGAGCGTGGCGAGCTGTTTTCGATTTTGTGGGGCAAGCAAGATGGCCTGACCCAGGTGTACCAGCAGTTGGGCGCAGCGCTCAATCGGCTGGGCATGCCCGACACCGTTTTTGCACCGCTGTCAGTGCTGGCTGAGCGCGTAGGCGATGAATTCAGCCGTCGCAACAGCATCATGAACGTCGACATTCTGGAGCGTTACGGCAGCGCCACTGACGTGCCGGTGTCGGTGCGCCCGATGGTCGAGGGTGTGTTGCACAACCCCGGCCCGATTTCCCTGGTGCAGTTGGCGGCCCTCACCGCCGAGATGACCTTCCGCCTGATTGAAGTACCGGCCGCGCAGATCGTCGAGCAAATGGACCTGCTGGATTTTCCCGGATATCGCGGGCGCCTGAACGTGACTTCCATCGCCAGGGAAAACGGCCAGACCAACTCGATCTCGCAACTGATCCGTCGCGGCAAGGTCGCGTACCTGTTCGAGCGTTATGTCGATGATCAGGAAATGAACGCACTGGTGGTCTGCACCAACAGCACCAAGCAAAGTGATGTCAACGATGTCGGCCCGGTGCTGACGCGCTGGATCAACGCGACACAGGGCGAGACCCCGCAAGAGCGTGGCGCGCGTGCCACGGGCTTGATCTGGACCCTGACCATGTTTGACCTGTGCATTTCCCAGTCATTGAACAAGAAGTCGCGCCTGGAGCTGGAAGAAGAGTGGGACGGCATGATGACCCGCACCATGCTCGAGCGCTTCAAAGACTACCCGTGGATGTCGAACTGGCAAGGCGCCCAGGCGTTCAATAACACCTATCTGGTGCGCAAACCGCGCCATCAGGCCGCATTCATTGGTCGTACCGATGGCAACGAAAGCCATTTCACCGAGGACAGTCACAGCACGCTGGAGCTGATGGCCCAAACTCTGGTCGAGCGCCCGAATGTCAAAAAGTACATCAAGGATGCACAGCAGGCATGGGACGCCATGCTCACGCTCAACGACGGCGGTATCACCCGTTTCAGCGAAAGCTTTACGGAACTGGCGAACGTTGACTTCAAACTCAAGCGCATCCGCGAGCAACTGAACAAGGTACTCAACGGCAAAGCCTTGCACACCCTGGGCAGTTACTACGTGGCCGATGGCGCCGATATGGTGGCCATCAAGCGTACCCAGGCGCAGATGATTCTGGCCCAGCTCAAGCGCCGCGGCGGTGTGCTGGGCGAGCTGATCAACACCTTGCAACTGCCGAACGAAGAGATCCGCGAGCTTTACCTCAACGGCGTATACGAAGAGGACAGCGTGTCTGAGACGGGCGATACAGCTCAGGACTCCGCCAGGCAATCGATCGTTTATGCCAGCAGCAACGAGTTTGATTTTGGCGATGATTTCGGTGATTTGTCGGTGGACTTCGATGCCCCGGCCAGTGATCCGTTGCCAGCGTCCAAGGCTCCCGAGCTGCAAAGCAACGAGCACAAATTTGCCCGTGCCGTGTTCAGGAACTGGGTGAAGTACTTGCGTGCAGTTCCGGAGCGTGAGGGTTTGATGCGTGCCCTTGAGCTGGATAAAGAATCGATTGAAGCACTGGTTCAGGAGTTGATCCTCAGCGGTGACCGTCTCGGCTTGCAGGACCAGTTGATTCGCGTCGTGCTCAAGCGTGCGCAAAGTGGCTCGCGCCGCGACCAGATGGTCGAGCGCCAGGTGCTGGAAGTACAGCGCGTGCTGAGCGATTTTGTGGCCTGGTTCGGTTACACCGCGGAACCGCTTGAATCCCGTCCTAAAAGCCATGCCGGCAACCGCGAAGCGCTGTTTTCGTTCTACGGTGATGTGGCCAGAGACGCGTTGCCGCAGCTGCCTGCGCAGCCGATTAACCAGGCGCAGCAGTTTCTTGGCGACTGGTTGTCCGGGGTAGCGCACATCACCCTGGACAATGCCAGCCATGGCACCGGCAGCGAATTCACCCCTGAACAAAATGAACGCCTGGGCCATGTGCTCAAAGCGTTTGAAGCGAGATAAGCAATGTCAATTTTTGTCGATTTGGTCACCCTTGAACCCCACATCGCCGGTCAGGCGTGCCTGATCGTCAAAGACTGGACCGGTGGCCACGAGCGTCTGGAGTTCTCTGTCCAGCGTAACCAGGACGGCTATTTCCTGCAGGGCGACCAGCACTGGAGCAACAGCCAGTACTGGTTCAAGGTGGCGCACTTCAGTGCCGCCGCCAACGGCGAAGCGCTGGAAACCGTGGTTGGCCCGCAATTGGTCGACCCGGTACTCGAAGTGGGCTCCATGGCCACCTTGCGCTTCGAATTGCGCGAGCAGGGCGGTAATGGCCATTGCGATGCCGGCATGCTGATCCCGGCCAAGAACCTGCAATCATCCAGCGCCGCCACGGATGTCAAAGCCCCGGTACACCAGGACACGGGCCAGCTGAAAACCCCGGTGGCGCCAGCGGTGTCGCCTGAACCGGTTCCCGAGCCGGTTCCCGAGCCGGTTACCGAACCGGCCCCGGAACCCGTGCCGGTCATTGAGCCCGCACCTGCGGCCCCGCCGCCACCGGTGCCAGCCAGGAAAAAACCCTGGTTGTTGATGGTGCTCATTGCATTGCTGGTACTGGCCGCCCTTGCCCTGGGCGCATGGTTCTGGCTCAACAAAACACCCCCGGCAGTGCCTGAACCGATGCCACCGCAGCCTGTACCGGGCGATGCCGCCTGTACCCTGGAAAGCATGGCCGTGCTGCCTGAGCTGAGCGTTGTGCAGGCCTGCATCAAGAATTCGCCGGGCAGCGCCGAGTTGCTGGAAATCATCACCGTGGCCAAGGCCAACAACCATTGCGGCATCGCCCAGCGGCTGTACGCCAACCGTGCACAAGCCGGTGACCTGCAAATTGCCACCGCCTACGCCCATGAGTACGACCCGAAATTCCATCAGGCCAGCCAGTGCTTTGCCGAGCCGGACCCGGCCACCGCGGCGTACTGGTACGAAACCATCCTCAGCCACGACCCTGAGAATGCCGAAGCCAAGGCGCGCTTTGAGGAGTTGAAACCGTGAGCCGTTTTGCATTGGCTGCCAGCGCTTTGCTGGCGCTGACCATCGGCAGCTCGCTGGCCCGCGCCGACGACAAGCCCTTGATTCAGGAAGGCAAGAAAACTCTGTTCCAGCGCGTGTTGACCACCCCGGGTTGTCAGCTCAGCAGTGCTGCTGGCGGTGATGCCGGTGCGGCGCAGCCAACATTCAGCCGCTTTTACGTATATGAACGGGCCCAGGCGGGTAATGCCGAGTGGCTCAAGGTCGGCCCTGACAGCTACGGCAAAACTATCGGCTGGTTGCCTGCAGCCTGTACCACGGACTGGAAGATGCAGCTCACGCTGGCATTCACCAACCCGGCCAACCGCGACCGTCTGATGTTCTTCAAAGACCGCGCCACCCTTGAAGGCATCCTCGATGCCCCGGACCCGGTGAGCAAAGTCGCGCCGTTGCGCGCCAAGCTCAAGCAAGGAGTACAGGCTCCGGGAGTACTGGCCCAGGAGCCGGAATACTTCGTTGACCTGCACAAGCAGTTTTACTTGCTGCCGGTGTTGAGCGGCGAAGAAGTCATGACCGAAGAAGGCTTTCGCACCCGCCTGTTGAATGTAGCGTCGGTGAGCAAGGCTGAAGACAAACCGCTGCAGGCCGGCGCAAACCCAGGCGCTACGGGGGCCGCGAAATCCAGCCAGTTGAAGGAATTCAGCGCGGCGGTGGTGTTTGTCATCGACTCCACGATCTCGATGGATCCTTATATCGACCGTACCCGCGAGGCCATTCGCAAGGTCTACAAACAGATTGAAAGCGAGAACCTGGGTAATCAGGTCAAGTTCGGTCTGGTGGCATTCCGTTCCAGCACCCAAGCCGTACCCGGCCTGGAATACGTGAGCAAAATGTACGCCGACCCGAACAAGGTCACCGGCAGCGAAGATTTTCTGGCCAGGGTGGCTGACCTCAAACAGGCCAAAGTCTCGAGCAAGGCCTTTGATGAGGACTCGCTCGCGGGCGTGATGCACAGTATCGACAAAGTGGACTGGACCCAGTTCGGTGCGCGCTACGTGGTGTTGATCACCGATGCGGGTGCCATCGAGGGCGACGACCCATTGAGCAGCACCGGACTGAGCGCTGACCAGGTGCGCCTTGAGGCGGCCAACCCCGGCGTTGCGATTTACACCCTGCACTTGAAAACGCCGGCCGGGATCAAAGATCACGGCAAAGCCGAAGCGCAATATCAAAACCTGTCGACTTACCCGGGCACCAATACCTCGCTGTACTACCCGGTCAACGCCGGTGACGTGCAAGCATTCGGGCGTAAAGTGGATGCGCTGGCCAGCGCGATTACCTCCCAGGTCAAGGCCGCCTACATGGGCGACGATGCCATTGGCAGCGCGCTGAACGCCAAGCAAGCGCCTGTCGCCGGCAAAGACCCGGCCGAGCAAAAACTGCTGGATGACGCGGCCCTGATCGGCCACGCGATGCAACTGGCGTACCTCGGTGAAAAAACCAACAGTCAGGCGCCGCCAGTGTTCCAGGCGTGGATCACTGACCGCGACCTGATCAAGCAAAACATCCCCACCACCGATGTCCGGGTGTTACTGACCAAGTCACAGCTCAGCGATTTGAGCGACGTGATGAAGCAGATTCTGGATGCCGCCAACGAAGGTCTGATTTCGCCGACCGAGATGTTCGATCGCCTGCGTTCCGTCGCCGCGACCATGGGCGCCGATCCCAATCAGCTCAAGCAGAACGGCAACGCCAGGCTGGCGGACATGGGTGTGCTCGGTGAGTACCTCGAAGACCTGCCGTACCAGAGCGAAGTCCTCAACCTGGATGAAGAAACCTGGAAGAGCTGGGATGGTCTGGCCCAGGAGAAATTCATTCGTAACCTGAACACCAAGCTGCGCCACTACCAGCGTTACAACGCTGACGTGGACCGTTGGGTGGCCTTGGCCAAAGACAGCGATGCACGGGACAACGTGTACCCGGTGCCATTGGAAATGATGCCTTAACGGGACGCCCATGCTCGATATTCAGGACATGCTGGTGCGCCGTGGCAGCGGTGCGCAGGCCCATAGCGTGCGGTTGCCGGCCTTGCAGGTAAAGGCCGGCGAAATCCTCGCCATCACCGGCGAAAGCGGCTGTGGCAAAAGTACCCTGCTCGAAGCCATCGGCCTGCTGCTGATGCCCGTCGAACTGGGGCGCTTCAGCCTTGGTCCGGCGCGTCATGAGCCAGGGGCCAAGGCACTGGATATAGCCCGCATGCTCGCGGCCAATGACCAGCCGGCGTTGTCGGCGGTGCGTTCGCGGGACCTGGGGTTCATCTTGCAAAGTGGCGGCTTGCTGCCGTTTTTGAGCGTGCGCGACAACATCACACTGCCCCGCCGCCTGCTCGGCATGCCGGTCGAGAGTGCGCAGGTCGAGCGTGCAGTGCAGGCGCTGCGGCTGGAGGGCTTGCTGGACAAGTTGCCCCAGGCCTTGTCCATCGGCGAACGCCAGCGCGTGGCGTGCGTGCG
The DNA here is from genome assembly GCF_003994535.1 of Pseudomonas sp. PAMC 29040. NCBI lineage: Bacteria > Pseudomonadati > Pseudomonadota > Gammaproteobacteria > Pseudomonadales > Pseudomonadaceae > Pseudomonas > Pseudomonas sp. PAMC 29040. The sequence goes on from NZ_RZAA01000010.1 coordinate 100,400, forward strand.
GGCTATCGCCCATGAGCCGCAGTTGCTGCTGGCCGATGAGCCCACCGCGGCACTTGATCCCCACAGCGCCAGGCGTTTGTTTGAATTGTTGCTGAGTCTGGTGAATGAGCTGGGCTTGAGCGCACTGGTGGTGTCCCATGACTGGGCGCTGGTGCGCGACTTTGGTTTGCCGCGTCTGGGTGCCATCAGCGGTCAGGGAGAAACACGCTTTGAAGCCATGGATTAGCCGCCTCGGCCTGCTCGGCAAGCTGGCGGTCGAAGACCTCTGGCATGACCGCAAAGTGTCCTTGTGCATCGCCGCGTCGCTGGTGGCGGTGATCGCACCGCTGTTGCTGCTGTTCGGGCTCAAGCATGGCGTAGTCAGCCAGTTGCAGAACGAACTGCTCAGCGACCCGCGCAACCTTGAAGTGAAAATGCTCAGTAGCGGCAATTACGACACCGCCTGGATCGAGGGTTTGCGCCAGCGACCTGAAGTCGGTTTCGCCATCGGCCAGACCCGTTCGCTGAATACGCAGGCCGACCTGCTGGTGGGCCTGCAGCGTTTTGTCGAAAACGCCGAAATTATCCCCAGCGCGGCGGCTGACCCGTTGCTGAACCTGCCCGATATCACGTTGAGTGCCAATCAGGTGATCCTCAGTGCCCGTGCCGCCCAACGTCTGCAAGCCGATGTCGGCGACAGCGTGCGGGTGCGGGTGAGCCGCCGTCTGGACGGCATCAATGAGCGCGGCGAGCTGAATCTGATCGTGGTCGCGGTGCTCGACGCCGCCCGCTTTGGCCGCGCCGCCGGTTTCGTTGCACCGCCGTTATTGCTCGAGCTGGAACGCTTTCGCGATGGCTATCAGGTCCCGGCGTTTGGCCTTGCTACCGGCAAACCGGTCGGCGACTTGCAGCCGCTGTATGCCCGCGCCCGGGTCTATGCCCGTGATATCGATAGCGTGGCGCCGCTGGAACGCTGGCTGAACCAGCAGAACATCGAGACATCGAGCCGCCTGGCCGATATCGACAACGTCAAAGCCATCAACCATGTACTGGGGCTGATCTTTGGCGTGATCGCCGGGGCCGCTCTGATTGGCTGCATCGCCTCGATGATCGGTGCGTTCCTGGCCAATATCGACCGCAAGCGCAAAAGCCTGGCGGTTCTGCGATTACTGGGCTTCAGCAGCCCGGCAGTGGCCGGGTTCGTGATCGCTCAGGCGTTGCTCTTAAGCCTGGCCGGCTATGTCGGCGGGCTGGCGTTTTATGGCGTGGGCAGCCTGCTGTTTGACCATCTGCTGGGCAGCAGTCAGGCCACCGGCACCTTTGTCTGCCACATCACTGTCTGGCACGGGCTGGCAGCCCTGCTGATCGCCCTGTTGGTCGCTGCACTGGTCGCCGTGATCGGCGCCCTGCGGGCCATCAGCATCCAACCTGCGGAGAGTCTGCGTGAGTTATAAATCTGTTGTTGCGCTCGCATTCCTGAGCCTTGGCTACTTGCCCGGCGCCTCGGCGGCGGCCTGGGACGAGAAATTCTACAACCCGGCCGCCGACGCCAGTGACGTCGTATTGCCCATGCCCTGCGACGGCTCGATGGTATTTCGCAAGGTGTTCATTCCCGTTACCGGCCCGCTGGACGACTACCCGATCAATATCGGTCAGGACAGCGCCGAATGGGGGTATGTGGAGCAGAAGCGCCCCGCGTTTATTTCCGGCAGTTTCACCGGCAGCAAAACCGACAAATCCCGTTATTACTTGATGGCCAAGTACGAGATGAGCCAGTTGCAGTATCAGGCTCTGACCGATGAAACCTGCCCGGTGCCGTCGAACAAGCTGCGCTTGCCGCAGGTGGCGATCAGTTGGGTACAAGCCATCGAAGTGGCCGACAAATACAACCTGTGGTTGCGTAAAAACGCTGCCGCCGCGCTGCCCAAGGAAGATGGTGCGCTGGGCTTTTTGCGCCTGCCGACCGAAACCGAATGGGAGTTCGCCGCCCGTGGCGGGCTGGAAGTGGGTGCCGCCGAATTCAGCGATACACGCTACCCGATGCCGGACGGCCTGAACGCTTATGAGTGGTTCGGCGGTGCGCAATCGTCCAACGGCAAGCTGCAACTGGGCGGGCTACAAAAACCCAACCCGCTGGGCCTGCACGACATGCTCGGTAACGCCGATGAAATGATGTTCGAGCCCTTTCGCCTGAATAAGCTCGATCGGCAACACGGTCAGGCCGGCGGCTATGTGGTACGCGGCGGCAACTACCTGACGCCCCAGGCGGACGTGCGCACGTCCTTGCGCAAAGAAGAGCCTTACTACAACGCCGACGGCCAGGTTAAGAATAAAACCACCGGCCTGCGGCTGGTTCTGGTGTCGCCGACACTGACCTCGCGCGAGCGTGTGGGCAGCATCGAAAAGAGCTGGCAGAGCCTAGGCACTGGCGCTGTCCAGGGTGACACCGGGAAAGACCGCGGCGCGGTCCAGGAGCTGAACTCGCTGGCCTCCGCGGTGGAAGACAAGGCCCTCAAAGAAAAGCTCCAGGCCCTGGAAAACCAGCTGCGTGCCAGCAATCAGCAGCAGGAAGAAACCCGCGACCAGGCGATTCGCGCCAGCCTCAATCTGGGGGCGTTCCTGTGTACCAAAATGCTCGATGACGGCCAGTACCTGGACTTCCTGCAGAAAAATTACGCCCTCAATTGCGAGTCCGAAGACAAGGACCCGAGCTGCGACATGCGCAAAGGCAAGCTGGACGAACAGAAAGACCGTCTGCACAAACTCAGCCGTTATTACGCCAGCAGCCTGGTGGAGTCGGCGTCCTTGTACGGCCAGTCCCTGCTGGAACCGCAGGTGCCGGTGATGGAAGAAATCATCGGCCAGAACAAACAACTGCAAGAACTCAAACCTTACCTGCGCACTCACTGGGCGAATCAGAAGACCTATCTGCAAAAGCAGAGGATCGACACTGACGCCTGGTTGAAGAGCTGCAAATCGGTCACCCAATAAGCCCAATACCTGCTTCAACAAGGAGAAATACGATGATGCGCAGCCTGTGGTCCTCTTCCAAGTTACTGATCAGTTCTGTACTCACAGGCAGCCTGCTGTTGGGCGGTTGCGCCAGCACGGGCAGCAGCATGGTTGATCCGCGCCTGACCCAGAGCTCGGACGCCCAGTTCTTCAGCAAGTCGGGCTATCAGGCCTGCGCCATGGGGGTCGGTACCGGTGTATTGGCCTGTGTACTGGCCGATAGCGGCAATAAAACCGTGTGCATGATTGCTGCGGGTGTCACCGCATGTGGCGTGGCAATGGGCGCCAACTACTACCTAGATCAGCGTCGCAGCGAATACTCCAACACCAGCGAGCGTTTGCAGAAGTACAACAGCGATGTGCAGCTGGACACCCAAAAAGTAGTGTCGCGTACCGCGACGGCTCAGCAGGTGATCAAGGATGACCAGGCGCAGATCGCGCAGATCAAGCGCGACCTGGCCAGCAAGAAAATCGATCAGGCCCAGGCTAAAAAACAAATCGCCATGGTTGACGGCAACATTGCTCAGTTGCGCCAGGAGCTGGACAACATGCGGGTCAAGGTCAAGGGCTACAACGACGTGGTGCAAGCCGAGCGTGCCCAGGGCAATGCCCCGGAGCTCAAGCAAATCGACGCCAATATCTCGAAGATGAACGAGAAAGTCGCCAGCCTGCAAAAAGAAGTCGATGGCTTGTACAGCCAGCGCTCTGCAATCACTCTGGGTTGAGACGATGAACGCACGATTGATACTGGGTTTCGGTGTTTTGCTGGCGTTGTCCGGTTGCGCCACACAGCCGGGTGAATGTGATGCCGGCAACCGTGACGCCGGGCTGTTCACCAAAATGAACTGCGACGCCGGTGGCGGTTACAGCGAGCAGATTCGTCAAAACGAATTGGCGCTGGCCAAGTCGCAGCAGGAAAATGCGCTGTTCCATCAGGTCTACGAAAACATTGCCGCGCAACAGGCGGTGTCGCGCACCGACCTGCTGGGCCAGCAAAAGTCCCAGGCGGCATTGAACCAGTCGCTGAACCAGTTACTGGGTTCGCTCAAAGCCCGCAGTGGCAACAGGGCGCAGGTACAGCAGCAGATTGCCGGGCTTGAACAGCAGCTCCAGGCCGCCCGTGCCAAGCCGGCCAGCAGCGCTGATCCGGCGCTGGTGGCCGCCAGGCAGCAGGAGCTCAAGACGTTGCAGAAGAAGGTGAACCAGCTGCAATTCAGCCTCGGTTACGAATAACCCTGCATCCCCGTCCAGTCGGCGGCCAAGTGCCGCCGACCCTTTTTCAGGAAGCCACTGCATGCAGCGCATTACCCGGGATGAGCACGCCAGCTCCACAGAGCTGGATGTGCTGGAAGCGAAAATTGCGCTGATCCTCAAGCATTTCCCGCCGTCGGTGGCGAGCGTCTACGCGATCCCGCGCATCGGCAGCGGCAATGTGGTGGAGTGGTGGACGGAGCTGGGCGGCCAGCCTACGCGCTTCCACGAGTTGAACGAAGATCAGCAGGCGGCGTTGCTGGATCGCTATCGCCAGCGCCAGGAAACCCTGGGCTTGCTGGCCGATGAGCTGGTCGCGCGCGGCCAGGCCGAACAGGCCGCCAGCTTGCGTTCACTGATCCGCCCGCCGGACCTGAACAATCTGTACAGCGTCAACGGTGACCCGGTCGTGGTGCGTTGGGGTCTGCAGCCGCGGGCTGCGGTCGTGGCCCCGCCGCCGGCACCCGCGCCAGCCCCGCATCCGGTGGTGCGCCGGGTAATAGTGTGGCGGGTCTGGCGCGGCTGGTTGTGGCTGCTTGCCGGGTTATTAGGGTTGGGGCTGTTGCTGTGGGCGTTGTGGCAGTGGCGTTTGCCACTGATGAACCTGTGGCCGGGCCAGAGCAGTTATGCCTGTCGGGCCAAGGTACCGGGTGGCGGGGAGCTGCCGCCGGAGTTTGTGGTGATTCTGGACACCTCGGGCTCGATGAACCTGAACATCGCCGCCACCAAGGCTGACGAAGACTGGTATTTCAAGACGCACCCCCGACCGGCGGCTGACGACCCGCGCACAATCAGGATGTTCAGCCCACAAACCCGGCTGGACGTGGCCAAGGCCTCGTTGTCGGGAATGATCAATAACCTGCACCCGGACATTGATACGCGCTTGATGACCTTCGCCGGCTGTTCGCAACAACCGGATCACGGTGTTTTCAACGCGGCCCGGCGTGGGCAATTAATCGACGGGATTCAACGTTTGAACGCCGACGACGGTACCCCCCTGGCGTCGAGCCTGAAAAAGGCCGCGCGCACGGTCAACGGCCGTGACCGCGATGCGGTGATTGTGATGTTTGTCGACGGTGACGATGGCTGTAACCAGAACGTGTGCAAGGTGGCGCAGACCATTGCCATCGAACAGCCGCGTCTGCGGGTCAACGTGGTCAATATTGGCGACAGCTCGCTGTCTGACTGCATCGCTGAAAATACCGGAGGCAGTATTTACTCCAGTCGCAACGCCAGCGATTTGGCCGATGCGTTGAAAGAGGCCACCGGCCCGGTGTCGGAATGTGAATGATCGCGGCGAGTCTGCCCGGCGTTTGACGCGCTGACGACCGGGGGGCTCGCAACACATTCCGTATCCATTGCGACCCTGCCCCGGGTCGTTGATTCGCGCAGGATGGACGCTTTGTGAACTCAAGGAGTGAGTCATGTCGCTGGCCATCGTTTACAGCCGAGCCAGAGTGGGCGTCGAGGCCCCGGCCGTTACGGTCGAAACGCATCTGGCCAACGGGTTGCCGGCACTGACCCTGGTCGGGCTGCCGGAAACCGCAGTCAAGGAGAGCAAGGACCGGGTACGCAGCGCGATTCTTAACTCCGGGTTTGAGTTTCCGGCCCGGCGTATCACCCTCAATCTGGCGCCTGCCGACCTGCCCAAGGACGGCGGGCGTTTTGACCTGGCCATTGCTCTCGGCATCCTGGCTGCCAGCGGGCAAATCCCCGCTGTATCCCTGGCCCAGGTCGAGTGTCTCGGTGAACTGGCCCTGTCGGGCGCCATCAGGTCGGTGCAGGGCGTACTGCCTGCCGCCCTGGCAGCCCGTGCTGCGGGCCGGGCTTTGCTGGTGCCGCTGGCCAATGCCGAGGAAGCCTGTCTGGCCTCCGGCCTGACGGTCATCGCGGTCGAACACTTGTTGCAGGCCGTGGCGCACTTCGCCGGCCGTACAGTGCTTGAACCTTACGGCGCCAGTGGCTTGCTGCGCGAGAGCATGCCTTATCCGGACTTGAGCGATGTACAGGGCCAGCTCTCGGCCAAGCGGGCGTTAGTGATTGCCGCTGCTGGCAGCCACAATTTGTTGTTCACCGGGCCGCCCGGCACGGGCAAAACCCTGCTGGCCAGCCGCCTTCCGGGGTTATTGCCGCCCCTCAACGAGCAAGAGGCGCTGGAGGTGGCGGCCATTCAATCGGTGGCCAATCATGTGCCCCTCAAGTGCTGGCCGCAGCGTCCGTTTCGCCAGCCGCACCATTCGGCTTCCGGCCCGGCGCTGGTTGGCGGCGGCTCAAAACCCCAGCCGGGCGAGATCACTTTGGCGCACCACGGGGTGTTGTTTCTGGATGAACTGCCCGAATTCGATCGCAAAGTGCTGGAGGTGCTCAGAGAACCGATGGAATCGGGATTTATCGTGATCGCCCGGGCCCGGGATCGAATGCGGTTTCCGGCGCGCTTCCAGCTGGTGGCGGCAATGAACCCCTGCCCCTGTGGCTATCTGGGAGAGCCCACGGGCCGTTGTCGCTGTACCCCGGAGCACATCCAGCGCTACCGCAACAAGCTGTCCGGGCCCTTGCTCGATCGCATCGACCTGCACCTGACCGTGGCCCGCGAAACCACCTCGCTCAACCCCGCTCTTGCCTGCGGCTTGACCACGGCCAGCGCCGCTGCGTCAGTGGCTGGTGCCCGTGAACGGCAGCTGCAGCGCCAGGGCTGTGCCAATGCTTTTCTGGACCTGCCCGGGGTGCGGAGCCAGTGCAGGCTCAGTGCTGTGGATAACACCTGGCTGGAGACGGCCTGCGAGCGCATGGGCCTGTCGCTGCGGGCCGCTCACCGGTTGTTGAAAGTTGCACGAACCCTGGCCGATCTGGAGCAAGTGGACGCTATAGAGCGCAAGCATCTGGCGGAGGCGTTGCAGTACCGGCCGGTGAGCGGGTAACGGGCCTGACTCACGCCATGCGCCTGACCACCGGCAGTTCCATCGCGGCCACTTCGTGTTGCAAGAAATCACTCAGACGGCGCAAACGTTCGCCGCCTGGGCGGGTTTTGGGCCACACCAGATAGTAGTTTTCGCCGCTGGCCACGGCGGTTCTAAAGGGCAGGCTCAGACGATCCTGAGCAACGTCTTCGGCCACCATCAGCAGGTCGCCCATTGAGATGCCGTAGCCTCGTGCGGCGGCGATCATGCCCAGCTCCAGGGTGTCGAATACCTGCCCGCCCTTGAGGGACACCTGGCCGCTCAGGCCCATGCAGTCGAGCCAGCGCCGCCAGTCGCGACGGTCAGGTGTGGGGTGCAGCAGTTCAGTGGCCGCCAGACGTCTGGCATCCCATGGCTGGTCGTCTTGCAGGTTGGGCGCGCCGACGGGAATCAGCATCTCCGGGAACAGCAATGTGGCCTCCCAGTCGGGCGGGAAGTGACCGTTGCTCAGCAGCACCGCGCAGTCGAAGGGTTCCTGGTTGAAGTCCACATGGTCGATATCCATCCAGGCGCTGGTCAGTTGCACTTCATTGCCCGGCTGCAAATGGCGAAAGCGACTGAGGCGGGCCAGTAACCAGCGCATGGTCAGGGTCGAGGGGGCCTTCATGCGCAAGATGTCATCTTCGGCACGCAAGGTGGTACAGGCGCGCTCCAGGGCGGCAAAACCTTCGCGCACGCCCGGCAACAGCAAGCGGGCAGATTCGGTGAGTTGCAAGGTGCGGCCATTACGCTGGAATAACCGGCAGGCGAAATGCGCTTCCAGGGTTTTGATATGGCGACTGACGGCGCTCTGGGTGATCGACAGCTCTTCGCCCGCTCGGGTAAATGAGCTGTGGCGGGCCGCGGCTTCAAAGGCGCGCAAGGCATAAAGCGGAGGAAGGCTACGTGACATGAGGATTATTCCTGGGCGCAACACCAAACAGTGGAAAATTACGGATCTATATATGAGTTTTAATCATGTCATGGATCGTTTTTATCCCTTTGCTTAAAACACTCAACGCGCCGAGAATCAAGCCCTTCAACGCACCTACAGAAATTTTACTGATGACCCTACAGCATCCCGTTCGTATCGAACTCCGGGCCCTTTTGCGGCTGGCCGGGCCGCTTATTGCCTCGCAGTTGGCTCATATGCTGATGGTGCTTACCGACACCCTGATGATGGCTCGTCTGAGCCCGGAGGCTTTGGCAGGCGGGAGCCTGGGGGCGGCCAGTTACTCATTCGTGTCGATTTTCTGCATCGGTGTGATTGCGGCGGTGGGCACCCTGGTGTCGATTCGTCAGGGGGCAGGCGATATCGAAGGCGCGACCCGCCTGACCCAGGCCGGACTGTGGCTGGCCTGGGGCCTGGCCCTGGGCGGCGCGCTGATGCTGTGGAATATCAAACCGCTGCTGCTGTTGTTTGGCCAGACGCCTACCAACGTTGAAGCCGCGGGCCAGTTTTTGCTGCTGCTGCCCTTCGCCCTGCCCGGCTACATGACGTTCATGGCGTTGCGTGGTTTTACCAGCGCCATGGGGCGAGCGACGCCGGTGATGGTGATCAGTCTGATCGGCACCGTGGCCAACTTTCTGCTCAATTACGCGTTGATCACCGGTATGTTCGGCCTGCCCAAGCTGGGCTTGATGGGCATCGGCCTGGTCACGGCAATCGTGGCCACCTGTATGGCCGCAGGCTTGGCCTGGCATATTCATCGGCATCCTGCCTACGACGCGTATCCGATTCGCAATGGCCTGTCGCGGATTAATCTGACGTACCTGCGTGAACTGTGGCGCCTTGGCTTGCCGATTGGCGGCACCTACGCGGTGGAAGTCGGGTTGTTTGCCTTTGCAGCACTGTGCATGGGCACGATGGGCAGCACTCAACTGGCTGCGCATCAGATTGCGCTGCAGATTGTGTCGGCGGCGTTCATGGTTCCGGCCGGGTTGTCCTATGCAATTACCATGCGTATCGGTAAGCACTATGGCGGTGGCGATTTGCTCCGGGCGCGACTGGCCGGTCGGGTCGGGATCGGTTGCGGCGCGCTGATCATGCTTGGTTTTTCAGTGGTGTTCTGGTTCTGGCCGAGCCAGCTGATTGGTCTGTTTCTGGATTACAACGACCCGGCATTCCGCCCGGTGTTCGAGCTGGCTATCAGTTTGCTGGCGGTGGCGGCGTGGTTCGAGCTGTTCGATGGAGTGCAAACCATTGCCATGGGCGCTATCCGCGGGCTCAAGGATGCCCGGACTACGTTCCTGGTGGGGCTGTTCTGCTATTGGGCTATTGGTGCGCCGATGGCCTGGTTGTTGGCGTTCACCCTTGGCTGGGGCCCTACCGGGGTTTGGTGGGGGCTGGCATTGGGCCTGGCTTGCGCGTCGGTAAGCCTGACCCTGGCATTCGAATGGAAGATGCGGCGCATGTTAAAGCGTGAGCTCAAGGCAAGTTGAGTCTGCAGGAGCGAGTTCCTGGCTGGCGTATTGATCAGCTCGCTCCTGCAGGTGACGGTGATGGCTAGATAACCTGCGGTACCTTCTGCTGCTCGCCCAAGGTCAAAAACTCCACCAGGTCTGCCAGCGGCAGCGGTTTGCTGATGAAGTAGCCCTGCACCTGATCGCAGCCAAACCCCCGCAGCAAGGACAATTGCTCAGGGGTTTCGACGCCTTCGGCAACCACTTCCAGTTTCAGGTTGTGGGCCAGGTTGATCATGGCATGCACAAGCTTGCGGTTTTCTTCGCGGTCTTCCATGCCGCCGACGAAACTCTTGTCGATTTTGAGCAGCGCAATCGGCAGGCTGTTGAGATGCACGAACGATGAAAAACCGGTGCCGAAGTCGTCCAGCGAGAAGCGCACCCCCAGCCTTCCCAAGGCATCCATTGTCTGTTTGACCAGGTCACTGCGGCGCATGACAGCCGTTTCGGTCAGCTCGAATTCCAGCCACTGGGCTTCAACTGCGCGCTCGGTGATCAAGCGGCTGAGGGTTGAAAGCAACTGACTGTCCTGGAATTGGCGGAACGACAGGTTGACCGCCATGTGCAGCGCCGGCAGGCCAAGCTCGCGCAGGGTCTGCATATCGCGCAGGGCCCGGGAAATGACCCAGTAACCCAGCGGCACGATCAGCCCGCTTTGCTCGGCCAGTGGCACGAACTCGTTGGGCGCGAGCAAGCCGCGCTCGGCATGGCGCCAGCGTACCAGTGCCTCGAGCCCGACGATCTTGCCCGTGCCCAGATCCAGGCGCGGCTGGTAATGCAGTTCCAGTTCGTCACGGCGCAAGGCCCGGCGCAGCTCGCTTTCAAGGTCGGCCAGGCTTCTGGCATTGCGATTGATGCGTTCGTCGAACACATGAAAGGTGCAGCCCTGGGTGCTTTTGGCCTGCTGCATGGCAATGTGTGCGTGCCACATCAATGGGTCGGCCCCGGCGCTGGCCCGTGCATGGGCAATGCCAAGGCTGCAGCCGATCAGCAGGCTTTCACCGTCGATCCAGTAGGGCTCGGCCATGACTTCGGTGATGCGCTCGGCGATCCATTCGGCGCGCTCGGGGGCACGGCGGGTGTCGATCAGCAGGGCGAATTCATCACTGCCCAGCCTGGCAAGCTGATCGCCGGCCTCGAGCTGGCTTTTGAGACGTGCGACTACTTGCAGGATCAGGCGGTCTCCCGCCTGATGCCCGAGGGCGTCGTTGGCGTGACGGAAATTGTCCAGGTCAAGGTGCCCGAGGGCGATGCCACGCCCGTCGCTTTCGGCCAAACGCACGGCCAGCAGGGTCTGGAAGCCCTGGCGGTTGGCAATGCCGGTCAGCGGGTCTTCTTCGGCCAGGCGTTGCAAGGTGTGTTCAAGCACTCCGCGCTCGCGCACATGGCGCAAACAGCGGCGCAGGACATCGGTGTTCAGGCTGGTACTGATTAACCAGTCGCTGACCCCCTGGGGAGGATCCACGGGTTCGCTGTCGAGCAACAGAACCGTGGGCATGCGACAGCGTCCCGGGGCGGGTTGCAGCGCCGGGGTGGTCAGAAGCAGTGCATTTCGATCGTGCTCGAACAGGTAGCTGACAGATTCCCAGTCCGGTGCGCACATCAGTACGACCTTGCTTCCCATGGGCGCCAGGCACTCGCGCACTAACGCTGCCCAAGATGGCTCTTCGGCCAGTAGCAGTAAACGCAAGGGTTCAACATGCTTGGACAAGCTAGCTCCCTAGACTCTGCATAATTCAGGCGATGGGCATTATGACGCGCCAATACTTAATGGTAAATGACACCGATTATCAATTACGCGCGGTCGGTGTATACCAAACGGTAGACTAAAACCCCCCGGTATCCTGCGGCAAACTAACAAAAGCGGCAAATTTAGATAGAGTGCCACGTCACACCGTCGCACGGAGGCAGCAATATCTGCTCAGCCTGTTAAAATGCCTGCCCTTTTTGCACACGACCCCTATTTTCGTCATGTCCCGACTCAATCCCCGGCAGCAAGAAGCCGTGAACTACGTCGGCGGCCCTCTTTTGGTGCTCGCCGGCGCAGGCTCCGGCAAAACCAGCGTGATTACCCGCAAAATCGCGCACCTGATTCAGAACTGCGGCATTCGTGCCCAGTACATCGTCGCCATGACGTTTACCAACAAAGCGGCGCGCGAGATGAAGGAGCGGGTGGGCACCCTGCTCAAGAAGGGCGAGGGTCGTGGCCTGACGGTGTGTACCTTCCACAATCTGGGGCTGAACATCATCCGCAAGGAGCATGCGCGGCTGGGCTACAAGCCCGGGTTCTCGATCTTTGACGAGGCCGACGTCAAAGCGCTGATGACCGATATCATGCAAAAGGAATACTCGGGCGACGACGGGGTCGACGAGATCAAGAATATGATCGGCTCGTGGAAAAACGATCTGATCCTGCCGCCTCAGGCCCTGGAAAACGCGCGCAACCCCAAGGAACAGACGGCGGCCATTGTCTACACCCACTACCAGCGCACGCTTAAAGCCTACAACGCGGTGGACTTTGACGATCTGATTCTGCTGCCGGTGAAGCTCTTCGAAGAGCACACCGACATTCGCGAAAAGTGGCAGAACAAGGTCCGCTACCTGCTGGTGGACGAGTATCAGGACACCAACGCCAGCCAGTATTTGCTGGTGAAATACCTGATCGGTACACGCAATCAGTTCACCGTTGTGGGCGACGATGACCAGTCGATCTATGCCTGGCGCGGTGCCCGCCCGGAAAACCTGATGTTGCTCAAGGACGACTATCCGTCCCTGAAAGTGGTGATGCTGGAGCAAAACTATCGCTCCACCAGCCGCATTCTGCGCTGCGCCAACGTGCTGATCTCCAACAACCCCCACGCGTTCGAGAAGCAACTGTGGAGTGAGATGGGCCACGGCGACGAAGTCCGGGTCATCCGCTGCCGCAACGAAGATGCCGAAGCCGAGCGCGTGGCTGTTGAAATCCTGACCCTGCACTTGCGCACCGATCGGCCTTACAGTGACTTTGCGATCCTGTATCGCGGCAACTATCAGGCAAAGCTGATCGAATTGAAGCTGCAACACCATCAGATCCCGTACCGCTTGTCGGGCGGGAACAGCTTCTTCGGGCGTCAGGAAGTGAAAGATCTGATGGCCTACTTTCGACTGATCGTGAACCCGGACGACGACAACGCCTTCCTGCGGGTGATCAACGTCCCGCGTCGCGAAATCGGTTCTACCACCCTCGAGAAGCTGGGCAACTACGCCACCGAGCGAAAAATCTCGATGTATGCGGCCACTGACGAGATAGGTCTGGGTGAGCATCTGGACCCCCGCTTTACCGACCGTCTGGCGCGGTTCAAGCGCTTTATGGACCGTGTGCGCGAGCAATGCTCGGGCGAAGATCCGATCGCGGCGCTGCGCAGCATGATCATGGACATCGACTACGAGAACTGGCTGCGCACCAACAGTTCCAGCGAAAAGGCTGCTGACTATCGTATGTCCAACGTCTGGTTCCTGGTCGAGGCGTTGAAAAACACCCTCGAAAAAGACGAAGACGGTGCCATGACGATCGAGGAAGCCATCGGCAAGCTGGTGTTGCGCGACATGCTCGAACGCCAGCAAGAAGAGGAAGATGGCGCCGAGGGCGTGCAAATGATGACGTTGCACGCCTCCAAAGGTCTGGAATTTCCCTACGTGTTCATCATGGGCATGGAAGAAGAGATCCTGCCGCACCGCTCCAGTATCGAAGCCGACACCATCGAAGAAGAGCGCCGGCTGGCCTATGTGGGCATTACCCGTGCACGTGAGACCCTGGCATTTACCTTTGCAGCGAAGCGCAAGCAGTACGGCGAAATCATCGATTGCGCACCGAGCCGCTTCCTGGATGAGTTGCCCCCGGACGATCTCGCCTGGGAAGGTAACGATGACACCCCCACCGAAGTGAAAGCGGTTCGCGGAAATACGGCATTGGCCGATATACGCGCCATGCTAAAACGCTAAAATTGACTATTTTTTACTCTACCTTCAGCGCATAAGCGCTATTTGAGGACGTTACGTTGGAAGCACTGCACAAGAAAATTCGCGAAGAAGGCATCGTGCTTTCCGATCAGGTTTTGAAGGTCGACGCCTTTTTGAACCATCAGATTGATCCGTACCTGATGAAGCAGATTGGCGATGAATTCGCGCGTTTGTTCAAGGATGCGGGCATCACCAAGATCGTTACCATCGAAGCATCGGGCATCGCCCCGGCGGTGATGACGGGCCTGAACCTGGGTGTACCGGTGATTTTCGCGCGTAAGCACCAGTCCCTGACCCTGACTGAAAACCTGCTGTCGGCCACGGTGTATTCGTTCACCAAGCAAACCGAAAGCACTGTGGCGATCTCTCCGCGTCACCTGACCAGCACCGATCGCGTGCTGGTGATCGACGATTTCCTGGCCAACGGCAAAGCTTCCCAAGCGCTGATTTCGATTATCAAGCAAGCGGGCGCAACGGTTGCCGGTCTGGGTATCGTGATCGAGAAGTCGTTCCAGGGCGGTCGTGCTGAACTGGACGCGCAGGGTTATCGCGTTGAATCGTTGGCACGGGTTAAATCCCTGGCTGACGGTAAAGTGACCTTTATCGACTGATACCGCTGCCCTCCCTGCAGGAGCACGCTCCTGCAGGTGACAGGTGTCAGATGCCGGTCTTTGCGGTCGCCTGCAAACCTGCCAGCAGCAGGCGCTGATACAGCTCTTCGCGCAGACCTTCGGGCTTTTCAAGCCCCATGCGCGAGAGGTGTTCGGGGAATGCTTGCGCTGCAGGTGCGTCCAGCGTGGCTTTGCCCAGTTCATAGATCTGCGTGAGTTTGAATTTGCTCTTGAGCCAGTTCAACGCCCGCAGCAGGTCTTGCTCCTGGGTACTGAAATCGCTGCCCAGCGGGTACTCCGGGAATAAATGCGGGTGGCGCGCGGCAATCGATTGCAGGCGCTGCGGACTGTTGTCGGCAAATCGCGGATCGAGGCAAAAGTCCTTGGGCAATTTGCCGATTTGCTGTGCCTGTTCGATCAGTTCGGTCTGGAAGCGTGAATCGGTGATGGACAGCATCGCCTCGATCACATGACGATCGGTCTTGCCGCGCAGATCAGCGATGCCGTATTCGGTTATCACGATGTCGCGCAAATGCCGGGGAATGGTGCAGTGGCCATATTCCCAGACGATGTTGGAACTCACATCGCCTCCCGATTCGCGCCAGCTGCGCAGGATGATCACCGAGCGCGCGTCATGCAGCGCATGGCCCTGGGCCACAAAGTTGTATTGGCCGCCGACCCCGCTGAGTACGCGGCCGTCTTCCAGTTGATCGGCGACGGCGGCCCCGAGCAAGGTGGCGGTGAACGCGCTGTTCACAA
Source organism: Pseudomonas sp. PAMC 29040 (assembly GCF_003994535.1). Taxonomy (NCBI): domain Bacteria; kingdom Pseudomonadati; phylum Pseudomonadota; class Gammaproteobacteria; order Pseudomonadales; family Pseudomonadaceae; genus Pseudomonas; species Pseudomonas sp. PAMC 29040. Next base: position 115,410 of record NZ_RZAA01000010.1, read on the forward strand.
AACGCGCATCGCGCCGCTGCAAGCGCTTCAGGTCTTCCTGACCATACAGTTCGTTGATGTAGCTGATGGCGGTCATGTTGAATTCGCTGCGCCTGCTCAGTGGCAACTCCCTCAGGCGCTGGTAAAAGCTGGCCGGACCCAGGATGAAGCCGCCGTGTACGCTGATGCCATCGCGGTGCAGGCTTTCGTCCAGGGTGCCGGCATTGGCCTGCGTCTGACGCTCGATATCCGGGTACACCTTGCGCCGCACAATACCTGCGTCCGCCAACACCATCAGCCCGTGCACAAACATCTCGCTACAGCCATACAGGCCCCGGGCGAACGGTTCGACCCCGCCTTCGCGTTCAATCAGCGAGCGCCATGGGGTTATATCGATATCGCCGAGCAAGGCCCGGTAGCCGTCATTATCGCCCTGACGCGCGAGCAAGGCGGCGCTCAGCGCATCGCCCATCGAACCAATGCCAATCTGTAGCGTGCCGCCATCACGCACCAGAGTGCTGGCGTGCAGGCCGATAAAATGGTCTTGCTGGCTCACCGGCATATTGGGGGTAGAAAACAGCGTGGTGTGCTCATCCTCGTCGATCAGCAGGTCAAAATCTTCGATGTCGAGCTCAGAGTCCCCGGGCATGTAGGGCAAGTCGCTGTGCACGTGGCCCAGTATCAGAATGGTTTCGCCCGCGGCCCGGCGTCTGGCGATCATGGGCAGTAAATCGAGGGTGACATCGGGGTTGCAGCTCAGGCTCAGGCGAGTGGCATCCAGGGGATCACGGGCGACCATCTGCGCCACCAGATTCAAGCCGTTGGCGTTGATATCGCGGGCGGCATGGCTGTAGTTGCTGCTGACGTAATCCTGTTGCGCCGCCGGGCTATTGAGCAGGCTGCCCGGCTGCATAAAGAACTGCTCGACGTGAATGTTGCCCGGCATGCTGTTGCGATGCAGGTCGGCGAGATAATCCAGTTCGATATAGTCGCCAAACACCCGCTCCACAAAGGGCTCGAGAAAGCGGCGCTGCAAACCGTCACCCAGGGGCGGGCGACCAAGGCTCAGGGCGGTGTAAATCGTCAGCCGGCGCTCGGGCAGCAACTTGATGCGCCGATATAGCGCGTTAACGAACCGGTTGGCCTTGCCCAGACCCAGCGGCAAGCCGAGGTGAATATGCATCGGCAAACGTGCGAGCACATCATCGACTGCGCGCTCGATCGAACAGGACTGCACCATCTGACCCTCCAAGACCATCCGTGTATAGAGATGTGACAGAGAGTGACCGGTCTTGGTTGCAAAGAGCAAGGAGGATCAAGGGCGTGCCGGAGCAAATTTCAGGCACAAAAAAGCCGCCCATCAGCGGCTTTTCTGGTGAAGATCGGCTTACTTCAAGCCGGACATCTTCTCGATGGCGCCTTTCAGTTCTTCATCGGTACAGGTCATGCACGTGCCTTTTGGCGGCATGGCGTTGATCCCGGTGATGGCCTTGGCCAGGATGCCATCGAGGCCGCCCTGGTGATCGGCACGTTCTTTCCAGGCTGCGGTGTCACCGATTTTCGGTGCGCCCAGCAAGCCTGTGCCGTGGCACGCGTTGCAATGCTTGGCAATGATGTCGTCCGGGCTTTGAGCACCGCCGCCACCAGCTGAAGCGACGACATCCATGCCTTTACATTCTTCGCCCTGAACACAGACTTTGCCTACAGGCTCGAGACGTTTTGCGATGTCATCGTTTGTTGCCGCTTGAGCGTTGACTGCCCAAAGGGCCAATACAGTTGCTGGTACGGCCAGCATTTTCATAATTAGGTTCACGCGTACACCCTCAATGGTGGCTATTCACGCCCACAACCACGGTTTCGCGGGCGGCAAAAGTATAACGGTTAGCCCGCCACTCTGAAACAACCCTAAAGACAAAGGGGGAATAGAGATGGCGAAATGCAGCTGCGGATGCCTCTGCCCATAAGCAGGGCGCCTCTTTTCTTAGAAATTCGCCGGGGTGGCTGCGCTGATTAGTCGCGCTGCGACATCGAACGGATTGCGAAAACGGTGCGGCTTGGAGCTTTCGAAATAGTAGCTGTCGCCGGCTTCGAGCACGAAGGTCTCAAGACCTACGGTCAACTCCAGACGGCCTTCCACCAGGATTCCGGTTTCTTCGCCTTCGTGGGTCAGCATTTCGTCCCCGGTATCGGCGCCCGGTGGATAGATTTCGTTAAGAAATGCGATGGCCCGACTCGGATGCGCCTTGCCGACCAGTTTCATGGTCACGGCACCATCTGAAATGTCGATCAATTCATTGGCTTTGTAGACAATTTGCGTCGGTTTTTCCTGAAGGATCTCTTCGGAAAAAAATTCGACCATGGACATTGGAATGCCACTCAGCACTTTTCTCAGGGAGCTTATTGAAGGGCTCACGCTGTTTTTTTCGATCATCGAAATAGTGCTGTTAGTGACGCCCGCACGCTTGGCGAGTTCACGCTGTGACAGGCCTTTAAGTTTGCGGATGGATTGCAGTCGTTCACCGACGTCCAATGCGGGAGCCTCCTAGGGGTCAGGTTCAGGTCGAGAAGCCGCCATCATGGCGATAGCGTTCAGTATTTACAACACTTCGACTTCAAACCTGTACCCCCATTTTGCTCCGCACATTGGATACAACTCATCAGTCCCCGGAATAGAGGCGCGGGGCTCGTTTCAGGTTGCAAAAAATCTGGTAAGGAATGGTGTCAGCCTTGGCCGCCACCTCACTGGCGAGGATGGTTTTGCCCCACAACTCGACGGGTGAACCGAGGCCGGCTTGCGGCACATCCGTGAGATCAATGCACAGCATGTCCATCGACACCCGCCCCAGCAGCTGGCTGCGTACACCGGCCACCAGTACCGGGGTGCCGGTGGGCGCCTGACGCGGGTAGCCATCGGCATAACCCATGGCCACTACGCCGACGCGCATTGGTCGGGTGGTGATGAATCTGGCGCCGTAGCCCACCGGCTCGCCTGCCGGCAATTCGCGTACGCAAATGACTCTGGATTCCAGGGTCATCACTGGCTGCAGGCGGGAAGCTTGAGCCTGCGGCTCTTCAAACGGGGTTGCCCCGTACAGCATGAGCCCCGGACGGACCCAGTCACTTGGGGTGGTTGGCCAGCCAAGGATCGACGGCGAGTTGCGCAAGCTGACTTCGGCAGACAAGTCCGCACGGGCCGCCTGAAACACCGCCAGCTGTTCTTCACTGCGGCTGCAGTCCAGTTCATCGGCGCGGGCGAAGTGGCTCATGAGTACGATTTTTGCCACTTTGCCGCTGGCCTGCAGGCGCTGGTAGGCGGCTTTGTAATCATGCGGGTGCAAGCCGACGCGGTGCATGCCGCTGTCGAGTTTTAACCACACCTGAATCGGTCTGGGGAGGCGGGCCTGCTCGATCGCGTCGAGCTGCCACAGCGAATGCACCACGCACCAGAAGTCGTGCTCGACGATCAGCGGCAGTTCATCTGCTTCAAAAAAACCTTCAAGCAGCAGAATAGGGGCGCGAATGCCGGCAGCGCGCAGTTCCAGGGCTTCTTCGATACAGGCAACAGCAAAGCCGTCGGCTTCAGCCTCCAGGGCCTGGGCGCAACGTACGGCGCCATGGCCGTAGGCGTCGGCCTTGATCACGGCGAGGGCTTTGGCCCCCGTCACTTCACGGGCCAGTTGGTAGTTATGACGCAGGGCTTGAAGGTCGATCAGGGCACGGGCTGGGCGCATGGCGGCGGGCTTCTAACGGCTGTTGAATAAAAAACCGGCGCCAACCCGTGGCTTGACCACGGTGGCACCGGAAGAGGGACAGTTATGACATCAAGGGTGTTATGGCAGTGCCGCGATAACCGACAGTTCCACCAGAATTTCCGGTTCACACAGCTTGGCTTCGACCGTTGCGCGTGCAGGCTGTACGCCTTTAGGCAGCCACTCGTCCCAGACACTGTTCATGCCGGCAAAGTCGGCATCGATGTTCTTGAGGTAGATGGTGACCGACAGGATGTGGCTTTTGTCGGTGCCCGCCAGGTCCAGCAGGTGCTCGATATTTTTCAGGGTTTCGCGGGTTTGCTGCTCGACCCCGGCATACATGTCATTGCCGACTTGCCCTGACAGGTAAACAGTGCCGTTGTGAGCCACGATCTGGCTCATGCGTTCATTGGTGAGCTGGCGCTGGATTGCCATGTTTTGCAGTCTCCTGGTGGTTTCCGTAACGGGAAATATCAAGGCCTTCGGCGCTGATCTGTGGCGTCTTTTTGGCCATCACGTCAGCGAGGAAGCGACCGGAGCCGCAGGCCATGGTCCAGCCGAGTGTGCCATGACCGGTGTTCAGGAACAGGTTTTTAAATGGCGTCGGGCCCACGATCGGCGTGCCGTCCGGAGTGGTCGGGCGCAGGCCGGTCCAGAAACTTGCCTGGCTCAAATCACCGCCCCGAGGATAAAGATCATTGACGATCATCTCCAGGGTTTCACGCCGACGGGGATTGAGCGACAGGTCAAAACCGGCTATCTCGGCCATGCCGCCGACACGGATACGGTTGTCGAAACGGGTGATGGCGACTTTGTAGGTCTCATCCAGAATGGTCGAGGTGGGGGCCATGGCCGGATCGGTGATCGGGATGGTCAGCGAGTAGCCTTTGAGCGGGTAAACCGGGGCCTTGATGCCCAGCGGCTTGAGCATTTGCGGTGAGTAGCTGCCCAGGGCCAGTACGTAGCGGTCAGCGGTTTCGAGCTTGCCGTCGATCATTACGCCATTGATGCGATCGCCCGCGAAGTCCAGGTGCTGGATATCCTGACCGAAGCGGAATTCGACACCCAGGTTTTTAGCCATTTCAGCCAGGCGGGTGGTGAACATCTGACAGTCACCTGTCTGGTCATTCGGCAGGCGCAGGGCGCCGGCCAGAATGTCAGTGACACCGGCCAGTGCCGGCTCAACCCGGGCGATACCCGCACGGTCGAGCAGCTCGTAAGGCACCCCGGACTCCTTGAGTACGGCGATATCTTTGGCTGCGCCGTCCAGTTGGGCCTGGGTGCGGAACAATTGAGTGGTACCGAGGTTGCGAGCCTCGTAGGCAATACCGGTTTCGGCGCGCAGTTCATCGAGGCAGTCGCGGCTGTACTCGGACAAACGCACCATGCGCTCCTTGTTCACGGCATAGCGGCTGGCGGTGCAGTTGCGCAGCATCTGCGCCATCCACAGGTACTGGTCGATATTGGTGGTGGCCTTGATTGCCAGGGGGGCGTGGCGCTCGAGCAGCCATTTGATCGCCTTGAGCGGAACGCCCGGCGCGGCCCATGGCGATGCATAGCCCGGGGATACCTGGCCGGCGTTGGCAAAGCTGGTTTCCATCGCAACGGCTGGCTGACGGTCTACGACGACTACATCGAAACCGGCTCGGGCCAGATAATAGGCGCTGGCAGTACCAATAACGCCGCCACCCAATACCATAACTCGCATATTTATTTCCCTCATCGCGGCCAGCCGCAGACGTTTATTGTTCAAAGCGAAGATGAGCGCAGTATAAGAAGCATTTGCCAGTGGATTTCACTGTATAAAAAGCTATATTTGGCGACAATTCTCGGCCAAAACGCTTTTTACAAAGGAGATTCTCCTATGCGTACAAATCATCAGACAAAGCGTGAACTGGACAAGATCGATCGCAACATTTTGCGCATCCTGCAGGCCGATGGCCGGATCTCGTTTACCGAGCTTGGAGAGAAGGTAGGGTTGTCGACCACGCCCTGTACCGAGCGGGTACGCAGGCTGGAACGCGAAGGGATCATCATGGGCTACAACGCCCGGCTCAACCCCCAGCATTTGCAGGGCAGTTTGCTGGTGTTCGTCGAAATCAGCCTCGACTACAAGTCAGGCGATACTTTTGAAGAATTCCGCCGTGCAGTGCTGAAATTGCCCCACGTACTGGAGTGTCATCTGGTGTCGGGTGACTTCGACTATCTGGTCAAGGCGCGGATCAGCGAGATGGCCTCGTACCGTAAACTGCTGGGCGATATCTTGCTCAAACTGCCCCACGTGCGTGAGTCCAAGAGCTATATCGTGATGGAAGAGGTGAAAGAGAGCCTGAATTTGCCGATCCCGGATTGACCCCCGGGGCTCTGCAGGAGCGAGCTTGCTCCTGCAGGGGCAGGAAGGTTCTACACCAGCACCTGGCGGGTACTGGCGATGTATTCATGCACCAGCTTCTCCGCCGAAGGATGGATCATTTCCACCGGGCGGCGGCCGTTAGGGCACGGCAAGGTCGGGGTGGTGCCAAACAGACGGCAGATCAGCGGGCGCTCTTCATACACAGTGCAGCCATTGGGGCCCAGGTGTACGCAGTTCAGCTCGTCCATGGCCGCCTCTTGTTCGGCAGCGGTCTTGCGTGGCAGGCGGGCCATTTCTTCAGATGAGGTGGTCACGGGCCCGCAGCAGTCATGGCAACCCGGAACGCATTCGAACGACGGGATCTGCTGCCTGAGAAAGCGGATTTTATGACTGTTACAGCTCATCTAAGGCTCACCGGATTTGAAAAGGCCGCAGAGTCTGCCCGAAAAGCCTCACTCTAGACAGGGCCGTCCGGCTGTTCTTGCCCCGCAGGAAGGGCCGGGCTTATGCTCCGTCAAATTTTTCTAACATGAATAATCAGGATTAATCACATGAGCGCCCCGGATCCGCGCAGCCAGCACACCGCTTCTTATTACGCCGCCAGCAGTCTGCCGCAGCCCGATCATCCGGTGCTGCAAGGTGAGCATGTGGCTGATGTGTGCGTGGTGGGCGGCGGCTTTTCCGGCCTGAACACGGCGCTGGAGCTGGCCGAGCGCGGCATGAGCGTGATTGTGCTCGAAGCGCACAAGATCGGCTGGGGTGCCAGCGGGCGCAATGGCGGGCAACTGATTCGCGGCGTCGGCCACGGGCTTGAGCAGTTTGAAGGGATCATCGGCAAGGACGGTGTGCGGCAAATGAAGTTGATGGGCCTGGAGGCGGTGGAAATCGTGCGCCAGCGGGTCGAACGCTACAACATTGCCTGCGACCTGACCTGGGGTTATTGCGACCTGGCCAACAAGCCTCGCGACCTGGAAGGTTTTGCCGAAGAGGCCGAAGAATTGCGCGGCTTGGGTTATCGCCACCAGACCCGTTTGCTGCAAGCCAACGAAGTGCACAGTGTGGTGGGTTCGGACCGTTATGTCGGAGGCCTGGTTGACATGGGCTCGGGTCATTTGCACCCGCTTAACCTGGCGCTGGGTGAAGCCGCCGTCGCGGCGCAATTGGGCGTGAAGCTGTTCGAAAACAGCGCGGTAACCCGGATCGATTACGGCCCTGAAGTGCGGGTGCATACGGCTCAGGGATCGGTGCGGGCCAGGAGCCTGGTGCTGGGCTGCAATGCCTATCTCAAGGATCTCAACCCGCAACTCAGTGGCAAAGTACTGCCTGCGGGCAGTTACATCATTGCCACCGAGCCGTTGAGTGAAGCCCAGGCTCATGCTTTGTTGCCGCAGAACATGGCGGTATGCGATCAGCGTGTGGCGCTGGATTATTACCGGCTTTCGGCGGACCGGCGTTTGCTGTTCGGTGGTGCCTGTCATTACTCAGGCCGCGACCCGCAGGACATCGGCGCTTACATGCGGCCGAAAATGCTCGAAGTGTTCCCGCACCTGGCCAATGTAAAAATCGATTACCAGTGGGGCGGGATGATTGGTATTGGTGCCAACCGCTTGCCGCAGATCGGTCGTCTGCCGGATCAGCCCAACGTGTATTTCGCCCAGGCGTATTCAGGACATGGGGTGAACGCCACGCACCTGGCCGGCAAGCTGCTGGCCGAGGCCATCAGCGGCCAGCAAAGCCACGGTTTTGACCTGTTCGCCAAAGTCCCGCACATCACCTTTCCGGGCGGCAAGTACCTGCGTTCGCCGTTGCTGGCGCTGGGCATGTTGTGGCATCGGCTCAAAGAGCTGGGTTAACCCGCCCCCCTGCAGGCGCTCGCTGCTGCCAGTCAGGTCAAGAGCGCCAGAACGGTTTGCAGCCTTCGCGCAGGGCCAGCTCCGGGCTCAAACCCACGTCCCGCAGCTGCTGTGCATCCAGCTGGAGCAAGGCCCGGCGGGTGCGTGAGCGGTGACAGAACAGGCCCCAGCGGCTTAAAGCGGCAGGTGAACTGACGACCTGAAAAGATTCGTGCTCAGCCTGTAATTGCGGGCCGTGTAACGTCAGACGCACATCGCTTAAACCATTCATTCGCCAGCTCCTTTTGACTCGGTTGCTATGAGTCAGCATGATGGCCTTGCGTCAAAAACCATGACAGATTCAGCAAACTGTTTTTATATGCATACAGATTCGTCTTTTTAGAGCCTGAATCCTCGGTTTATAGCCCATCTGTACCGGTCAATCTTTCGAGAGCACCGCCATGACCCTATACGTCAACCTCGCCGACCTGCTCGGTACGCGCATCGAACAGGGCTTTTATCGCCCCGGCGACCGCTTGCCTTCAGTGCGTGCATTAAGCGCCGAACATGGTGTGAGCCTGAGTACGGTGCAGCAGGCGTATCGGTTGCTGGAGGACAATGGCCTGGCTTCGCCGCGCCCCAAGTCCGGATACTTTGTACCGATGGAGCGCCAGTTGCCGGCCTTGCCGGGCATGGGCAAGCCCGCTCAGCGGCCGGTGGAAATTTCCCAGTGGGAGCAGGTGCTGGAACTGGTGCGCTCGGTGCCGCAAAAGGATGTGATTCAACTGGGGCGCGGCATGCCCGACGTTACTGTGCCGACCATCAAGCCGTTGTTGCGCAGCCTGGCGCAAATCAGTCGCCGCCTGGACTTGCCCGGCCTGTATTACGACAACGTCTACGGGGTGCTGGCCCTGCGCGAGCAACTGGCGCGCCTGCTGCTCGACTCGGGCTGTCAGTTGAGCCCCGACGAGATAGTGATCACCACTGGCTGCCATGAAGCGCTGTCATGCAGTATTCGGGCGGTGTGTGAGCCGGGAGATATTGTGGCGGTCGATTCGCCGAGCTTTCACGGCGCCATGCAAACCCTCAAAGGGTTGGGCATGAAGGCGCTGGAGATACCCACCGACCCGCTGACCGGCATCAGCCTGGATGCGCTGGAGCTGGCGCTGGAGCAGTGGCCGATCAAGGCAATCCAGATCACCCCCAGTTGCAACAATCCGCTGGGCTACATCATGCCCGAGGCGCGCAAACGGGCCTTGGTGACCCTGGCCCAGCGCTTTGACGTGGCCATTATCGAAGACGATGTCTACGGTGAGCTGGCCTACACCTACCCTCGCCCGCGGACCATCAAGTCGTTCGACGATGACGGTCGGGTGCTGCTGTGCAGCTCGTTCTCCAAGACCCTGGCCCCGGGCCTGCGGGTAGGCTGGGTCGCGCCGGGCCGTTATCTGGAGCGGGTGCTGCACATGAAGTACATCTCCACCGGCTCCACCGCGCCGCAGCCGCAGCTGGCGGTTGCCGACTTTTTGAAAAACGGTCATTTCGAACCGCACCTGCGCAAAATGCGCACCCAATATCAGCGCAATCGCGATTTGATGCTGGGCTGGATCAGCCGCTACTTTCCGCCCGGTACCCGCGCCAGCCGGCCTCAGGGCAGTTTTATGCTGTGGCTTGAACTGCCCGAGGGGTTTGATAGCTTGCGCCTCAATCGCGCGCTGCTTGAGCAGGGGGTGCAGGTCGCGGTGGGCAGCATCTTTTCTGCTTCGGGCAAGTACCGTAATTGCTTGCGCATGAACTACGCTGCCAAGCCAACGCTGCAGATTGAAGAGGCCGTGCGCAAGGTCGGTGAAACGGCCAGCAAGTTGTGGGCTCAGGCGGCCGGTCACGCGGACAGTTGAACGGGGCACCGTACGTTGAAATCACTCTGCATGTTGTTTTTCGCGCTGTTGCTGGGAGGTTGTAGCACCTTGGATGTACCTCGAGAGTCAAGTCAGGCTACCCCCGCGGTGGATTCATCCTTTGGCCGCTCGATCATGGCTCAGGCGGCGCCCTACCGGGGCCGCTCGGGGTTCCGTTTATTGCCCAACAGCGGCGAAGCGTTCCGGGCCCGGGCAGAGCTGATCCGCAATGCGCAGAGCAGTCTTGATCTGCAGTACTACATCGTCCACGACGGGCTGAGTACGCGGATGCTGGTTGATGAGCTGCTCAAGGCGGCAGATCGCGGGGTGAGGGTACGACTGCTGCTCGACGACACCGCCAGCGATGGCCTGGACGATATTCTGGCCACCCTGGCGGCCCATCCCAATATTCAGGTCCGCCTGTTCAATCCGCTGCAATTGGGACGTGGCACGGGGGTGACCCGGGCGATGGGCCGGCTATTCAATCTTTCGCGCCAGCACCGGCGCATGCATAACAAGCTGTGGCTGGCCGATAACAGTGCGGCGATTGTCGGCGGGCGGAATTTGGGCGATGAGTATTTCGATGCTCAGCCGGATCTGAATTTCACCGACATCGACCTGCTCGGAGTGGGGCCGGTGGCTGAGCAACTGGGGTACAGCTTCGATCAATACTGGAACAGTGCCCTGAGCCAGCCCATTGGTGATTTTGTTTCGGCACGGCTGTCCCGGTCGGAGCTGGCCAGGGCGCGGGAAAAACTCGAGGCGTCACTCAAACTGGCACAACAACGCAACAACACGCTGTACCAGCAACTGGCATCGTATGAAACCAGCCCGCAGCTGGATACCTGGCGCAAAGAGCTGATCTGGGCCTGGGGTCAGGCCTTGTGGGATGCACCGAGCAAGGTGCTGGCCAAGGACGAGCCGGATCCGCATTTGTTGCTGACCACGCAACTGGCGCCGGAACTGGCCGGGGTGAACAAAGAGCTGATTCTGGTCTCGGCCTACTTTGTGCCGGGTGAAACCGGGCTGGTGTACCTGACGGGCCGTGCGGATGCCGGGGTCGATGTACGTTTATTGACCAACTCCCTGGAAGCCACGGACGTGCCGGTGGTGCATGGCGGCTATGCCCCCTATCGCAAGGCGTTGCTGGAGCATGGGGTCAAGCTCTTTGAGCTGCGGCGCCAGCCCGGCAGCCACCCGGGCAGCGGTCCGCATCTGTTTAAACACGGGATGAGCAGCGATTCGAGCCTGCACAGCAAGGCGATGATTTTCGACGGGCAAAAATCCTTTATCGGCTCGTTCAATTTCGACCCGCGTTCGGGCTTGTGGAACACCGAGGTCGGGGTGCTGGTGGACAGCCCGCAGCTGGCGGACGAGGCGCGCAAGCTGGCGTTGCAGGGCATGTCGCCGGCCTTGAGCTACGAGCCGACCCTGGAGCAGGGCAAGATCGTCTGGGTAACCGAAGACAATGGCCGGTTACATGCGTTGAGCCACGAGCCGGGCAACTGGTGGCGCCGGCTGAACGCCTGGTTCAGCAAGAGCGTGGGGCTGGAGAAGATGTTGTAACCACCCAGGCCCCTCTGCAGGCGCATATTTTATGCGGCTGTTTGCTCTGCGCCAAAGGCGCCCTGGCGCAACACCAGGATCACCAGCACCAAGGCTCCGGCGGCCATGAACAGCGGCAAGGCATGGCCGCTGATCCACTGGCTGCCAGCACCTGCGGCCAACGGCCCGATCAGGCAGCCAATGCCCCATAGCTGTGCAATGTGGGCATTGGCACGTACCAGCGCGTCGTCACGGTAGCGCTCGCCGATCAGAATCAACGACAGGGTGAACAGGCCGCCTGCGCTGGCGCCGAAAATCACCCACAGCGGCCAGATCAACAGGGTATTGAGCAACAATGGCACCGCCAGGCTCGACAGCATCAGCAGCACCGCGCAACCGGTGAACAACGAACGCCGGGACAGGCGGTCGGCCAGCGCACCAATCGGCAGTTGCAGCAGGGCATCGCCCACCACCACGGTACTGACCATTGCCAGGGCGATGTCGGCGGTAAAGCCCTGACGCAGGCAATAGACCGGCAGCAGGGTCAGAATCATGGCTTCAAAGGCCGCAAATAACCCTACAGCCCAGGCGATGGCCGGCAAGCCTCGACAGAACTCCAGCAAGTCCTTGAAGGTCACGCTGTACGCTTCGGTGACGGGGGCGCCATCGCGGCCCATCAGCAGCAAGGGGGCCAGCGTCAGCAGAGCTACGCCGATCCAGAATCCGTAGTCCCCTTCAGAGCCAACCAGGCCCAATAGCAGGGGCCCGGAGAGTTGGCTCAAGGCGTAGGCCGAGCCATACAGTGCGACCAGGCGGCCGCGCCATTGTTCGACCACCAGTTGGTTGATCCAGCTTTCACCGAGAATAAAAATGATCGTGAGCACTACCCCGATCAGCAGTCGCAGCACCAGCCACACCGGGTAGCTGGGCAGTAACGCCAACAGCCCGATGGACAGCGCGCCACACCACAAACACAGACGCATCAGGGCTGGCGTACCAAAGCGCGAGGCCAGTTTGCTGGCCAGGCTGGCGCCCACCAGCACGCCGATTGCCGGCATGGCTGCCATCACGCCAATTGCGAACCCGCCGTAACCCCAGCTTTCGAGCCGGAACGACACCAGCGGCATGCTCACGCCCAGCGCCAGGCCGACGCTGAGTACCGAGGCCAGTACGGCGAAGTAAGTCGCCCAACGCATCGCTGTGCTCCTGTGGATAACTGGAAATAAAGGTTTGAAACAAATGTGGGAGCGGCTGCTCGCGATGCTAGCACCGGGGTCCATAGTGCAGACCGGGTGCGATCATCGCGGGCAAGCCCGCTCCCACAGGGTGTTACCAGTGTTGTGTTACAGCTTGATCCAGGTGGATTTCAGCTCGGTGTATTTGTCGAATGCGTGCAGCGACTTGTCACGGCCGTTACCCGACTGTTTGAAGCCGCCAAACGGAGCGGTCATGTCGCCGCCATCGTATTGGTTGACCCATACGCTACCGGCGCGCAGGGCTTTGGCAGTCAGGTGAGCCTTGGAGATATCGGCTGTCCAGACTGCAGCCGCCAGGCCATATGGCGTGTCGTTGGCAATCTGGATCGCTTCTGCGGCGCTGTCGAAGGCGATAACCGACAAGACCGGGCCAAAAATTTCTTCCTGGGCGATTTTCATCGCGTTGCTCACACCGTCGAAAATGGTCGGCTCAACGTAGGTGCCACCGGTTTCCTGCAGGATTCGTTTGCCACCGGCAACCAGTTTGGCGCCTTCGCTGTGGCCGGCTTCGATGTACGACAGCACAGTGTTCATTTGCTGAGTGTCGACCAGGGCGCCCACGGTGGTGGCCGGGTCCAGCGGATTGCCCGGCTTCCAGTCCTTGAGCGCTTCGATCACCAGCGGCAGGAATTTGTCTTTGATGGAGCGCTCGACCAGCAGGCGCGAACCTGCGGTACAGACTTCGCCCTGGTTGAAGGCGATGGCGCTGGCAGCGGATTCGGCAGCGGCTTGCAGGTCGGGAGCATCGGCGAAGACGATGTTCGGGCTCTTGCCGCCGGCTTCGAGCCAGATGCGCTTCATGTTGGATTCGCCGGAATAGATCATCAACTGCTTGGCGATTTTGGTCGAACCGGTAAACACCAGGGTGTCGACGTCCATGTGCAAGGCCAGGGCTTTGCCGACAGTGTGGCCGTAACCTGGCAGGACGTTCAGGACGCCAGCCGGAATGCCGGCTTCAACGGCCAGTGCCGCAATGCGGATGGCTGTCAGTGGCGATTTTTCGGAGGGCTTGAGGATTACCGAGTTACCGGTCGACAGCGCCGGACCGAGCTTCCAGCAGGCCATCATCAACGGGAAGTTCCACGGCACGATGGCGGCGACTACGCCGACCGCTTCGCGGGTCACCAGACCCAACTGGTCGTGGGGGGTGGCGGCGACCTCGTCGTAAATCTTGTCGATGGCTTCACCGCTCCAGCTCAGCGCACCGGCTGCACCGGGGACGTCGATGTGCAGCGAGTCGCTGATCGGCTTGCCCATGTCCAGGGTTTCAAGCAGGGCCAGTTCTTCGGCGTTTTGCTTGAGCAGATCGGCAAAGCGGATCATGGCGGCTTTGCGCTTGGCCGGTGCCAGGCGCGACCAGACGCCCGACTCAAAGGTTTTGCGTGCCACTTCTACGGCGCGCTGGGCGTCAGCTGCATCGCAGCTGGCAACTTTGCCCAGCAAGCGGCCGTCGACCGGGCTGAGACACTCGAACGTTTCATTGGAGACCGCGTCGGTGTATTCACCGTTGATGTAGGCGCGACCTTCGATTTTCAGCTGTTTGGCCCGTTGTTCCCAATCAGCACGCGTCAGGGTGGTCATTCGAGTGTCCTCCTCTTATTAAGAATTGCAGCGCTCAGGCTTTGGCATGGCGCGTCATGGATGCTGTCCGATTCACTAAAGTGATCAGTACGAGACATCCGCCACCCTAAACCAGTGGCCCTGGAACTTTCAATATATTTGACACATGTGTCGCAAACGGCAAGGCTTGTTCGTTTTAATAAACATCAGCTTTTGTCTTTCTGACCACACACGCAGCAATTTCGGGGGTACAAAAATAATGAGCATTGCCACAATCGTCGACTTCAGCACTGCCAAAACCCAGGCTGACCGATTTAGTCCTGCGCCGGAAAAAGTGCTCAAGGGTAATCCGGAGCAAGTTGTCCACAACCATTACGACAGCCCTTGCGGGCAGATGAGCGCGGGGGTGTGGGAAGGTGCTGTGGGGCACTGGACGGTCAATTACACCGAGCATGAATATTGCGAAATTCTGCAGGGCGTTTCAGTTCTGCGTGACCAGGAAGGCAACGCCAAGACCCTGCGGGCCGGTGACCGCTTTGTCATCCCTGCCGGCTTCAGTGGCACGTGGGAAGTGCTGGAGCCATGTCGCAAAGTTTACGTCGTGTTTGAACACAAACCCTGAGCCGATAGATGGCGGCTGAGGATCGTGGCGCAGGAGGGGTAATGGTGACCATGAAACTGAGTCAGGCCGGGAAATGCAGGGAAGTGCCGGTCCCACGTTGAACCGTCAGCGCTGAGCAACAAAAAAGGCCCGTATCGTGAGATGCGGGCCTTTTTTGTAAGAAGTAAAACCAATTACTTGATTTTGGCTTCTTTGTAGATCACGTGCTTGCGAACCCGCGGATCGAATTTTTTGATTTCGATTTTGTCCGGAGTGGTGCGCTTGTTCTTATCTGTGGTGTAGAAATGGCCTGTACCAGCGCTCGACACCAAACGGATCAATTCACGCATGATTAGCTCCCTTAGATCTTGCCATCGCGGCGGATTTCGGCCAGCACGACAGTGATGCCACGCTTGTCGATGATGCGCATGCCTTTAGCAGATACGCGCAGACGAACAAAACGTTTCTCTTCTTCAACCCAGAAGCGGTGATGCTGCAGGTTCGGCAGGAAACGACGACGGGTTTTGTTATTTGCGTGGGAAATGTTATTCCCAGTCACCGGACCCTTACCGGTAACTTGACAGACTCTCGACATGCCTCAGCCCTCTAAAACCACATGCCCAACCCGGCATGGGTTGGCCGCTTAATCTCTCAGTCATGGCGCCAGGCGCCGCGTTTCTTTAAGGGTCTTACCGGCTACACCTACAAACGAAGGAACCGGGCCCCTAGAAAAGAGCGCTGCTTTATACCAGAAAGACTAAAGAGCAACAACACGAACTGTGGTTTGCTGTAATTAATTAAGTCGGCAGTCTAACGGCATTTCGCGCTAAAGCCTATGCCTGCTTGGGTTTTACCGCTCGTCGCGAGATGAAAGGTTTCAGTGCGAAAATTGCGCTTTATTGCAGTCGGCGACGGTCGCGACAAGGGCGGACGGGTCTTGATATGGCCGAAAATACCCCCGTTTCGAGCTCTGCAGGCGCCTTCGGCAGCCGCTACAGGGAACGGATCGTATTAAAAAGTAGTCATTTGTCCATCAGGTCACTAGGGTTAGTCTTTTCCAGACTGCACCTGCAGATGGGCCACATCGACTTGCAAAGGAAACAGATCATGCGCCTCGCTGCCGCCCCCTTATTGCTTACCTTTTGCCTGAGTCCGCTGGTTCAGGCGGCCACCTTGAGTGTTTGCACCGAGGCCAGCCCCGAAGGGTTCGATGTGGTGCAGTACAACTCGCTCACGACCACCAATGCCTCGGCAGACGTGCTGATGAATCGTCTGGTGGATTTTGATGCCCGGGCTGCCAGGCTGGTGCCGAGTCTGGCGCAAAGCTGGTCAGTGTCCCCTGACGGTCTTGTGTACGACTTCAAATTACGCCCCGGGGTCAAGTTTCACAGCACGCCTTATTTCACCCCGAGCCGTGAACTGAATGCCGATGACGTGCGCTTCAGCTTCGAGCGCATGCTTGATCCGGACAATCCGTGGCACAAGGTGGCGCAAAGCGGTTTCCCCCATGCGCAGTCCTTGCAACTGCCGCAGCTGGTGAAAAAGATCGAAACCCCGGACCCGTTGACCGTGCGCTTTACCCTCAGCCATCCGGATTCAACGTTCCTGCCGGCGCTGAGTATGGGCTTTGCATCGATCTATTCGGCCGAATATGCCGACAAACTGCTCAAGGCCGGGACGCCGGAGCTGATGAACAGCCAGCCGATCGGTACCGGGCCTTTTGTGTTCTCGCGCTTCCAGAAAGATGCGGTGGTGCGTTACAAGGCCAACCCGGACTATTTCGCGGGCAAGCCGGCTATCGACGGGCTGATTTTTGCCATCACCCCGGACGCCAACGTGCGCCTGCAGAAATTGCGCCGCAATGAGTGCCAGATTGCCCTCTCGCCCAAACCGCTGGATGTGGATGCCGCCACCAAGGACCCTGCGTTGAGCGTTGCGCAAACCCCGGCCTTCATGACTGCTTTTGTGGCCATCAATAGTCAGCATCCGCCACTGGACAAGCCCGAGGTGCGGCAGGCGATCAATCTGGCCTTCGATAAAGACACTTACCTCAAGGCGGTGTTCGAGAACGGTGCACAGACTGCCAATGGCATCTATCCGGCCACGACCTGGAGCTATGCCAAAGATTTGCCGGGCTATGCCCATGATCCGCAAATAGCCAAAGAGCTGCTGGCCAGTGCAGGCCTCAAGGACGGCTTTAAAACCACCATCTGGACCCGGCCGACCGGAAGCGTGCTGAACCCGAACCCAAGCCTTGGGGCGCAGTTGCTGCAGGCGGACCTGGGCAAGGTGGGCATCAAGGCGGACATCCGGGTGATTGAATGGGGCGAATTGATCCGTCGCGCCAAAGCGGGTGAGCACGACCTGTTGTTCATGGGCTGGGCCGGTGATAACGGCGACCCGGACAACTTCCTGACTCCGCAGTTTTCATGCGCCGCGGTGAAGTCCGGGACCAACTTTGCGCGTTATTGCGACAAGACCCTGGACAGCCTGATCAGTGAGGGCAAAACCCTCACCGACCAGGACAAGCGCAGCGCGCTGTATCAAAAGGCCCAGGCCCTGATTCAGCAGCAGGCGCTGTGGCTGCCGCTGGCACACCCAACGGCCTACGCGCTTACCCGTAAAGACGTACAGGGTTATCAGGTGAGTCCGTTCGGGCGTCAGGACTTTTCGACGGTCAGCATCAAGCCCTGAGTGTTACATCCAGCCATGTTCGACCATTGAGAGCGGTTCACCGTCGCCAACGATAAAGTGATCCAGAACCCGCACTTCGATCAGGTCCAGCGCATCGCTCAGGCGCTTGGTCAGGGTGCGGTCGGCCTGGCTGGGCTCGGTGACACCCGAGGGGTGGTTGTGGCAAAAAATCACCGCTGCGGCGTTATGTGCGAGGGCGCGCTTGACCACCTGGCGCGGGTACACGCTGGCACTGTCGATGGAGCCCCTGAACAGCACTTCAAAGGACAGCATCCGGTGTTTGGAGTCCATGAACAGGCAGCCAAACACTTCGTGGAGTTCGTGACGCAGTAACGACTTGAGATAGTCACGAACGGCCTGCGGGCTCTCTAGCGCCGAGTCCCGGCGCAGGCGCTCGGCCAGGTGCCGGCGGCTCATCTCCAGTACCGCCTGCAACTGGCTGAACTTGGCCGGCCCGAGCCCCAGCTGTCGACAGAACCCGGCGAGGTCGGCTTCGAGCAAGGCCCTCAGGCTGCCGAATTCAGCGAGTAAATGCCGTGCCAGATCGACCGCGCTTTTGCCCGAGACCCCGGTGCGCAGGAAGATTGCCAGCAGTTCGGCGTCGGAAAGACTGGATGCTCCGTGTTCTAAAAGCTTCTCGCGCGGCCGCTCTGCTGCCGGCCAATCCCTGATGCTCATAACACCTCCATGTAAGTGGGCGCCGCTGTTCCCTGGCAGGCGCTGTGTTATCTTAGCCCATCATTTTTGCGTGGCATTTGGCCATTTTCCGCGCAGTCATCATCGAACTAGAAGGCAGGCCTATGCAGCGGCTGTATCGAAAACGCATTGTTTTGGGCGTCGGCGGCGGCATCGCGGCTTACAAGAGTGCAGAGCTGGTTCGCCGTTTGCTGGATCAAGGCGCCGAAGTGCGGGTTGTCATGACCCGTGGCGGTAGCGAGTTCATCACTCCGCTGACCATGCAGGCCCTGTCCGGGCACCCGGTTCACCTGGATTTGCTGGACCCGGCGGCTGAAGCCGCGATGGGCCATATCGAGCTGGCCAAGTGGGCTGACCTGGTACTGATCGCGCCAGCCACGGCTGACCTGATCGCCCGTCTTGCCCAGGGCCTGGCCAATGATCTGCTGACCACCCTGGTGCTGGCCACTGACGCGACGGTCGCCATTGCGCCGGCGATGAATCAGGCCATGTGGCGTGATCCGGCCACCCAGGCCAACACCCGATTGCTTGAAACCCGCGGCCTGCGCGTGTTTGGTCCGGCTTCCGGAAGCCAGGCCTGCGGTGACGTGGGCTTTGGCCGCATGCTTGAGGCTGATGATCTGGTGCACTGCGCCGCCGAGTGTTTTCAGCGTCAGGTGTTGACCGGCAAGCATGTACTGATTACGGCAGGCCCGACCCAGGAAAACATCGACCCGGTGCGCTATATCACCAACCACAGCTCCGGAAAAATGGGCTTTGCCCTGGCTGAAGCGGCGGTTGAGGCCGGTGCCCGGGTAACCCTGATTACCGGGCCGGTGCACTTGCCGACCCCGGACCGGGTGAGCCGGATCGATGTGGTCAGTGCCCGCGACATGCTCGCGGCCTGTGAAGCGGCGATCCCCTGTGACGTGTTTATTGCGTCCGCTGCAGTCGCGGATTACCGCCCGGAAGTCGTTGCCCCGCAGAAACTCAAGAAAGACCCTACCAAGGGTGACGGCCTGTTGCTGCAGATGGTGCGCAATCCAGACATTCTGGCCACCATCGCTTCGCGCCCTGACCGCCCTTTTAGTGTCGGCTTTGCCGCAGAGACCGAGCACTTGCTCGATTACGCCGCGCGCAAGCTCAAAGACAAAAACCTCGACCTGATTGTGGCCAACGATGTGGCTAACCCCAGCATCGGCTTCAACAGCGAAGAAAACGCCTGCAGCGTGATTGACCGTCAACTGCATGCCACTGTGTTTGCCCAGACCAGCAAGGGCAAAATTGCCCGCCAGCTGATCACTTTTATCGCCGAACGTCTGAACCAGGTTTAACTCGTATGCACGCTTTGCAAGCCAAAATCCTCGATCCACGCATTGGTAGCGAATTTCCGCTGCCGCAGTACGCCACACCCGGCTCCGCCGGTCTTGACCTGCGCGCCATGCTTAAACAAGACACCGTTCTGGAACCGGGCCAGACCCTGTTGATCCCGACCGGTCTGTCGGTATACATCGGTGATCCGGGCCTGGCGGCGCTGATCCTGCCGCGCTCCGGCCTGGGTCATAAGCACGGCATCGTGCTGGGTAACCTGGTAGGCCTGATCGACTCCGATTATCAGGGCGAACTGATGGTTTCGTGCTGGAACCGTGGTCAAACCGCCTTCAACATCACCATCGGTGAGCGTATTGCTCAGCTGGTGCTGGTGCCGGTGGTGCAGGCGCACTTTGAGCTGGTCGAAGAATTCGACGAAAGCCAGCGTGGTGCTGGCGGCTTCGGTCATTCCGGCAGCCTCTGATTGTACTCAGGTCAGGCGCCCTGCCTGACCTGACTCGTTAGCGTGGTAATTCAGGATGAAGCTCGCGCCAATGCAGTCACTCTGTTTATTGCCAAAATCGATGGCAGCCTTGTGCCATACGCCCCGTAATGCCAACTGGCCTCACGAACTCTCGCGTCAAAACGCCGTCCAAAGCCACAGCTTATGCTCGACCGCTCCCCGTCAACCGGTGAATGCTCGCCGTAGGGCAAGGTCGACGTTCGTGTGCCTGGCAGTTTCAGTGCACACCCCGAATTCTCAGAAAATGGAGCATCCTTTTTAATGAGCAGCCAAGCTTCGGTCGCGCCGCAATTCCCTGACAGCATCTTCCGCGCCTATGACATTCGCGGTGTGGTGCCTGAAACCTTGACCGCTGAAACTGCCTACTGGATTGGCCGTGCCATTGGCGCCGAAAGCCTGGCCCAGGGTGAGCCCCATGTATCGGTGGGGCGTGACGGGCGGTTGTCGGGTCCGGAACTGGTGGAGCGTTTGATTCAGGGTGTGGCCGACAGCGGTTGCCATGTCAGCGATGTAGGCCTGGTACCGACGCCGGCGCTGTATTACGCGGCCAGCGTGCTGAGGGGCAAGTCGGGGGTGATGCTTACAGGCAGCCATAACCCGTCCAACTACAACGGCTTCAAGATCGTGATCGCTGGCGACACCCTGGCCAACGAGCAAATACAGGCGCTGCATACCCGCCTCAAGAGCAATGATCTGACCTGGGGTGAAGGCAGCATCACCCGGGTTGAGATTTTGCCGCGCTACTTCGATGAGATTACCGGGGACATCAAGCTGGCCCGGCGTCTTAAAGTGGTGGTCGACTGTGGTAACGGTGCGGCAGGCGTGATTGCCCCGCAACTGATCGAAGCCCTGAATTGCGAAGTGATCCCGTTGTTCTGCGAGGTGGACGGTAATTTCCCCAACCACCACCCGGACCCGGGCAAGCCCGAGAATCTGCTGGACCTGATCGCCAAGGTTAAAGAAACCAATGCCGACCTTGGCCTGGCCTTTGATGGCGACGGCGACCGTGTCGGTGTCGTGACCAATACCGGCACCATGGTGTTCCCGGATCGCTTGCTGATGCTGTTCGCTCAGGATGTGCTGGTGCGCAACCCGGCTGCCGAGATCATTTTTGATGTGAAATGCAGCCGTCGTCTGGCGCCCTGGATCGAAGAATGTGGCGGTCGGCCACTTATGTGGAAGACCGGTCATTCGTTAATCAAAAAGAAGATGAAGGAAACCAGTGCCTTGCTGGCCGGAGAAATGAGCGGGCATATCTTTTTCAAAGAGCGCTGGTTCGGTTTTGATGACGGTATTTACAGTGCTGCGCGCCTGCTGGAGATCCTCAGCAAGCGCCAGGCGACAGCCGAAGAGCTGTTTGAGACCTTCCCCAACGATATTTCTACGCCAGAGATCAATATCGATGTGACGGATGAGAGCAAATTCAGCATCATTGACGCCCTGCACGATGCCCAATGGGGTGAAGCCGCCGAGCTGACCACCATTGATGGTGTTAGGGTCGACTATCCACACGGCTGGGGCCTGGTTCGCGCCTCCAACACCACTCCGGTGCTGGTGCTGCGATTCGAGGCAGAGACCGAGGCCGAACTGCAACGTATCAAGGATGTCTTTCACGCCCAATTGAAGCGTGTGGCGCCTGATCTCCAACTACCGTTTTGATCGATTTGTTCTACCGGAGCCCTGAATGACCCTCGAACGTGATGCCGCCTCCAACGTCGCCAAGGTTTTGTCCGAAGCGCTGCCCTATATTCGCCGTTACGTCGGCAAGACGCTGGTGATCAAGTACGGCGGCAACGCTATGGAAAACGATGAGCTGAAAACCGGGTTTGCCCGCGACATCGTGTTGATGAAGGCCGTGGGTATCAATCCGGTCGTGGTCCATGGTGGCGGTCCGCAAATCGGTGATTTGCTCAAGCGCCTGTCCATCGAGAGCCATTTCATCGACGGTATGCGGGTCACAGACTCGCAAACCATGGATGTGGTTGAAATGGTGCTCGGCGGCCATGTGAACAAAGAGATCGTCAACCTGATCAACCGCCATGGCGGTAGCGCCATAGGCCTGACCGGTAAAGACGCCACGCTGATCCGGGCCAAGAAAATGGTGGTTACCCGCCAGACACCGGAAATGACCAGCCCGGAAATCATCGATTTCGGGCATGTGGGCGAAGTGGTCGGGATCAACACTGACCTGCTGAACATGCTGACCAAGGGTGATTTCATCCCGGTAATTGCGCCGATTGGCGTGGGTGAAAACGGCGAGTCCTACAACATCAACGCGGATCTGGTGGCGGGTAAGGTCGCCGAAGCGCTGAAAGCTGAAAAGCTTATGTTGCTGACTAATATCGCGGGCCTGATGGACAAGCAGGGCAAGGTGCTGACCGGGCTGACCACTGCCCAGGTGGATGACCTGATTGCCGATGGCACCATCTACGGGGGCATGCTGCCCAAGATCCGCTGCGCGCTGGAAGCCGTGCAAGGTGGCGTGACCACTGCACACATCGTCGACGGTCGTGTACCGAACGCGGTGCTGCTGGAAATCTTCACCGATACCGGTGTCGGTACCCTGATTACCAACAGCAAGACGGTTTAAGCAAAACCAGAAAAGCCCCGTCCGGCGATTGCCGGGCGGGGCTTTTTTTTGGCTGTGCCGACTAGATCCCGTACTGCGCCCGATAGGCTTCAACGGCTGGCAGGTATTGCTTGAGCGTTTCGTCTTCGGCCAGGTACTGCAGCACCTGGTTCAAGGAAACGATGCTGACCACAGGAATACCAAAGTCACGCTCGACTTCCTGAATAGCTGACAGCTCGCCATTGCCACGCTCCTGACGGTTCAGGGCAATCAGCACGCCTGCGGCTTTGGCGCCCTGGGCCTGGATGATCTGCATGACTTCACGGATGGCGGTGCCGGCGGTGATCACGTCGTCGATGATCAGGATATTGCCTTCGAGCGGCGAGCCGACCAGGCTGCCACCTTCGCCGTGGGCTTTGGCTTCTTTGCGGTTGAAGCACCATGGCAGGTCGCGGTCATGGTGTTCTGCCAGGGCCACTGCGGTGGTTGCCGCCAGTGGAATGCCTTTGTAGGCCGGGCCAAACAGGACGTCGAAGGAGATACCGCTGTCAACGATGGCGGCAGCGTAGAAACGCCCCAGTTGAGCCAGTGCGGAGCCGGTGTTGAACAGGCCGGCATTGAAGAAGTAAGGACTGGTGCGCCCGGACTTCAGGGTGAACTCACCGAAGCGCAAAACGCCGCGATCGATGGCAAAACGGATGAAGTCGCGCTGATACGCTTGCATGTAAAGGCCCCAGATGCCACGGATTTAGCTAATTGGTTAGACGGCGTGTATCATACACGCACGTGATTTTTGGGGCCATTTATGCGGATCATCAGTGTGAACGTCAATGGTATTCAGACGGCAGTCGAGCGCGGTTTGCTCAGTTGGCTGCAAGCTCAGAATGCCGACGTTATCTGCCTGCAGGACACCCGCGCCTCCGCCTTTGAACTGGACGATCCAGCCTACCAGCTGGATGGCTACTTTCTTTATGCCTGCGAAGCTGAAGTCCCTGCCCAAGGCGGTGTGGCTTTGTATTCGCGCTTGCAACCGAAAGCAGTCATCACTGGGCTTGGCTTCGAGACGGCCGATCGCTACGGGCGCTACCTGCAAGCCGATTTCGATAAGGTCAGCATCGCGACCTTGCTGCTCCCTTCGGGGCAGAACGGCGATGAAGACTTGAATCAAAAATTCAAGCTAATGGACGACTTTGCACGCTATCTGGATAAGCAGCGTCGCAAGCGTCGTGAGTACATCTACTGCGGCTCGCTGTATGTGGCGCAGCAGAAACTCGACATTAAAAACTGGCGTGACAGCCAGCAATCTCCTGGTTTCCTGGCGCCTGAGCGGGCCTGGATGGACGAGATTGTCGGCAATATGGGCTATGTCGATGCCCTGCGTGAAGTTAGTCGTGAAGGCGATCAGTACAGCTGGTGGCCGGATAACGAACAGGCCGAGATGCTTAATCTGGGCTGGCGTTTCGACTACCAGTTGTTGACACCGGGTCTGCGCCGCTTCGTACGAAGCGCTCGCCTGCCGCGTCAGCCACGCTTCTCGCAACATGCGCCATTGATCGTGGACTACGACTGGACACTGACTATCTAGGTGTTTTTTCGAAGCCACAAAAAAGCCGACATCGCTGTCGGCTTTTTTGTGGGTGCTGGTTTACTTGATCGGGCGCCAGGTGAAGGGGTAGCGGTATACCACTCCGTCATTGGCCTTGACGCCGGCAATCACCACCAGCACCACTGCGCCGATCAGGACCAGGCCGAGCAGGGCGAAACCGATCAGAACAAACATCAGCACGTAGCAAATGGCCGAAGCAATCGCCACGGTGATCTGAAAGTTCAGGGCTTCCTTGCCCTGGTCATCGATGAACGGATCGCTTTCACGCTTTACCTGCCACAGGATCAGCGGGCCGATCAGGCTGCCAAACGGAAACCACATCCCGAGGAACGCTGAAAAGTGACAAAACATGGCCCATTTACGAGCATCGCGGCTCGGCTCGGGTTTTGAAAGGTCCAGCTCGCTCATGGCGTTCTCCAGATGGTTACAGACGGCTTCGGCATACAGCTCGGCGATGTTAGTCGGCCAGTGCAGCTTGTTGCAGGGCGAAAATTTCGGTCATGCCCTTTTGCGCCAGTGCCAGCATGGCGTTCAGCTCTTCAGGCTGGAATGGCGCGCCTTCGGCAGTGCCCTGAACTTCGATGAAACCACCGGTGCTGGTCATTACGACGTTCAGGTCGGTTTCGGCTGCCGAATCTTCAGGATAGTCGAGGTCGAGCACTGGCTCGCCCTGATACATGCCCACCGAGACCGCTGCAATCATCTGCTTGAGAGGGTCGCCGCCCTTGAGGCCGCCGCGTTTCTTGATCAGCTTCAAAGCGTCGACCAGGGCAACCATGGCGCCGGTGATCGAGGCCGTGCGAGTGCCGCCGTCGGCCTGGATCACGTCGCAGTCGACGTACAGGGTGATGTCGCCCAGCTTGGACATGTCCAGTGCGGCGCGTAGCGAGCGGCCGATCAGGCGCTGGATTTCCAGGGTACGTCCGCCTTGCTTGCCGCGGCTGGCTTCACGCTGGTTGCGGTCGCCGGTGGCGCGGGGCAGCATGCCGTATTCGGCAGTCAGCCAGCCCTGGCCCTGGCCTTTAAGGAAGCGTGGCACGCCGTTTTCGACGCTGACGGTGCAGATGACTTTGGTGTCACCGAACTCGACCAGTACAGAACCCTCTGCGTGTTTGGTGTAGTTGCGGGTGATGCGGATCGGACGGAGCTGATCGGCAACGCGACCACTTGGACGTTTCATGTGGGATACCTGTACGGGACGGAAAACTGCCGAGCATTATAAAGGCCATGGCCCGACAGGACACGCCTAATAATTGCATGCCCGGCTCGCCGCCCCCTTGGGAGCGCCATGACACCGGGTACTTTTACGACAGACGTCATTTGGGGCCGTCCCCTGCACTGCGTTACAATCCTTCGCCTCAATGGCCGTCAGGCTAAATTCATCGAATCGCGAGGTACCTCCATGGTGCATAGCATGACCGCCTTTGCCCGCGTCGAAAGTGCCGGCACTCAGGGCACCCTGAGCTGGGAGCTGCGCTCGGTCAATAGCCGCTACCTGGAGCCGCACCTGCGCCTGCCCGAGTCTTTGCGTGACCTCGAAGGTGCGGTGCGTGAAGCGCTGCGTCAGGGGATCTCACGTGGCAAGCTGGAATGCACGCTGCGTTTCACCGAAGAAACCACGGGCAAGCCGCTGCAGGTTGACCGTGAGCGTGCGGCGCAACTGGTGGCCGCCGCCGAATCCATCGCCAGCCTGATCAAGCAGCCGGCTGCGCTGGATCCGCTGAAAGTGCTGGCCTGGCCAGGCGTATTGGTGGCGGATGCAAGCGACCCTCAAGCCCTGAACAATCAGGCGCTGGTGCTGTTCAAGCAGGCGCTGCAGGAACTGAAAAACGGCCGCGAGCGCGAAGGCGCCGAACTGGCGCGCCTGATCAGCGAGCGACTGACCGCGATCGAGGCTGATGTCGAGACTTTGCGTGAACTCGTGCCACAGATGCTGGCCACCCAGCGGCAAAAGGTGCTCGATCGCTTTGCTGACATGAAGGCCGAGCTTGATCCCCAGCGCCTTGAGCAAGAAATGGTCCTGCTGGCGCAAAAAAGCGACGTCGCCGAAGAGCTTGACCGCCTGAGTACCCACATCCTTGAGGTGCGGCGCGTGCTCAAGTCCGGTGGAGCCGCCGGCCGGCGCCTCGACTTCCTGATGCAAGAACTCAACCGGGAGGCCAACACCCTCGGTTCCAAGGCATTCGATCCGCGCAGTACCCAGGCGGCGGTCAACCTCAAGGTGTTGATCGAGCAGATGCGCGAACAAGTACAGAATATTGAGTAAGGCTCTCCCTGACATGACCCATAGCACCGGCACCCTTTATATCGTTTCTGCCCCTTCGGGCGCAGGCAAGACCAGTCTGGTCAAGGCATTGATCGACCTCGAACCGCAGATTCGCGTCTCGGTTTCGCACACCACCCGCGCCATGCGCCCGGGTGAGGTCAACGGCGTGAACTATCATTTCGTCGAGCGCGAAGAGTTCGTGAAAATGATCGAACACGGTGATTTCCTGGAGCGCGCCGAGGTGTTCGGCAACCTTTACGGTACTTCGCAGAGCCATTTGCAGCAGACCCTGGATGAAGGTCACGACCTGATTCTGGAAATCGACTGGCAAGGCGCCGAGCAGGTTCGCCAGCTGATGCCGCAGGCGCGTTCGATCTTCATCCTGCCGCCGAGCCAGCAAGCCTTGCGTGAGCGTCTGGACAATCGCGGGCAGGACAGCGACGAAATCATTGACGGGCGCATGCGTGAAGCCGTGAGTGAAATGAGCCACTACGTCGACTATGACTACCTGATCATCAATGATGATTTTGCGCTGGCACTGGAGGACCTGAAGGCAATTTTTCACGCCAATCGCCTCCAGCAAAAACGTCAGCAGCAGCGTTTTGGCAAATTACTGGCTGAATTGCTGAGTTAAAGGGCTCTTCCCAAAACCCCTGTAAGGGCTTTACATTGGCGCTTACAGCGGGTTTCGGGGGGCGCTTGAAAAATCAGCGCTTCCCTAATGGCTGGTGATTTTTTAAACTGTTGAGTCCGCTCGCCCATCCGGGCAGCGCGCATATTGCATTTGCTACGAGGAAGACCATGGCCCGCGTAACCGTTGAAGACTGTCTAGAACACGTGGATAACCGCTTTGAGCTGGTCATGCTCTCTACCAAGCGTGCCCGTCAACTGGCCACCGGCGGTAAAGAGCCTTTGGTTGAGTGGGAAAATGACAAGCCTACCGTTGTTGCCTTGCGTGAAATCGCTGCAGGCCTGATGAGCTACGAGTTTATCGCCAACGCTGAAATCGTCGAAGACGAACCGCTGTTCGCAGCGTTCGAGGACGAGTCCAACGAGGCGAACTAAGCCTATGCCCGGTCGACGTAGCACGGCGAAGGGTAAAAAGTTTTGGCAGGAGGTTTCCTCTTGCCGAGCATAGACGCCCTCGCCGATCGCTTGTCGACTTACCTCAGTGCGGACCAGGTCAATCTGGTCCGACGAGCGTACTTCTACGCCGAACAAGCCCACGACGGCCAACGCCGACGTAGCGGCGAGCCTTATGTCACGCATCCGCTGGCAGTGGCGAACATTCTTGCCGACATGCATATGGACCATCAAAGCCTGATGGCTGCCATGCTGCATGACGTGATCGAAGACACCGGTATTGCCAAGGAAGCGCTTGTCGCGCAGTTCGGCGAAACCGTGGCCGAACTGGTCGATGGCGTCAGCAAGCTGACCCAGATGAACTTCGAGACCAAGGCCGAAGCCCAGGCTGAAAACTTCCAGAAAATGGCCATGGCCATGGCGCGGGATATTCGCGTGATTCTGGTCAAGCTGGCTGACCGTCTGCACAACATGCGTACCCTCGAAGTGCTGTCCGGCGAAAAACGCCGGCGGATTGCCAAGGAAACCCTGGAAATCTACGCGCCCATTGCCAACCGGCTGGGCATGCACAGCATTCGTATCGAATTCGAAGATCTCGGTTTCAAGGCGATGTACCCGATGCGCTCCGCGCGCATCTATCAGGCGGTCAAGCGCGCCCGGGGCAATCGCAAGGAAATCGTCAACAAAATTGAAGAGTCGCTCAGCCACTGTTTAGCCGTAGACGGCATTCAGGGCGAAGTCAGCGGCCGTCAAAAGCATATTTACGGCATTTATAAAAAAATGCGCGGCAAGCGCCGGGCCTTCAACGAGATCATGGACGTTTACGCGTTCCGGATCATCGTCGACAAGGTCGACACCTGCTACCGGGTTCTGGGTGCTGTACATAATTTGTACAAACCACTGCCGGGACGGTTTAAAGACTACATCGCGATTCCCAAAGCCAACGGCTATCAGTCGCTGCATACCACGCTGTTTGGCATGCATGGCGTACCGATCGAAATTCAGATCCGTACCCGTGAAATGGAAGAAATGGCCAACAACGGTATTGCCGCCCACTGGTTGTACAAGTCCAGTGGCGACGAGCAGCACACGGGGACCCATGCCCGGGCGCGGCAATGGGTCAAGGGCGTGCTGGAGATGCAGCAGCGCGCCGGCAACTCCCTCGAATTTATCGAAAGCGTGAAGATCGACCTGTTTCCGGACGAGGTCTACGTGTTCACGCCCAAAGGCCGGATCATGGAGCTGCCCAAAGGCTCCACCGCAGTCGATTTTGCCTACGCGGTGCACACCGACGTCGGCAACAGCTGTATTGCATGCCGCATCAACCGGCGTCTCGCACCGCTGTCCGAGCCGCTGCAAAGTGGTTCCACGGTCGAGATCGTCAGCGCCCCCGGTGCCCGCCCCAACCCGGCGTGGCTCAACTTTGTGGTTACCGGCAAGGCGCGTACGCATATCCGTCACGCCCTGAAATTGCAGCGCCGTTCCGAGTCCGTGAACCTTGGCGAACGCTTGCTGAACAAGGTGCTCAACGGCTTCAACAGCGCGCTGGACAAGATCCCGGCCGAGCGCATTCAGGCCATGCTTCAGGAGTATCGTCTGGAGCAGGTCGAAGACCTGCTGGAAGACATCGGCCTGGGCAATCGCATGGCTTACGTCGTTGCCCGGCGTCTGATGGGTGAAGGCGAACAGCTGCCGAGCCCGGAAGGTCCACTGGCGATTCGCGGTACCGAAGGTCTGGTACTCAGTTATGCCAAATGTTGTACGCCGATCCCGGGAGACCCGATTGTGGGTCACCTGTCCGCGGGCAAAGGCATGGTTGTGCACCTGGATAACTGCCGCAATATCAGTGAGATTCGGCACAACCCCGAAAAATGTGTCCAGCTTTCGTGGGCCAAGGATGTCACCGGTGAATTCAACGTCGAGTTGCGTGTCGAACTGGAGCACCAGCGTGGCCTGATTGCGCTGCTTGCCAGCAGCGTCAACGCAGCCGACGGCAACATCGAAAAAATCAGCATGGACGAACGCGATGGTCGTATCAGCGTTGTCCAACTGGTGGTCAGCGTGCACGACCGTGTGCATCTGGCCCGCGTGATCAAAAAACTGCGCGCCCTTAACGGGGTTATCCGCATCACTCGTATGCGTGCGTAGCCATCTAATTACAAGGAGTCACCCATGACCAAGACTGTAATCACCAGCGATAAGGCACCTGCTGCTATCGGTACTTACTCTCAGGCGATCAAAGCTGGCAATACTGTCTACATGTCCGGTCAGATCCCGCTGGACCCAAAAACCATGGAACTGGTTGAAGGTTTTGAAGCCCAGACCATTCAGGTATTCGAAAACCTGAAATCCGTGGCTGAAGCAGCAGGCGGTTCGTTCAAGGACATCGTCAAACTGAATATTTTCCTGACTGACCTCAGCCACTTCGCCAAGGTCAACGAAATCATGGGCAAATACTTCGAACAGCCATACCCGGCTCGTGCCGCTATCGGCGTTGCGGCCCTGCCAAAGGGTTCGCAGGTTGAGATGGACGCTATTCTGGTCATTGAGTAACACCCCTCGGCGCAGCGCCTTCATGCTGCGCCAACCCCCCGCTTGCCCCGCTTTAAAAGGATTCCGCCATGCGCAAAGCGCTCGCTTTCTCGCTGCTCACCATTTTCCTGGGTGGCTGTGCCAGCGGCCCCGCCCATCGCGATATCAGTGGCGTCTGGATCAACCAGGCCGCGATCAATGAAGCTGCCAAAGGCGGCAATTTGCGTGAAGCCCTGCTGGCCAACGGGCCAAATCTTGAATGGCAAATTGATTCCAAACAGGCCAAAGCCAACTACACCAATGGTTTTGAGTGGGTTGAAGGCAAGCTGATGCCTGAAAACAAAGGGGTTTGGCAGGTCAATATTTATGGCAGCGCGGCCACCGACTTGAGCCTCAATGGCGACGAGCTGGTACAGGCTGCGGGTGAGTCCGATCCGCAACAATCCTTTGTTCGTTCCCCCATCAACCTGACAAGCGACGCGCCTTTGGGCACCAATTTCGAGCACGCGCTCAAGACTGCCTATCTGGGCGGTCAGTGGCGTGTGGTCAGCGGTAAAGGGCAAGGCAATCAAGTGACCTTTTTTGCCGATGGCCGGATTACCGGTTTACCTGAAGCCAATGCTTACGCCCTGTGCCTGGCGGGCGACTGCGCATCAATGAGCGGCGAGTACGACAGTCTCTGGCTGGAACAGGACGAGACAGGTGCGGCGCACATTTTTGTGCGCAATGGTCGCCAGCTGGAGATCTTCCAGGCGCTGGATTCTGCCAAGCCTGACGAAATGCCCCAGTTATACCCGGGCAAGCGTGAATGGGTACTGGAAAAGCAGCTTTAAGCCTGGCCTGCTGCAAGAGCTTGCTGGCGATGATATCGCCGGCAAGCTCGCTCCGCAGAGAGAGTCAATCCGCTAGCATCGCGCTGTAGCCTTCGCGATAACTCGGATAGCGCGGTTCCCAGCCCAGGGCCTTGGCCCGTGCGTTGCTGCAGCGTTTGCTACCGGCCCGGCGCACGCTGGCTTCGGCAGCCCATTCGGTAATACCCAGGCGTTCACGCAGCCAGCCCACGACTTCAGCCAAAGGTACCGGCGCGTTATCCACGCCGATATAGCAATCCTCCAGGGTTTTGCCCTGCAGGTCGGCCTGGAGCAGGAATGCCAGAAGGCCGCCTGCATCATCGGCATGGATGCGGTTGCCATACAGCGGCGGATCGACTGCCACGCGATAGCCCTTGCGCACTTGCCCCAACATCCATTCGCGACCGGGTCCGTAAATCCCGGTGAGGCGCACCACGCTGGCAGCAATGCCGCTGTTCAATGCGATCTGCTCGGCTTCACGCATGATTCGCCCCGAGTAGCTTGTGGCTTCGGCAGGCGAGGTTTCATCGACCCATTCGCCTTCCGTCTGGCTATACACCCCGCTGCTGGAGACAAACAGCAAGCGCTTTGGCTGCTGGCCTTTTTGCTTGAGCCAGCCCAGCGTGTGCTTCAAACCTTCTATATAAGCGGCCTGATAGCCGGCCTCGTCGTGGTCGGTGGCGGCGGCGCTGTACACCAGATAGTCAATGTTGCCTTCAGGCCATTGCCCGGGGCACTGGTCGCTGAACAGGTCCCCCGCCACGCCAGTGACGCCTGCAGGTAACCGCTCAATGGAGCGTCGCAGCCCATAGACCTGCCAGTTATTGGCCGGCAGTTGAGCCGCCAGACGACTTCCGACATCACCGCATCCGGCGATCAGAACCGAGGCTTTGGGCATCTCAAAACTCCTAATTTAAAGTTACAAAAGTACATGTTCAGCCACGACCAAGGTCGTGACTTTTGAAAAAAACAGATGCTATTGCTTTTGTTAACAAGAATTACTTGCAATAATAACTCATCATTTGCCCCGGGTCTCAAGACGCGTTGCAGGGCATAACCTTCTTACTTTTCTCAGGTCCGGCTAGCATGACACGCAATCATTCCACCGCTTCGCCAACCCAGTTTTTGAGTCCGGCACGCCTCTGGCGCGGGCTTGCTGCGCTGATGTTCAGTCTTTTGCTGGCCCCGGGCGCAGTCTTTGCCGATGAGCCCGCGGCTCCGGCTGCTCCGGCTGCGCAACCGGCTATTGAGGCTGCGGCCCCAGTTGCTGCGCCGGGTGCAACCGACCCTGTGCTGGCTGAAGGCGCTGTTGCCCCGGCCGATGACGCTCCGCAAGTTCTTGAAGAAGACAACACGCTGGGCATGGCCCATGACCTGTCTCCTTGGGGCATGTACAAAAACGCGGACATCATCGTCAAGATCGTCATGATCGGCCTGGCTATCGCCTCGATCATCACCTGGACCATCTGGATTGCCAAAGGCTTTGAAGTCCTGGGCGCCAAGCGTCGTCTGCGGGTTGAAATCGCCAACCTGAAAAAAGCCCGCACCCTCAAGGAAGCCAGCGAATCTGCAACCAAAGAAGGCACGCTGGCGCACCTGCTGGTGCAGGACGCACTGGAAGAAATGCGCCTGTCGGCCAATAGCCGCGAAAAAGAAGGCATCAAGGAGCGCGTCAGCTTCCGCCTTGAGCGTCTGGTTGCCGCCTGTGGCCGCAACATGAGCAGTGGCACCGGCATCCTCGCCACCATCGGCTCCACCGCACCGTTCGTCGGTCTGTTCGGTACCGTTTGGGGGATCATGAACAGCTTCATCGGTATCGCCAAAACCCAGACCACCAACCTGGCCGTTGTGGCACCGGGTATTGCCGAGGCCCTGCTGGCCACTGCACTGGGCCTGGTTGCTGCGATCCCTGCGGTAGTGATTTACAACGTCTTCGCCCGCTCTATCACTGGCTACAAGGCTCAAGTGGCAGACGCATCGGCAGAAGTGTTGCTGTTGGTTAGCCGTGACCTCGATCACCTGCCGCCCGAGCGCAGCTCGCAACCGCACATGGTGAAAGTGGGGTAATCGGCCATGGGCCTGCATTTAAAAGAAGGCGATGACGATCTCGCCGAGAACCATGAAATCAACGTCACGCCTTTTATTGACGTGATGCTGGTACTGCTGATCATCTTCATGGTGGCAGCACCGCTGGCCACTGTGGATATCAAGGTTGACCTGCCAGCTTCCACCGCCAAACCGGCGCCTCGTCCCGAGAAGCCGGTGTTCCTCAGCGTCAAGGCTGACCAGCGCCTGTACCTGGGTGAAGAGCCGGTCAGTGTTGAAGCCCTGGGTGCGACCCTGGATGCCAGGACTCACAACAAGAAAGACACGACGATCTTCTTCCAGGCCGATAAAGGCGTGGACTACGGTGACTTGATGGGCGTGATGGATGCATTGCGCGCAGCCGGTTACTTGAAGGTGGGTCTGGTCGGACTAGAGACGGCAGCCAAGAAATGACCATAGCGCGCCAAAAGATGACGCGTTACGCAATCAGCCTGGTCGCGGTGTTGGCTATCCATGCAGTGGCAGTCATTCTTGCCATGCAATGGTCCAGCCCGCGGGCCGTCGAACTTCCACCGCAAGCGATGATGGTTGATCTGGCACCGCTGCCAGCACCGCCACCGCCTGCGCCGCCGAAAGTGGTGACACCGCCACAGCCGCCGGCCCCTGTGGAAGAGCTGCCGATACCCAAGCTGGCCGAAGCGCCCAAGCCGAAAATAGCTGTCCCGAAACCGGTCAAGCCCAAGCAGAAGCCACAACCGCCCAAGCCTGTGGAAAAAACCGAGCCGGTTAAAGAGAAGCCTTCAGAAGAGAAACCTAGCGACGCCACACCGACCAAGGCGCCGAGCGAGAAGTCTGCCGCCCCGACTCTTGGGCCGTCGGCACAACAACTGGCGGCTAAAGCCAGTTGGGAAGGCACATTGCTGGCTCACCTGGGCAAGTACAAGAAGTACCCGGCTTCTGCTCAGTCGCGAGGCAAGGAAGGTCTGAACCGGCTGCGCTTCGTGGTAGACGGTGAAGGCAAGGTGTTGTCCTATGAGTTGGTAGGTCGTTCAGGCAATGCGGATCTGGACCGGGCCACCCTGGAAATGATTCGCCGGGCACAGCCGTTGCCCAAGCCGCCGGCCGAAATGCTGACCAATGGCACCATCGAGATCGTGGCACCCTTCGTTTATTCCATCGATAAACGTCGGCGATAAAGCCTCGGCCCGGATAAAAGTCCTGTAGGCGCTGGCTTGCCAGCGCTGGCAACAGTGCAGTCGCCCGCAACACAGGGGCGGCTGCATCGCTGCTAAACCAGTTTGTACAGTATTAAACCTCCCTTGCATTGATTAGCGACTGTAGCTCCGGGGCTAATGTCTGATAACGTGCGTCTATCGATTGCAGCCGCTATGCTTGGCTCGCAGCCACAGGGACGCCCGCTATGACGCTTACAGAATTACGCTACATCGTTACGCTCGCCCAAGAACAACACTTCGGCCACGCGGCTGAACGTTGCCACGTCAGCCAGCCGACCTTGTCGGTGGGTGTGAAAAAACTGGAAGACGAACTCGGTGTGCTGATTTTCGAGCGCAGCAAAAGTGCCGTGCGCCTTACCCCGGTGGGCGAAGGTATCGTTGCCCAGGCGCAAAAGGTACTGGAGCAGGCCCAGGGCATTCGTGAACTGGCCCAGGCCGGCAAGAACCAGCTGACCGCTCCGCTCAAGGTAGGCGCCATTTACACCGTAGGCCCGTACCTGTTTCCGCACCTGATTCCGCAGCTGCACCGGGTCGCCCCGCAAATGCCGTTGTACATCGAAGAAAACTTCACCCATGTACTGCGGGACAAGCTGCGCAACGGCGAACTGGACGCGATTATCATCGCTCTGCCCTTCAATGAAGCCGATGTGCTGACTTTGCCGCTCTACGACGAGCCGTTCTACGTGTTGATGCCCAGCGAGCATCCATGGACGCAGAAAGAGACCATCGATGCCAGTCTGCTCAACGACAAGAGCCTGCTCTTGCTGGGCGAAGGACACTGCTTCCGCGACCAGGTGCTTGAAGCCTGTCCGACCCTGGCCAAAGGCAAGGACGGCTCGCAGCACACCACGGTCGAGTCCAGCTCGCTGGAAACCATTCGGCACATGGTTGCTTCAGGGTTGGGCATTTCGATCCTGCCATTGTCGGCTGTCGACAGTCACCACTATGCCCCGGGCATATTGGCTGTGCGTCCGCTGACTCCGCCGGTACCTTTTCGTACAGTCGCCATCGCCTGGCGTGCCAGCTTTCCGCGGCCCAAGGCGATTGAAATCCTCGCCGACTCGATCCGCCTGTGTTCGGTGGCCAAGCCGCCTGCCGCGAAGTAAGCCTGCCGATGACCGAGTTGTCGAAAGTGGCGGTCACCGCGCTCAAGGGCGTAGGCGAGGCCATGGCAGAAAAATTGGCCAAGGTGGGCCTGGAAAACCTGCAGGATGTGCTCTTCCATTTACCGTTGCGCTATCAGGACCGGACTCGCGTGGTGCCCATCGGCGCCCTGCGCCCCGGTCAGGATGCGGTGGTCGAAGGCCGGGTGATCGGCGCTGATGTGGTCATGGGCAAGCGTCGCAGCTTGCTGGTACGGATCAATGATGGCACCGGGGGCCTGAGCCTGCGGTTCTACCATTTCAGCAATGCACAAAAAGAAAGTCTCAAGCGTGGCACCGAAGTGCGCTGCTATGGCGAGGCCCGCCCCGGCGCATCGGGGCTGGAGATCTACCATCCGGAATACCGTGCCATCACCGGCGATGAGCCGCCTCCGGTCGATACCACGCTGACACCGATTTATCCTACAACCGAAGGTCTGACCCAGCAGCGTCTGCGCCAGCTCAGCCAGCAAAGCCTCGCCCTGCTCGGCCCGCGCAGCTTGCCTGACTGGCTGCCGGCGGAGTTGGCCAAGGAGCACCAGCTGGCCCCGCTGGATCAAGCCATTCGCTATCTGCATCAGCCGCCGGCCGACGCCGATGTCGAAGAGCTCGCGTTGGGCCATCACTGGGCGCAACACCGCCTGGCGTTTGAGGAACTGCTGACCCATCAACTCTCGCAGCAGCGATTGCGCGAGAGCCTGCGCTCCCAGCAGGCGCCCGCTTTGCCCAAAGCCGAAAAACTGCCCGCGCAGTTTCTGGCCAACCTGGGGTTCCCGCCCACCGGCGCCCAGGTGCGAGTCGGCAACGAAGTGGCCTACGACCTCAGTCAGCCTGAACCCATGCTGCGCCTGATTCAGGGCGATGTGGGGGCAGGCAAGACAGTGGTCGCTGCGATGGCCGCCTTGCAGGCGCTGGAAGCCGGCTACCAGGTGGCGCTGATGGCGCCGACGGAAATCCTCGCCGAGCAGCACTACATCAACTTCAAGCGCTGGCTGGAGCCGCTGGGTCTTGAAGTTGCATGGCTGGCCGGCAAGCTCAAAGGCAAGGCCCGGGCCAGTGCGATGGAGCAAATTGCCAATGGCGCGCCCATGGTCGTTGGCACCCATGCCTTGTTTCAGGATCAGGTGCAGTTCAAGAACCTGGCTCTGGTGATCATCGATGAGCAACACCGGTTTGGCGTTCAGCAACGTCTGGCCCTGCGCAACAAAGGGGTGGGCGGTGTGATGTGTCCGCACCAGTTGATCATGACGGCCACGCCGATTCCGCGGACGCTGGCCATGAGCGCATACGCCGACCTCGACACTTCGATTCTCGATGAGCTGCCACCCGGGCGAACCCCGGTCAATACCGTGCTGGTGGTCGATACGCGGCGCATCGAAGTGATCGAGCGGGTACGTGCAGCCTGTGCCGAAGGCCGCCAGGCCTACTGGGTATGCACCCTGATTGAAGAGTCTGAAGAGATGACCTGTCAGGCCGCCGAGACCACCTTTGAAGACCTCTCCAGTGCCTTGGGCGAGTTGCGCGTGGGCCTGATTCACGGGCGCATGAAGGCTGCAGAAAAGGCCGCAGTCATGGCGCAGTTCAAGGCTGGCGAATTGCAGTTGCTGGTCGCCACCACGGTAATTGAAGTAGGCGTTGACGTGCCCAATGCCAGTTTGATGATCATCGAAAACCCCGAGCGTCTGGGCCTGTCCCAGCTTCACCAGTTGCGTGGCCGGGTAGGCCGGGGCAGCGCCGCCAGTCATTGCGTGCTGCTGTACCACCCGCCGCTGTCGCAAATCGGGCGCCAGCGTCTGGGCATCATGCGTGAGACCAACGATGGTTTTGTGATCGCCGAAAAAGACCTCGAGCTGCGCGGTCCCGGCGAAATGCTAGGCACCCGGCAAACCGGCCTGCTGCAATTCAAAGTGGCTGACCTGATGCGTGATGCCGACCTGTTACCCGCCGTGCGCGACGCCGCCCTGACCCTGATTGAACGCTGGCCGAGCCATGTCAGTCCACTGCTGGACCGCTGGCTCAGGCATGGCCAGCAATATGGCCAGGTATGAAATTTCGTTCAGTAATCAGATTTGCGGCCGATCAAGTAACGCTTACCAAATTTGAGTTGCAGGAATCGAATGCAGATCTTCACTGAAGTCGCCGGCGCTCCAGCCTTTTCAAGCACACCGCCGGTCATCCGGCGGCTGCTTGCTGATCTGGGCATTACCTGTCGAGAAGTCCGCGACCACCCCGGGCTCAACCCGGGCTGCAAGGTCCAGGCTGTGTTGCTCGAGGACTCGGTGGGCGTGCTGATGGTGCTGTTCGCGCAGAGCCACTTGCTCGACCTCAATCGTCTGGCTGATTTAACCGGCCGGCGCATGACGGCTATCGCACCTGAGCGGCTTGAGCAGATGCTCGGCAGACACAACCTGAGCCTGTTGCCGGGCGTGCCGGCACTCATCGGCTCGCCATGTCTGTATGAAGAGCAATTGCTGCAGCAGCCTCTGTTGCTGGTCGGCGGGGGGGAGCCCGGTTTGTGGCTGGAGATGACCCGGGAAGACTTCAGGCTTCTGCTGAGCAATGCCAGCGGCGGTCGTTTTGGCGAGTCCGTGAGTGCCATCACGCTTAACCCTGATCATGCCGACGATGATGGCGCGGCGATCTGCCGGGCGGTCCAGGCATTCACCGCGCGACGAATCCAGCAACGGCTGGAAGACACCATCGAGTTGCCGCCCCTGGCCGAGAGCGTGCGCAAAATCATGCGGTTGCGGGTCGACCCGAACGTGACCATCGATGAAATTACCAGTGTTGTCGAAACCGACCCGGCGCTGGCGGCACAGGTCATGAGCTGGGCATCGTCGTCGTACTACGCCTCACAAAGTAAAATCCGTTCGGTTGAAGACGCCATCATGCGGGTGCTGGGGGTCGATCTGGTGATCAACCTTGCGCTGAGTCTGGCGCTGGGGAAAAGCCTGGGTGTGCCCAAGGATCATCCGCAATCAAGCGTCCCCTACTGGCAGCAGTCGATCTACACGGCAGCGGTCATCGAAGGGCTGACCCGGGCCATGCCCCGGGCCCAGCGTCCGGAAGTCGGCCTCACCTACCTGGCCGGGCTGTTGCACAACTTCGGCTATTTGCTCCTGGCCCATGTGTTTCCGCCGCACTTCTCATTGATTTGCCGTCACCTTGAAGTCAACCCGCACGTCAGCCATGGCGTCATCGAACAGCATTTGCTGGGCATCAGCCGCGAGCAAATGGGCGCCTGGGTGATGCGGTACTGGGGCATGCCGCCAGAATTGGCGACGGCGTTGCGTTTTCAACACGATCCGCACTTCAGCGGCGCTGATGCACACTTCCCGAACCTGGTCTGCGTGGCACTGGGGTTGTTGCGTAGCCGGGCAATCGGCACCGGATCCTGTGCGCCACTTCCCGACGCCGTGTTCGAACGGCTGGGCGTCCCCCGCGAAAAGGCTGAAGACGTTGTCAGCAAAGTGTTGGAGGCGGAGGTGCTGTTTCGCGAAATGGCAGCGCAATTTGGCCGGGCTTAGCCCGCCGTTACCTGTAGGAGCGAGCTTGCTCGCGAGCTCTTCCAAGCGTAAACAGCTCGCGAGGTAAGCTCGCTCCTACGGTTGAAGTATCAGGCCTTGGGCTTTTTGCGCGGTTTGAGGTACTTGGTCAGGCCCTGGAACCAGATGACCAGCGCCGGGTTGCCTTTGATCTGAATCGATTTGTCCTGAATCCCGGTCATGAATGCCAGCTGCTTGTTCTTCGCCTGCAGGGTGGCGAAGCCGTAGGCTGCATCTTTAAAACTGATGGAAAATGCAGGGTCGGGGTACGTGCCCGAATGGCTGGTGATGCGCTGATCTTTGACTTTGAAGTGACGGGCCACTGTGCCATCGAGGGTTTGCAGCTGGAAAACCAGGTCCTTATCGACCAGTTGCTGCTGAAAAGCAGGGTTTTTACGGCTGGCTTTGCCCATCAAAAAGCCCAGCATCCAGAGCAGAAAACGAAATTTCATGTACGCGGCCTCGGGGAAAAATTAAATAGCCGGCGCAGTGTAACGATTTGAACGAGGAACGCCATATATCTGCATGGATTGGCGTAGATGGTGGGGGTTTTGCCACTTATGGCCGCACGATTGAGTGGGAAGATATCAAGAATGGGCCGCTAGCCGAGCCAGCTTGCCCATTCTTCAAGGCCGTTACGAGCAGCGGCCACTCAGTGCTTTATGGATTGACGCTGTCTTTCAGGAACTTGCCCGGCTTGAAAGCGACGGTGTTGCTGGCCTTGATTTTTACCGGCTCACCGGTTTGCGGGTTCTGTCCGGTGCGAGCGCCACGATGGCGCTGAATAAAGGTGCCGAAACCGACCAGCGTCACGCTGTCTTTGCGATGCAGGGCCTGGGTGATTTCTTCAAGCACTGCGTTGAGTACGCGGTTGGCTTGCTCTTTGGTGAGGTCAGCCTTTTCGGCGATAGCGTTGGCGAGATCTGGTTTACGCATGATGAAGCCTCTTTGACGGTTTTTTGTTGTTATGTCCGTGCTGCTCTCTATGGAGCAGCGCCAAGGCGCCGCAGGCTCTACTCTGCGGCAGACCGGTGTGAGAATGGCACGCGGCCAAGGCCGGCGCCAGCCTCTGCACCGGCTTTGTTAAAGCAAGGCAATGTCATATGCGACAGAGTTAACCGTATTTACGCCAAAAGTGCCGGCAGCTCTTTGTTCAGCGCCAGTTTTTCGCGAACAGCCTCACCCGTCAGTGCATAACCTAGCAATTTGCCTTCAGCATCGCGGCACAAGGCTTTGATATCTGCGCCCTGGCCTTCCACGGTCCAGACCCCTTCATGGCCACGTGGCACGGGTGACACCACCAGCGGGCAAACCGGGGTTTTGACCGTAATCGGCATCGCACCGTAGCTGACAGCAGTGGGATTGCCTGCGAGGGTTTGTGCCAGTGCCCGGGCGCAGCTCATCAGCGGCATCACATACAACAGGCTCAGCCCATCGACCTCGGCGCAGTCGCCCAGGGCATAGATGTTGTCATGGGAGGTTTTGAGCAGACGGCTCACCTCGATCCCGCGGTTGACCCGGATCCCGGCGGCAGCCGCCATATCGATGCGCGGACGCAAGCCAATGGCCGATACCACCACATCGCAGTCGATCACGCTGGCATCTGACAAATGTGCCTGGAGTCCGTCATCGGTGCGCTGCAGGCGGGTCAGAACCGGGCCCAGGTGCAGGCGCGCGCCCAGGCTTTCAAGGCCCGCCTGGACTGCTGCCGCCGCCGCGGGGTGCAACAGGGTTGGCATGACTTGCTCGCAGGGTGCGACCAGATGAACTTCATAGCCGCCTGCGATCAAGTCATTGGCAAACTCGCAGCCGATCAGGCCTGCGCCCAGAATCAGAACCCGACGCTTGCCCGCGGCGGCTGCGCGGAAGCGGGCGTAATCTTCGAGGTCATTGATCGGGAAGATTGAATCCTGGGCATCCCCTTCCACCGGCACCTGCACCGTTTGCGCGCCCCACGCCAGAATCAGGTCGCGATAGGCAACGGCTTCTTCACCGATCCACAGCTGCTTGTGGCCCGGGTCGATTCCGCTGATGCGGGTATGGGTACGCACCTGGGCATTGAGCTGTTGTGCCATGGCACCAGGCATCGCCATGCTCAGGCCGTCAGCTTCTTTGTTCTTGCCAAAGCCGGTGGACAGCATGGGCTTGGAGTAGGAGCGGCCGTCATCGGCCGTGATCAACAGCAGCGGGGTTTCGCTGTCCAGCTTGCGAAACTCCCGGGCCAGGTTATAGCCCGCCAGCCCGGTACCAACGATCACGACAGGTGCGTTCATTCCAATCTCCATGGGGTGAGTCAGGTTTTGAGGGGGGTAGATCAGTTGATTTCGATCATCTCGAAATCCATTTTGCCAACCCCGCAGTCCGGGCACAGCCAGTCTTCAGGTACGTCTTGCCACAGCGTACCGGGAGCAATGCCGTCATCCGGCCAGCCGTCGGCTTCGTTATAAATCAGTCCACATACGATGCATTGCCACTTTTTCATCGGGTTCTTCCTCAAGTTCAGGCTAATACGAGGCCACAGGCTTTTTCAGATTCGCCAGGTCTCTCGTCAATTCAGGGCGTTTTGTACTGATGACGACCGGTAGATGCAAGCACGATCGCTGCCAAATAATCCTCGGCCGCTCAATCAAAGATCCGCGTGATAAGCTCGCCGGCCTCAATGGCTGCCAATTATGACCCACTGTGCCGCACATAACTTACCCGCTGATCTCCCCTGTCTGGCTTGAAAAAGACCAGCTTCCTGTATTGCCTGATGAACAAACCCTCGACTGGTTGTTCGATCAAGGCTCTTTGACCCGACGTCTGACTGTGCTCTCGGAGGGTGCCTTTAGTGTGCAGCCGCTCTTTGAGGGCTGGCAGGCCTTGCGCCAGGATGAATGTGCAGCCCTCAGCCTGCCCGAAGGCAGCCAGGGCTGGGTGCGCGAAGTGTATTTGCACG
This sequence comes from Pseudomonas sp. PAMC 29040, assembly GCF_003994535.1. Lineage (NCBI taxonomy): Bacteria > Pseudomonadati > Pseudomonadota > Gammaproteobacteria > Pseudomonadales > Pseudomonadaceae > Pseudomonas > Pseudomonas sp. PAMC 29040. Next base: position 157,199 of record NZ_RZAA01000010.1, read on the forward strand.
GGCATCAACAGCCGTGGGTGTTTGCCCGCAGCGTGGCGGCGAAAAGTGCGCTGGAAGATGGCGCACTGAACATGGACGAGCTGGGCACCCGATCTCTGGGTGAACTGCTGTTTTGTGATCAGGCTTTTGCTCGCGGCGCCTTGCAGGTGTGTCACTACCCCCGGGGCTGGTTGCCTGCCGCCGATCAGGCAGATCAGCTATGGGGCCGCCGCTCGCGCTTTGTACGCGGAGCGTTGAGCGTGCTGGTGGCCGAGGTGTTTTTACCCAAACTGTGGGCCGCCCTGAGTGCCCGGCCGGAGAACAACTGAATGTACGTGCGCCTGCTCAAGTCACTCAATCGCCTGAACCCTCGCGCCTGGGACTTCATCCAGCTGACCCGCATGGACAAGCCCATCGGCATCTACCTGCTGCTTTGGCCCACGCTGTGGGCGCTGTGGATTGCCGCCAAGGGTGTGCCTTCGCTGAGCAACCTGCTGATCTTTGTGTTCGGCGTAATCCTGACCCGTGCCGGCGGTTGTGTAATCAACGACTTTGCCGATCGCAAAGTCGATGGCCACGTCAAACGTACAGAGCAGCGGCCGTTGGTCTGCGGAAAAATCAGCGGTAAAGAGGCGTTGGTGTTTTTTGCGCTGCTGATGGGGATAAGTTTCCTGCTGGTGCTGTGCACCAATGCCCCGACCATCTGGCTGTCATTCGGCGGTCTGGCGCTGGCGGCGAGCTACCCGTTCATGAAGCGCTACACCTACTACCCGCAAGTGGTGCTGGGTGCAGCGTTCTCATGGGGCATGCCCATGGCATTCACCGCTGAAACTGGCAGCCTGCCTGCCGCGGCATGGTTGCTTTATATCGCCAACCTGCTGTGGACCGTGGGCTACGACACCTATTACGCCATGACTGACCGTGAAGACGACCTGAAAATCGGGGTCAAATCCACGGCCATTCTGTTTGGCGATGCTGATCGCGTGATCATCCTTACCCTGCAAGGCCTGGCGCTGGGTTGTCTGCTGCTGGCGGGCGCGCACTTCGAGCTTGGCGTCTGGTTCCACCTCGGCCTGCTGGTCGCGGCCGGGTGCTTCGTGTGGGAGTTCTGGTATACCCGCGACCGCGACCGGCAACGTTGCTTCAAAGCCTTCCTGCACAACCACTGGGCCGGGTTGGCAATTTTTGTGGGCATCGTGCTGCATTACGCATTGGGTTGACTGAACGGACCCTGCAGGAGCGAGCTGGCTGTCGAATTGAAAAGCTCGCGAGCAAGCTCGCTCCTACAGTTGCTTGGGCACCAGTCGCAAGACGCTGCGGGTGTTGAGCTGGATTTCTGTCTCGTCGATATGCGGGATGCTGTAGTCGCCTTCAATGTAGGGTCGGGCCTGGTCGCGGTAGTGTTTGTCGAAGGGTACGCCGCTTTGCCCTAGCGGGTTGATGGTCAGGCTGTGGTACGGCTCGGCAAAGTCGATCAGACGTCTGGTTGAGGGGCCGTAGGTCACTGCCCAGGGGGCCGGGCCGAGTTTGGCGCTGAGATTGTTGGGTACTTCGTGGCTGCCGGGGGCCTCGAATGGACCGACGTTAAACAGCCAGTCCAGCGGTTTCTGCCGCCCCAGCGGGTGGTCATGGGTCAAGGTGTGCGCCTTGCCCCAACGCCATTGCGCCGGGTCGTCGCCCATGGTGGCTTTCAACTGCGCAATGCTGGTTTGCCAGGCGACCTTGACTGTCTCGGCCCGGGTCTCTTTGTGCGCCGTATTACGGTTGTCCCACCACGGCGAATCCGGGTTTGCGGCGAGGCGTGGCAAGGCGGCGTCGATCACCCGGGTGCTGAGCAAGGTGTCGAAATAAACATCCCCCAACTCATCACTCATCGCTGCGTCAGCCAGGCTGAACAGAAGCTGGTTGAACAGCGTGGCGGCCGTTGAGTCCAGCGGATAATCGCCCTGCCATTGCGCCAGTTGTTCTACCAGCTGGCGTTCGGCCGGATCGCTGACTACTTCACGCAGCACTGGCAACAGCGGTTTGAGCACACGCTGCCCGTAGTCGGTGCGGGTGTCCAGTTGCAGCGCCTGACTGTTCTTCAGGTTCCATTTCACGCCGGGTTCGCTGAGCTGGCGATTGAGTTGCTGGCCGCGGTCCGCCAGGTTGTAGTAACCGGGGATCTCTATGCCGGCAGGCGATACCGGCTGAAAGTTGGCCGATACGATATAGCCCCGCGCGGGATTCTCTTCCTGGGGGTTGGCGCTGAACGGATAAAAACCGACTTTGTCTGCCTGGCTGGTACTGCCGTCCAGAATGAACGCGGGATTGACCCCTGCCGGGCGTTTGGGCAATTGCGCCGCTGCCCACCAGCCGATGTCGCCCTTGGCATTTGCCCACACCAGGTTCAGGCCCGGTGCGTGAATATAGGTGGCGGCCGTGCGGGCCTTGTTTAAGGTGTCGGCGCGGTTGAGCTGGTAAAAGCCTTCGAGAATCGGGTCCCGGGTTTCCAGAAAGCCCCACCACATTGCAATCGGCGTGCTGCCGGCGGCAGATCCGAGTACATCGTTGATGATCGGACCGTGGGGGGACCGGCGCAGGGTGAGGGTCACCGGTGCCTGGCCTTTGACCGCAATCTGTTGCTCGCTGCTGCTCATGTCGACCCACTGGCCGTGGTACCACACCTGATTCGGGTGGTCGGGATTGGTCTTCTCTGCGATCAGGTCCAGATCATCGTTCTGGAACATGGTCAGGCTCCAGCCAAAATCGCGGTTGTTGCCCAGAAAGGCGAACGGCACCAGGGCCTGATGGTAGCCATAGAGCTCAAAATCGGGCGCCGAGAGCTGCGCTTCGTACCATACCGCCGGCGCCGAGAAGCGGATATGCGGATCGCCTGCCAGTAGCGGTTTGCCACTTTGGGTACGTTTGCCCGACACGACCCAGGCATTGCTGCCTTCGAACTGTGGCAGGCCGGCCTGATTCAAGGCCTGATCGCTCAGCCGGGCGAGGGAACCGAGGTTTTTCCAGTCGTTGCTCGACAGTGCCGCGCTCAGCACGCCCCGGGGTTGCCAGTCCAGGTCGAAGACTTTCAGGTAGTTGCTGCCTAACTGGTCACGTACGTAAGTCAGCAATGGTTCCGTACGAAAGGCGACTGCAAAGCTGTAAGCCATATAGCCGGCGACGCTGATCGTGTCTTCGGCGGTGAATGGCCGCGGAGTGATGCCCAGCAGGTCAAACTCCACCGGTCTGGCGTGGCTGGCCTGGTACTGGTTGATCCCGTCCAGATAGGCTTGCAGGGCCAGCCACGAAGGTGACTGATAGTCCAGTTCGGCGACATAGCTGGCGGCACGTTCGCGAATGCGCAGGCTGCGGAACAGTTTGTCGGTATCGATCAGCTTGGGGCCGAGTACCTCGGCCAGTTCCCCCCGCGCCAGGCGACGCATTATCTCCATTTGAAACAGGCGGTCCTGCGCCTGTACATAGCCAAGGGCGCGGTACATATCCGTCTGGTTAGCTGCGCGGATATGCGGCACCCCGCGCTCGTCATACCGTACCGCGACCGGCCCCTGCAGCCCGTCCAGCGCTACCTGGCCCTGGCGGGTGGGCAGCTTGCTTTGCACATACCAGACGCCACCGCCCGCGATGACGGCAATAACGAGGGCGGCCAGGGTCAGGCTGCGTTTCATGGTGCAACTCCTTGTAATTGGTTCGCACCGAAGCGCCTTAGGGGGAAGCGCGGTCATTCTGCCACGGGCAATAGCAGCCCACGGCCATGGTGTGGGTGGCATTTACCGGGCGGCCTTCGTTCAGGGCCTGCAGGACGGGTTCGATAAAGCTGTTGCTGGCGTTGCAGGTGGCACCTTCGCTGTAGGGGCCAAAGTAGGCCAGCTGGCCGCTGCGGTCCCAGATAGCCACGGCCGGGCTGGCGCTCAGATGCTCGGCGCCGGGCAGGCTGGCCAAGGGCTTTATTGCGCCCAGGGTGGCGGGTAACTGGCCATGGGTGCCGGGCTTTTGCACGGAGTAGAACGCGACGCCCAGCGGCACGTAATGCGCCAGCAATTCGCTGAGGTGTTGTTGGTTACCGACATTGCACGGGCAGGCCGGGTCCCAGAAATGCACCACGCGGATGGGCCCCGGGCCTGACAGCTCGGCGGGCAGGCTCAGGACATCTCCGGCGAACAGTGCGGTCTGGTCGCTGAAGGCGCGGATATAGCGGCCCTGGAACCAGTCGTAGGCCGTCCACAACCCCGCTGCACATATCAGCACCAGCAGGCAGGCAAGCAGGGTTTTTAAGGTGGGCACAGGCATGCAAAAAGGTCCTCGAAGGCCGCGTAGCTTGCCATGCTTGAACGGACAGATGAATATCGTCGGTCTATAAAGCCTGTTTTGCGCACGTGCGCCCCGTCTGGAAATTCTTATGCCTGCCCCGTTTGCCCCCGATTCCTTGCGTGCCAGCTTGCAGCCTTTGCACGATGGCCAGCCATTATCGCGCGAGGGGCTGGCGTATCAGCAGTTCTACGGGCTGGATTTTGCGCAGCGCAAGGTGCCGGTGCGCCGGCAATTGGGGCGCTTCAGTGCCGGCGGCTACGAGCTGGTCAGTCAGGTCTGGTGGCCAGCGTCCACCCCGGAGGCGACGCTATTCGTCATCCATGGTTTTTACGATCATATGGGGCTGTATCGGCACGTGATTGAGTGGGGCCTGGATCACGGATTCGTGGTCATTGCCTGCGACTTGCCGGGGCATGGGCTTTCCAGTGGCGAGCGGGCCAGCATTGATGATTTCGCGCAGTACCAGGCGGTGCTGCAAGGTTTGTTTATCGAGGCCCAGTCACTGGCTTTGCCGCAACCCTGGCACCTGTGCGGGCAAAGTACCGGTGGCGCGATTGTGCTTGATCATGTGCTGCGTCAGGGCGATCAAAGCCCGGCACAAGGGCAGGTGATTCTGCTGTCACCGTTGATCAGGCCCAAGGACTGGAATTGGTCGAAGTTCAGCTATTACCTGCTCAGAGCCTTCGTCAAAGGCATTGCCCGGCGTTTCAGCGAGAACTCCAACGATCCCGACTTCTTGCCGTTCCTGCAGGCCGATCCGTTGCAGCCGGTGCGTCTGCCGACGGCCTGGGTCGGTGCGCTGGCGCGCTGGATTCCGCGTATTGAAAGTGCGCCAGCCTGCTCCCGGCGGCCCTTGGTGATTCAGGGCGAAGCGGACAAAACCGTTGATTGGCGGCATAACCTTGAGGTGCTGAAAACGAAATTCGATCAGCCTCAGGTGCTGTTGCTGCCAGAGGCCCGGCACCATCTGGCGAATGAAACTGCCGAGATCCGCGAGCGTTATTTCGCGTTTCTGGATCAACATCTGTAGGCGCGAGCTTGCTCCTACGGGACGTTGGTTATTGCGACAGGCTTGACGTGCTTTGGCCCACGGCCAGCCCGGCGCGAATAGCTGCCAGTGCCGCCTGATAATAGGCTTTCCCGGCAGGCGACTCTGCAAAGGTGACGAACTCTTCCAGTTCCGGATCAGACAGGTCGCGATACACGTAGAGCAACGTGTTATCCAGTTCACCGGCAAGTTGCTCCATCAAGCGCTGGCGCTGGCCATTCAACATGCCTTGGGCCTGACCGCCTCCGAGCAACCCCGGGATCATCGAACTCAAACTGTCTGCTGCAATCCCGGCAATCGCCAGAGTGACTTCCGCACCGGCTTCACGGGCTGGCAGCGCCCGCGACAAGTGGTTGATCAGCAGTTGACGGGTGGCGCTGGCCTCGATGCGCGGCAAGCCTTGGGCGTGTTTGGCCAACTGATCGCGGCGGGTAGCCAGCAGTTCAGCAGCCACAATCTGGCGGCCCAGCGGCGACTGGAAAAAGGTCAGTGCGGGAACAGGGTCTGGCAGGTGGTTACGCATCTGCTCTTTGGCGCGCCGGTCCATTGCTTCGGGGGCAAAGCGCAGGCTGCTGTTATTGACCAGGGCCTGATAAACCGCCGGCGGCAAGTTATTGCGATAGCGCTCCTGGGCGGCAGTAAGGGCATCAACAAAATGCGCGCGCTGTTCTGGCCACCCGGCAGTCGTAAACAGATCATCGAGGTTATCTGCCCATGCGGGTAACGTGCAAAACATCATCAATAGTAAAAACAAGCGGCGCATGAGGGACTCCTGTCTGCAGGGCGCTATTGTCCGGGTGCGGCGTAGGACTTGTCGAGAATTCGCTCGTTCCAAGAGGCTTTAAATACTCCGGTTGATTATTTCTGCTCCGCCAGCTCGACGGAGCTGTCGGATTTTCAGGCGTGTCGATATTATGCGCGGCATGCAAATACCTACTGATCATCCGCTGTTGCTACGCATCGTCGACGACCTGTACGCACAGGGATGGTCACAGCAAAACATCTTTCTGCCCGAGGCTTTGACCCTCGAACTGGCGGCCGAGTGCCAAAAACGTTCGGCCGAAGGTGAACTGACCCCGGCCGCAGTCGGAAGGGGCATTACCCAGGAAGTCCGCGAGGGTATTCGCGGCGACCATATTCAATGGCTGGAGCCGGGAGAGGTTTTAGCCTGCGACAATTATCTGGGGTTAATGGAAAGCCTGCGAATCGCCATGAATCGCAGGCTTTTTTTGGGCCTGGAGGACTTTGAAAGTCATTTCGCCCTCTACCCGCCCGGAGCTTTCTACCTCAAGCATCTGGACCGTTTCCGCGATGATGACCGGCGCATGGTCTCGGCCGTGGTTTACCTCAATCAGGCATGGTTGCCTGAGCATGGCGGGCATTTGCGCATGTATCTGGATGGCGACCTCGACTATGACGTACTTCCGGTTGGCGGTTGTCTGGTGGTATTTCTCTCGGGCGAGATTCCCCACGAAGTCATGCCTGCGACCCGCGACCGCCTGTCGTTGACCGGTTGGTTTCGCCGGCGCGCCACCGAGGTATTTGTATGAGCCAGAAGTTGCTGGTCAGTCGTTGCCTGTTGGGCCATCGCGTGCGTTATGACGGCGGCGCCAGTGGTCCGTACGGGCAATTGGCCCGATGGCAGGAAGAAGGCCGGATCATTGCCTTGTGCCCGGAAGTTGCGGGCGGCTTGCCGACGCCGCGTGCTCCGGCAGAAATACCCGGTGGCCAGGGGAGCGATGTGCTCAACGGCCTGGCGCCGGTGATGACCAGCGAGGGTGAAGATGTGACCGCGGCCTTTATGGACGGGGCACAACAGGCGCTGGCGTTGGTGGTTCGGCACGGTATTGGTATTGCTATCCTCAAGGCTAATAGTCCGTCTTGCGGCAATGTGCAGACCTATGACGGCAGCTTTGGCGGGATCAAGGTTGCAGGCCAGGGCGTCACGGCGGCATTGCTGGCGGGGGCCGGGGTACAGGTATTTAACGAGCTGCAGCTGGAAGACGCCGCGCGGGCTCTAGCGCAGCTTGAGGCCTGAGGATTTGCGGGCCGGCCGGGAAATACCGGCGCGAGCAAACCCGCTCCTGCAAGGGCGTGTAGAGCGTATAAATGAGTTCAGGTAATATCCGGTGCCATTTTGCCCAGGGGATCCATCATGACTGACAAGCCGAAACCACAGCCCTCGGCAGCGACCGAAAGTGCTGATTCTGCACTGCACCATATCGTTGATGGTTTTTTGCACTTCCATCACGAAATCTTTCCTGAACAAGAAGCCTTCTTCAAAAAACTTGCCACGGCACAGAACCCGCGTGCGATGTTTATTGCCTGTGCCGATTCGCGCATCGTGCCTGAGCTGATCACCCAGAGTGCACCGGGCGATTTGTTTGTAACGCGTAACGTCGGCAACGTGGTGCCACCCTATGGCCAGATGAATGGCGGTGTTTCAACTGCCATTGAGTACGCGGTGCTGGCACTGGGCGTGCAGCACATCATTATTTGCGGACATTCGGATTGCGGGGCGATGCGCGCCGTACTCAACCCGGCAAGCTTGAAAAAGATGCCCACGGTCAGAGCCTGGTTGCACCACGTTGAAGTGGCCAAAACCATGGTGCAGGACAACTGCAACTGCGCCAATGAAGCTGAAAGCATGCACGTGCTGACTGAAGAAAACGTGATTGCCCAGCTGCAGCATTTGCGCACACACCCGTCGGTGGCGTCGCGCATGGCCAACGGGCATCTGTTTATTCACGGCTGGGTATACGACATCGAAACCAGCGAGATCAAAGCCTACGACGCCGATAAAGGCGCCTTCCTGCCGCTGGATGGCACCAGCCCGATTCCAAGCGCTACGCCCAAAGCCAGGTTTTAGGCGCTTATCCTTGCTCGCGTGCTCTGCGCTTTCTCGGACACTGCTCTGAAGGCGCTCGCGAGCACGCCGGCTGCTACAGGTTCAGGCCGACGCCCAGTTGCTTGGACAGACAAGGCCAGCGGCTCCAGGCAGCGCCCGTCTCGGGGCTGGTCAGCCGTTCGCGGTAAGCATCGACCGATTCCACGGCAAAGCTTTCGTCGTTAAGCATCTCGTCGAGCGCATGGTGCACGGCTTCGTCCAGCTGGTTGGCAAAGGCCTCGCCGATTAACTGGTGGGCGATGAGGTTGGCCACTGTCATGTCCAGAGGAATCAACGGCTGACCCAGGTGCTTGATGTAGAGATCGTTGACCTCTTCGACCAGGCGGTGCGCCAGATAGGCTTCGTCCAGTAAACCTTCAAGCCCCGGATGGCCATCGAGCAGCGGGAGCGGCTGGGCAAAATATTGCTCGGCGATTTTCAGTACCGGCTTGATTTGCGACTCGATACCCGCCTCACGGGCGACTGCGTTGGCAGCATCCAGCAAGTCGGGCACCTGCTCGATGTAGGCGCTGACAAAGCGGGTCATCACGACGTTTTTATCCGTATCAGGCAGCTCGATTGCGGCATGAAGGTGCGGCAGTTGCTTGGCCAGATGCTGGGCCAGCTGCTTCGTTTCGGCCTCATGTTCTTGGGCACGCGAGATCTGCGCGCGGATGGCGGCGGTGTTCATGGGAACTCCAGGGGGGTTGCAAGACAAAAAAGAGCTATAAAAGTAGCCCTTTAAACGCAAAGGGATTTTTTTCAGGGGAAGTATTGTTATTCATTTTGTGACCGGGCAGTGAGTGCCATTTGTCGATGTGGCCTTATTTCACTGTTTTGACCCCTTACATTGCGGGGCTGGTGTCGGTGTCTATACTCGCTTTTGTAACCGTTATTTGATGTCGCCCGACTGCCTGAGCAGACGAGGCTCGGCGGTCCAGGTTCACAGGGTTTGAAAACCGCCCCCTTGTAACGCAGGTTGATACCGGCGCAATAACAAGAAAAACAAAGGGGAACCCGCAATGAAGCGACATCCAAATCTATGGATGGGCCTGCTGTTGTGGTCGGTTTTCGGTCAGGCGCAAGCTGCCTGGACCGTGAACATGACGCCGGGCGCGACCGAAGTCAGCAACGCGGTATTCGACCTGCACATGACCATCTTCTGGATCTGTGTAGTGATCGGCATCATCGTGTTTGGTGCCATGTTCTGGTCGATGATCGTTCATCGGCGCTCCACCGGGCAGCAAGCAGCAAAATTCCACGAAAGCACCACGGTCGAAATCCTCTGGACGGTCGTGCCTCTGGTTATCCTCATTTTGATGGCCATCCCCGCAACCAAAACCCTGATCAATATCTATGACTCCAGTGAGTCGGATGTCGACATCCAGATCACGGGCTACCAGTGGAAGTGGCATTACAAATACCTGGGTCAGGATGTCGAGTTCTTCAGCAACCTGGCCACCCCCGCCGAGCAAATTCATAACCAGGCCCCCAAGGGCGAACATTACCTGCTTGAGGTGGACGAGCCGCTGGTGCTGCCGATCGGTGCCAAAGTGCGCTTTCTGGTGACCTCGGCGGACGTTATCCACTCCTGGTGGGTGCCTGCCTTCGCGGTCAAGCGCGACGCTATTCCGGGGTTTATCAACGAAGCCTGGACCCGTATCGAGAAGCCCGGCATTTACCGTGGCCAGTGTGCCGAATTGTGCGGCAAGGACCACGGCTTTATGCCGATCGTGGTGGATGTCAAAACCCGTGCGGACTATGACGCCTGGCTCGCAGACCGCAAGGCCCAGGCTGCTCAGCTCAAGGAACTGACCAGCAAGGACTGGACCCTCGACGAACTGGTGGCCCGTGGCGACAAGGTTTACCACACCACTTGCGTGGCCTGTCACCAGGCAGAAGGTCAGGGCTTGCCGCCGATGTTCCCGGCACTCAAAGGCTCGCCGATCGCTACCGGACCGGCTGCCGATCACCTGCACCGGGTGTTCTTCGGCAAACCGGGGACGGCCATGGCAGCCTTCGGCAAGCAGCTCTCGGAAGTTGATATTGCCGCGGTGGTGACCTACGAACGTAACGCCTGGGGCAACAACAAGGGCGACATGGTCACCCCCAAAGACGTGCTGGAGCTTAAACAGGCGCAAGGAAAATGAGCCGCCGGGGGCTGTGTGTGGGTAATGGCAGGGGGCCGTGGGCCGCCGGTTTTTTGGTCTATCCGTTTGCAGGAGTCAGGACATGAGTGCGGTTATTGATGACCACGGGCCTGCGCAAGACCACGCCCACGGCCCGGCCAAAGGCCTTATGCGCTGGGTGTTGACCACCAACCATAAAGACATTGGCACCTTGTATCTGTGGTTCAGCTTCTGCATGTTTTTGCTCGGTGGATCCTTCGCCATGGTGATTCGCGCCGAACTGTTCCAGCCGGGATTACAGATTGTGGCGCCGGCCTTTTTCAACCAGATGACCACCATGCACGGGCTGATCATGGTATTTGGCGCAGTGATGCCGGCGTTTGTCGGGCTGGCCAACTGGATGATTCCGCTGATGATCGGCGCCCCCGACATGGCCTTGCCGCGGATGAACAACTTCAGCTTCTGGCTGCTGCCTGCCGCTTTCGCACTGCTGATCTCGACCCTGTTCATGGCCGGTGGCGGGCCTAATTTTGGCTGGACCTTCTACGCGCCACTGTCCACGACCTATGCCCCTGAAAGCGTGACTTATTTTATTTTTGCCATCCATTTAATGGGCATCAGTTCGATCATGGGCGCGATCAACGTGATCGCCACCATCCTCAATTTGCGTGCTCCCGGCATGACGCTGATGAAAATGCCGCTGTTCGTCTGGACCTGGCTGATCACGGCCTTCCTGCTGATAGCGGTGATGCCCGTGCTGGCAGGGGTGGTCACCATGATGTTGATGGACATCCACTTCGGCACCAGCTTCTTCAGTGCCGCGGGCGGCGGTGACCCGGTGTTGTTCCAGCATGTGTTCTGGTTCTTCGGCCACCCCGAGGTCTACATCATGATCCTGCCGGCCTTCGGTGCCATCAGCGCGATCATTCCGACCTTCTCGCGCAAGCCGTTATTCGGCTACACCTCAATGGTCTACGCCACGGCCAGCATCGCCTTCCTGTCATTCATCGTCTGGGCCCACCATATGTTTGTGGTGGGGATTCCCCTGGTCGGTGAACTGTTCTTTATGTATGCCACGCTGCTGATTGCGGTGCCGACCGGGGTCAAGGTTTTCAACTGGGTCAGCACCATGTGGCAAGGCTCGCTGACCTTCGAGACGCCAATGCTGTTCGCCGTGGCCTTCGTAATTCTGTTCACCATCGGCGGGTTCTCCGGGTTGATGCTGGCCATCGCGCCGGCAGACTTCCAGTACCACGACACCTATTTCGTGGTCGCACATTTCCATTACGTACTGGTGCCGGGGGCGATTTTCGGGATCTTCGCTTCGACCTATTACTGGCTGCCGAAATGGACTGGCCACATGTACGACGAAACCCTCGGGAAGTTGCATTTCTGGCTGTCGTTTGTGGGCATGAACCTGACGTTCTTCCCGATGCACTTTGTCGGTCTGGCCGGCATGCCGCGCCGGGTTCCGGACTACAACCTGCAGTTCGCCGACTTCAACATGGTGTCCTCGATTGGCGGGTTCATGTTCGGCACTACGCAGCTTCTATTCCTGTTCATTGTCATCAAATGCATTCGTGGTGGCCCCAAGGCCCCCGCCAAACCCTGGGACGGCGCCGAAGGTCTGGAATGGAGCGTGCCCTCGCCCGCGCCATATCACACCTTCACCACGCCGCCGGAAATCAAGTGACCGGTGCATGCCGAGTCCCTGCAGGAGCGAGCTGGCTCGCAATGCAGACGGCCCGGTTTGCCTTGATAAATTCGCTGCTGTCATTGCGAGCAAGCTCGCCCCCACAGGAAGCCGCTTATGGCTAACTCAACTGCGGTCAAACGCCTGGTCCTGCGCCTGTTGTTGATGGTGGTGGTGATGTTCGCCTTTGGTTTCGCCCTGGTGCCGATTTACGACGTGATGTGCAAAGCCTTCGGCATCAACGGCAAGACCGCCGGACAGTACGAAGGTGAGCAAGTGGTCGACCCGACCCGGCATGTGCGCGTGCAGTTCTTGTCGACCAATGCCATCGACATGGTGTGGGAGTTCTATCCCAAGGGCGATCAGTTGGTGGTCAACCCCGGGGCGGTTAACGAGATGGTGTTTGTAGTCTCCAACCCCACTGACCACCCGATGACGGCGCAAGCCGTGCCGAGTATTTCACCGGCCGAAGCCGCCCAGTACTTCCACAAAACCGAGTGTTTTTGCTTTACCCAACAGGTGTTGCAACCGGGCCAAAGCCTGGAGATGCCGATGCGTTTTATCGTCGACCGCGACATGCCCAAGGATGTGAAACACCTGACGCTGGCCTACACGCTGTTCGATATCACTGCTCGCCATCCGCCTGTCGCCGCTAACGCCGGCAAGGACGAAACCCGGCTTGCCCGATAAGGAGAACGCTCCATGGCAACTCACGATCACTACTATGTCCCGCCTCAAAGCAAGTGGCCGATCATTGCCACGGTGGGGCTGTTGGTCACGGTGTATGGCCTGGGCACCTGGTTCAACGACCTCAAGGCGGCGCGACCCGAGTCCCATGGCCCGCTGATTTTCTTTATTGGCGGCCTGATCGTTGCGTACATGCTGTTTGGCTGGTTCGGCGCAGTGATCAGGGAGAGCCGGGCCGGGCTATACAGCGCGCAACTGGATCGTTCGTTTCGCTGGGGCATGACCTGGTTTATTTTTTCTGAAGTGATGTTCTTTATCGCGTTTTTTGGTGCGCTGTTTTACGTGCGGCACTTTTCCGGTCCGTGGTTGGGTGGCGAGGGCAGCAAGGCGGTGGCGCACATGCTGTGGCCTGACTTTCAGTTTGCCTGGCCGTTGCTGCACACCCCCGACCCTGCGCTATATCCACCGCCTAAAGGCACCATCAGCCCGTGGGGCTTGCCGCTGCTCAACACGGTGTTGCTGGTCAGTTCCAGCATCACCCTGACCATCGCTCACCATGCCTTGAACAAGGGCCATCGCGGGGCGCTGAAGTTCTGGTTGGGCCTGACGGTTTTGCTCGGGGTCGGATTTTTGGGGTTTCAGGCCGAGGAGTACATCCACGCGTACAAAGAGCTGGGCCTGACTCTGGGCTCCGGGGTGTATGGCGCGACGTTCTTTATGCTCACCGGTTTCCACGGTGCCCACGTGACCATCGGCGCCCTGATTTTGCTGGTGATGCTGATCCGGGTGATACGCGGGCATTTCAATACCGAGCACCAGTTTGGTTTCCAGGCTGCGACCTGGTACTGGCACTTTGTGGATGTGGTGTGGCTCGGGTTGTTCCTGTTCGTATACGTGTTGTGAGTCAGCGCCCATGACGCGCTTTCGCCCCGGCATCGCGCCGACACTGGTGGTGCTGGCGTTACTGCCGCTGCTGGTGTTCCTGGGTTTTTGGCAACTGAGCCGCGGGGAGCAGAAACGCGCGCTGCTCGATAGCTACGCAGAACGTCAGGCCGCCGCGCCGCTGACCGCAGGCCAGCTGCTGAATGTGGAGCAACCGGCCTTTCGCCGTGTGCAATTGCGGGGGCATTTAGACGGGCAACACAGCCTGCTGCTGGACAACCGTATGCGGGATGGCCAGGTCGGTGTCGAGCTGCTGCAACCCTTTCAGGATCAAGCCAGCGGCCAGTGGCTGCTGCTCAATCGTGGCTGGCTGCCGTGGCCGAGCCGTCACACACCGCCGGTATTCAGCACTGCGCAACAGACCCTGGATGTGCAGGCCTGGGTTTATGAGTCGCCAGGCGCCCCCTTTCAATTACACGCCGACCCGCTTGACGCGCCCTGGCCGCGGCTGGTGACAACGGTGGAGCCAGCCAAACTTTGGGCCGAGCTGGGCCGCGAAGGTTTTGCCGATGAAATCCGTATCGCCCCCGGCCCGGCCGCGTATCAGGCTGACTGGCCACTTATTTCCACGGGCATGGGCCCGGAAAAACACACCGCCTATGCCGTGCAGTGGTTCGCCATGGCGCTGGCCCTGCTCGGTCTTTATCTGTACCTCGGTTGGCACAACGCTCGGGAGAAACGTCATGGCAACGGCCATCAATCCGCCTGATACAGCTCGCGCCCCATCCCCTGCCACCCGGCGCCGCGGGCGATTGCAGCTGATCCTTATTCTGCTGCTGACCATCGGCCCCATGGTGCTGGCCACGGGCATGTACAAGCTCAAGTTCTGGGTGCCTGAAAGCCGCAGCTACCACGGAGAACTGCTGGGGAACGGGCAGAATCGCGCGGCCCTTGGCGTCGTGACCGATGAGCAGCGCTGGCAACTGCTGGTAACGGCCCCCCAAGGCTGTGCTGCCGATTGCCAGCAGTTGGTGTATCTGGCACGCCAGCTTCAGGTCGGACTGGGCCGCGATGCGTCGCGGGCGAGCCACGGCTTGGCGGTGGCGCAGCCGGTGGACGCGCAATACGCCGCCAAATTGCAACGCGAGTATCCGCAATTACAGCGCTACACACTGGACCTGCCGACTTATACACAGGGCGCTGAAGGCAATGGCGCGGCGCAACTGTGGATAATCGACCCCCACGGCAATCTGGTGCTGCGCTACGACCCGCAGGTCAACGGCAAGGACGTGCTCAACGACCTCCGCCATCTGCTGAAGCTGTCCAACATCGGATAGGGGCCAGGTCATGGCTAAAGCTGGATTTCGTCTCGCATTGTTGGCCACCTTGCTGGCGCTGGTGGTGGTATTGCTCGGCGCCTACACCCGCCTCACCCATGCAGGCCTAGGCTGCCCGGACTGGCCCGGTTGCTACGGTTTTATCAGCGTGCCGCAAAGTGAGGCGCAACTGGCCCACGCCGAGCTGCACTTTCCCGATGCCCCGGTGCAGGCCGACAAAGGCTGGAGCGAGATGGTGCACCGCTATTTTGCCGGCACCCTCGGGCTGTTGATTCTGCTGCTGGCGGCACGGGCCTGGAGCCAGCGTCGGTTGCAGGATCAGCCGTTAAAACTGCCGTTGTTTATTTTGTTGGTGGTGATCGCACAAGCGGCCTTTGGCATGTGGACGGTAACGCTCAAGTTGTGGCCCCAGGTGGTGACGGGGCATTTGCTCGGCGGGTTTGCGACCCTGAGTTTGTTGTTTTTACTGACCTTGCGTCTGTCCGGGGTGCTGCCCGCCCTGGCTATACCCCGCCGCCTGCAGCGCTGGGCAACGGCCGGGCTGGTGCTGGCGATCATGCAAATCGCGCTGGGGGGCTGGGTCAGTTCCAACTACGCCGCCGTGGCCTGCGTCGATCTGCCGACCTGTCATGGTGAATGGTGGCCCCAGGCCGACTTCGCCAATGGCTTTCATCTGACCCAGCATATCGGCCCCAACTATTTGGGCGGGCAACTGGACAGCGAGGCGCGCACTGCCATTCACCTTACCCACAGGCTCGGCGCTGTGCTGCTGACCCTGGTGTTATTGGGCCTGGCCTGGCAACTGCGCAAAGTCGGCATGACCCGGTTGGCGGGCTTGCTGCTGCTGGCGCTGGGAGTGCAGATCAGCCTGGGAATGAGCAATGTGCTGTTTGGTCTGCCACTGGTGGTCGCGGTGGCTCACAACGCGGGGGGCGCGGCGTTGTTGCTGACGCTGGTGCTGGTCAATTACCACGCCCGCACGGCATTGGTCAGGGTCAAGGCCCCGCGCTTCTCCCGCTGGATTTTCAGCCCCCGGCGCCATACGCCTGGTCTCGTCACCCTCAAAGGAGAATTGCCATGGCGACCGTGACTGGCGAACATCAGCGCCAGGGGCTCTGGCGTGACTATCTGGAGCTGACCAAGCCGAGGGTGGTCCTGATGATGCTGGTTACTTCGCTGGTGGGCATGTTTCTGGCTACCCGCGCGGGCGTGCCGTGGACGGTACTGGTGTTCGGAAACCTGGGGATTGGCCTGTGCGCCGGTGGCGCGGCGGCGGTCAATCATGTGGTGGATCGGCGTATTGATGCCATGATGGCCCGCACCCATAAGCGACCGCTGGCCGAAGGGCGGGTTTCACCGCTGGCGGGATTGTCGTTCGCGCTATTGCTGTCGCTGTCGGGGCTGGTGCTGCTATTGGTGTACACCAATGCCCTGGCGGCCTGGCTAACGCTGGCTTCTCTATTGGGCTACGCGCTTATTTACACAGGCTTTCTGAAGCGGGCCACGCCGCAAAATATCGTGATCGGCGGGCTGGCCGGTGCGGCGCCGCCGCTGCTGGGCTGGGTGGCAGTCACGGGGCATGTCACCGCCGAGCCGTTGCTGCTGGTGTTGATCATCTTTGCCTGGACCCCACCGCACTTTTGGGCGCTGGCGATCCACCGCAAGGCGGAGTACGCCAAAGCGGATATCCCCATGTTGCCCGTGACCCACGGCGAGCACTACACCAAGGTACATATTCTGCTGTACACCCTCGTGCTGCTGGCGGTCAGCTTGCTGCCGTTTGTGATTCACATGAGCGGCCTGCTCTATCTGGTATGTGCACTAGTGTTGGGCGCACGCTTTCTGCATTGGGCTTGGGTGCTGTACCGTGGCACTGCGCCGCACGCTGCGATCAACACCTTCAAGTACTCTATTTACTACTTGCTGCTGCTATTCATCGCGCTGCTTGTCGATCATTACTTAGTGTTGAACCTATGACTAGAACTCAAAAAACCGTTTATATCCTCGTCGCGCTGGTGGCATTGGTCATGGGCCTGACGTTTAACAAAATGATGTCGAGCAAAAGCCAGGGCGACAACACGTCCCTGATCGATGCCGGGATCATTCTGCTGCCGCAGAGCCGTCATTTGCCGGATGTGAAGATGACCGACCAGAACGGTCAGCCGGTGCTCATGAATGAACTGAAAGACAAGTGGAGCATGCTGTTTTTCGGCTACACCTTCTGCCCTGACATCTGCCCGACCACCCTCGCCCAGCTGCGTCAGATCAAAAGTGAACTGCCCAAGGACGTACAGGACAAACTGCAGATCGTGCTGGTCAGTGTCGACCCGAACCGCGATACGCCGCAGCAGCTCAAGCAATACCTGGGTTACTTCGACCCGCAGTTCGTGGGGCTGACCCCTGCTTCCATAAAAGATCTGCAAACACTGGCGAATGCCGTGAGCATCCCGTTCATCCCGGCGGATACCAGCAAGCCCAACTACACCGTCGACCACAGTGGCAACCTGGCGCTGATCGGGCCGGACGGCACCCAGCGGGGTTTCATTCGCGCACCGTTCAACACCGCCAAAATGGTTGCCCAATTGCCGGGGTTGGTAGAGCGCAAATAAAGGACGCGAGGGGCAATCTGTAGGAGCGAGCTCGCTCCTACAGAAAGATCAGAGGATCAGAACGCCGGGATGATGGCGCCTTTGTACTTCTCGTTGATGAACGCTTTCACTTCAGGGCTGTGCAAGGCAGCAACCAACTTCTGCATATCAGCCGAGTCTTTGTCGTCCGGGCGAGCGACCAGAATGTTCACGTAAGGCGAATCGCTGCCTTCAATGACCAGGGCGTCTTTTTCCGGGTTCAGCTTGGCTTCCAGCGCGTAGTTGGTGTTGATCAACGCCAGATCGACTTGAGTCAGAACACGGGGGATGGTCGCTGCTTCCAGCTCGCGGAATTTCAGGTTCTTGGCGTTCTGTTCGATGTCTTTTGGCGTCGACAGGATGTTGCTCGAGTCCTTGAGCTTGATCAGGCCCGCCTTGTCCAGCAACAACAGGGCACGGCCGCCGTTGGTGGCGTCGTTCGGAATGACCACGGTGGCCCCATTCGGCAGATCATCCAGCTTCTTGTACTTGCTGGAGTAAGCACCCAGTGGCTCCAGGTGTACGGCTGCAACGCTGACCAGGTTTGTCCCCTTGGCCTTGTTGAACTCGTCCAGGTACGGCTGGTGCTGGAAGAAGTTGGCATCCAGACGTTTTTCGGCCACCTGCACGTTTGGCTGGATGTAGTCGGTGAAAACCTTGACCTTGAGGTTCACGCCCTCTTTGGCCAGTGCCGGTTTCACGAACTCCAGAATCTCGGCGTGGGGTACCGGTGTGGCTGCGACCGACAGATCGCCCGCATGGGCGGAAAATGCGGCTACAGCGGCCACGGCAGCAAATAACTTCTTCATTCAGCAACTCCTTGTGAACACCCGACTTCAGGTGCCTGCCAGCCCTGGGCTGGCGGTTACGTTTATTAACGAGAGGTCGCGCTTACTTGCGCGAAAAGTGCACCACTAGCCGATCACCAACGGTTTGCAGAATTTGCACCAGAATCAGCAACAGCACCACCGTGACAATCATCACGTCGGTCTGGAAGCGCTGATAGCCGAAACGGATCGCCAAATCACCCAGGCCGCCGGCGCCGACCACACCTGCCATGGCGGTGTAGGACACCAGCGTAATGGCGGTCACGGTAATCGCTGCAAAGATGCCGGGGCGCGCTTCAGGCAACAAGGCGCTGGTAATGATCTGACGTGTGCTGGCGCCCATGGCCTGAGTAGCTTCGATGATGCCGCGATCCACTTCACGCAGCGCGGTCTCGACCAGACGGGCGAAGAACGGCGTAGCGCCGACCACCAGAGGCGGGATCGCGCCCGCTACGCCCAGGGAGGTTCCGGTAATCAGAACGGTGAGCGGGATCATCACAATCAACAAAATGATGAATGGCAGCGAACGCAGAATGTTCACCGCCAGTGACAATATGGCGTATACCGCCTTTTGCTCGAACAGTTGGCGCGGGCTGCACAAAAACAGCAGTACGCCCAGCGGCAGGCCAAGCAGGATGGTGAACAGCAGCGAGCCGCCGAGCATCATCATGGTGTCGCCGGTTGCCAGCCAGATTTCGAACCAGTCAATGTTGGAAAAGAAACTCAACAGGGATTCCATCAGCGCAGCACCTCCATATGAACGTCAGCCGCAGTGAAGCGGGCGAAAGCCGCTTCCATGTCGCCACCGGTAATGGCGAGGGTCAGTTGCCCGTAGGGGGTGTCTTTGATGCGATCGATACGACCGGCCAGGATGCTGTAATCCACCCCCGTTTCACGGGCGACAGTGCCCAGCAAAGGTGCGTAGGTGGATTCGCCCTGGAAGGTCAGGCGCACGATACGGCCAGGAACATGGGCGAAGTCGTCGCGCTGCTCGCTTTCGTCGATCTGCTCGTCTTCCTGGACAAAACGCTTGGTGGTCGGGTGCTTGGGGTGCAGGAACACTTGGGCGACCGGGCCTTGCTCGACGATTACGCCTGCATCCATCACCGCTACGTGGTCGCACACGCGACGGATCACATCCATCTCGTGGGTGATCAGGACGATGGTCAGCTTCAGTTCGCGGTTGATCTCAGCCAGCAACTGCAAGACCGAGGCCGTGGTTTGCGGGTCCAGGGCACTGGTGGCTTCGTCACACAGCAGCACTTTGGGTTTGGTGGCCAGTGCACGGGCAATGCCTACGCGTTGTTTTTGGCCGCCTGACAGTTGCGCCGGATATTTCTTGGCGTGGTCGGACAGACCTACCCGCGCGAGCAACTCGGCGACCCGCAGATCGATGTCCTTGCGGGACAATTCACCGGCCAGCGTCAGGGGCATGGCCACGTTATCGGCCACAGTCTTGGAGGCCAGCAGGTTGAAGTGCTGGAAGATCATGCCGACTTGCTGGCGAAACCGTCGCAGGCCGTTGGCATCCATCGCCGTCACGTCTTCGTTGTCGACGATGATCTGCCCGCCACTCGGGGTTTCGAGGCGGTTGATCAGGCGCAGCAGGGTACTTTTGCCCGCGCCGGAGTGGCCAATCAGGCCGAAAACCTGGCCGCTCTCGACACGCAGACTGGTGGAGTGCAACGCGGGAATGTCCTTACCGGAAACCCGGTAGGTTTTATGAACGTTATGGAACTCAATCACGTAGCGAACCTTGTGGGGCGCGAAAATAGAAGATCAGCGGTTAGCCGGGCGCGCATTTTAGCCTGTCCGTATAGAGGTTCTTAGCATTTATTTGCGCTGGGACCTTTGATTTGGCAATAAGACGACTGATGGTCTGAATTAAGGAACGACGGTAAACGCTAAAAGTCAGTACTAGGACCCGCCTCGGGAGATTAGTCCAGGAAGCCCGGCCAACAGGGCTTTCGCCAACAAGGAGTTTAGTCTGATGAGTAGCAAAAAACCGTCTTCCAACAAGAGCCAGATGGCCGGCACCGACACCTTGGATCGTGGCAACACCAACGTCAAACTCGATAGCCTCGAAACTTTTCGTGATGACGCAACCGATCAGGCTCTGCGGACCAATCAGGGGGTGAAGGTTGCAGACAATCAAAACACCCTGAAAGCCGGCGCCAGAGGCCCCTCGCTGCTCGAAGACTTCATTATGCGCGAGAAGATCACCCATTTTGACCATGAGCGAATTCCAGAGCGCATTGTTCATGCTCGAGGTACCGGCGCCCACGGCTACTTCCAGACTTATAAATCCCACAGCGCACTGACCAAGGCGGGTTTCCTGCAGGACCCGGGTAAGAAAACTCCGGTTTTTGTGCGTTTCTCCACCGTCCAGGGCCCGCGCGGCTCCGGGGATACCGTGCGTGATGTGCGCGGTTTTGCCGTGAAATTTTTCACCGATGAAGGCAACTTCGATCTGGTCGGCAACAATATGCCGGTGTTTTTTATTCAGGACGCGATCAAGTTTCCGGATTTCGTACACGCGGTAAAACCTGAGCCCCATAACGAAATGCCTACGGGCGGCTCAGCTCATGACACGTTCTGGGACTTCGTCTCACTGGTGCCGGAATCTGCGCACATGGTTATTTGGGCGATGTCTGACCGTGCCATTCCTAAAAGCCTGCGCAGCATGCAGGGGTTCGGCGTGCATACGTTCCGTCTGATCAACGCTGAAGGCAAATCCAGCTTCGTCAAATTCCACTGGCGTCCGAGTGTGGGTACTTGCTCGCTGGTGTGGGACGAAGCGCAAAAACTGGCAGGTAAAGACACCGATTACCACCGCCGTGATCTGTGGGAGTCGATTGAAACCGGCGATTACCCTGAGTGGGAATTCGGCGTGCAGATCATTTCGGAGGAAGACGAGCATAAATTCGACTTCGATATTCTTGATCCGACCAAGCTGATCCCCGAAGAACTGGTGCCGATTACGCCTTTGGGCAAGATGGTACTCAACCGTAACCCCGACAACTTTTTTGCGGAAACCGAGCAAGTGGCTTTTTGCCCGGGTCATATCGTGCCGGGTATCGACTTTTCCAATGACCCGTTGCTGCAGGGCCGGCTGTTTTCCTACACCGATACGCAAATCAGCCGTCTGGGCGGGCCGAACTTTCACGAGATTCCGATCAATCGCCCCGTCGCGCCGTTTCACAATAATCAGCGTGACGCGCAGCACCGTAGCACCATCAACAAAGGCCGGGCGTCCTATGAGCCGAACTCCATCGACGCTGGCTGGCCGAAAGAAACCCCGCCTGCAGCCCATGACGGGGGGTTTGAGTCTTATCCCGAGCGCATCGACGCCAACAAGATTCGTCAGCGCAGCGAGTCGTTCAGCGATCACTTCTCCCAGGCCCGGCTGTTTTTCCGCAGCATGAGCAAGCATGAGCAAGAACACATTATTGCGGCCTACAGTTTTGAATTGGGCAAGGTCGAGCGTGTGCCCATCCGGGAGCGCCAGGTGAATGAAATCCTGGCCAATATCGACCTTGAGCTGGCCAGGCGGGTGGCTGAGAACCTGGGCTTGCCTGCACCGAAGGCGGGTACGCAAGCGGAGCGCAAAACCAGCGTCAGCCGCTCCCCGGCCTTAAGTCAGGCCAATCTGCTACCGGGCAATATCAAAACCCGTAAAGTGGCAATTCTTGCCGCCAACGGGGTTGATGGCGCAGCGATTGATGCTCTGAAAAAGGCGCTGGCGAGTGAAGGCGCCCATGCCAAATTGTTGGGTCCTACGTCTGCGCCGGTGAAAACCGCAGACGGCAAATTGCTGCCGGTTGATGCATCCATGGAAGGCATGCCGTCGGTTGCCTTTGATGCGGTGTACGTGCCGGGTGGCGCGGCTTCGATCAAAACCTTGAGCACCGATGGCGTGGCGTTGCACTACCTGCTCGAAGCCTATAAGCACCTGAAGGCGATTGCCTTGCATGGCGAAGCCAGACAGCTGCTGGACGTTCTGCATTTGCAGGCCGATGAGGGGTTGCTGGCAATCAAGGATGGCAAGGATCTGAAGGCGTTCTTTGCCGCGATCGGGCAGCACCGTGTGTGGGCCCGGGAGCCGAAGGCCAAAGCCGTTCCGGCGTAAACGAAGGGCTCTGCAGCAGCTGGCTGGTTCGCGATGGGGTCAGAGATGACCCTGTTGCGAACCAGCTGCTTGCTGCAGGTTTGCCTGGACCTAGGGTTTACTTGGGATCAGCACTATTTGCGCAGGCACATGGCGAATGATCTGACGTTCAACTTTCAGATCGAACGCCGGATCGAGTTTTTTCACCCGCTTGCTGATCAGCGTGGACAGCCATGGGAAGTCCGCTGTGCGCGGAACCTGCAGGCTGACAGCACACTGGTAATTGACGATATCTTGCGCGATCAGATTCAGTTGATGGCGAAGTTTCGCAATATCCTCGATGTTAAGCGTAACTGTGGTGCTCTCTGCGGCAGGGTCGATAACCCTGGCCGGTGGTCTGGCCTCGGCAGCCTTGAGTGCGGCTTCGGCTTTATCCAGTTCGGCCTTGCGCGCATGGGCAATGGCACTGTTGACACCGCCGGTCAGCGCTGGAGCCGTGGGCATCAAGGCGCGGGCGCGGCTCAGTGCCGTGGCAGCAGCGTTGACATCACCTTTTTGCAGCACGATCTGACTGCGTTGCAAGTAGGCTTCTGCCAGTTGACGCTGGTATTGCACCAATTGTGGATCATCCGGCGTTTGCTTCTGCAAGGTAGCCAGTTGATCTTCAGCGGTCGCGAGTTCGCTGCTGGCCAGGTTTTGCTCCAGCTGTGCGATGGCCGTAGCGCGCGCATCCGGGACAGGTGTGTCGCCGGAGGGTGTGCTTTGGCAGGCGCCCAGCAGCAAGGAAAATGCGGCCAGGAGCAAGTAACGGGAGTTGAACAGCTTCATTCCTGCGGCTCTCTAAGTGCGCAAAAAACGAGCAAGTCTACACCCCTCGACGGGGCAGAACAAAACTCAGCAGAAACAGTGCCGCGGCACACACCACAATTGATGGTCCCGCCGGCGTGTCTTTGAACCATGAAAGTGCCAGGCCACCACACACCGCCAGCATTCCCAGCAAACTGGCACCCAGGGCCATCTGCTCCGGAGAGCGGGCGTGGCGCTGGGCAGCTGCTGCCGGGATGATCAGCAAGGACGTGATCAATAACACGCCGACAATCTTCATTGCTACGGCAATAACAATTGCGATCAACAGCATCAGCATCATGCGCAACGCCGCTACCGGCAAGCCTTCAACAGTGGCCAGCTCTTCATGCACGGTGATCGCCAGCAGCGGCCGCCACAGCGCCACCAGCAATGCCAGAACCACAGCGCTACCGCCCATGATCCACATCAAATCGTTGGGGCTGATGGCCAGCAGATCACCAAACAGATAAGCCATCAGGTCGATTCGTACTTCATGCATGAAGCTTAGTACGACCAGCCCGAGGGACAAGGTGCTGGGTGCAAGTATTCCGAGCAATGTGTCAGATGCCAACGGCTGGCGCTGTTGCAAGGTGACCAACAGGACTGCCAGCAGCAGACAGCCGACAGTCACGGCAATGGTAGGGCTGACATCCAGCAGGAACCCCATCGCCACCCCCAGCAAAGCCGCATGGGATAGCGTGTCGCCGAAATAGGCCATTCGTCGCCACACCACAAATGAGCCCAGGGGGCCGGCGACGATCGCCAGGGCCAGACCTGCCAGCAGGGCGTAAAACAGAAAATCAGCCATGCTTGCAGCCTTCTCCATGAACGTGGGCGGGTGCCGTTGTGGCGTCTTCGCTGACCACCGAACCATGCAAGTCATGGGCGTGGTCATGATGGTGATGATAAATCGCCAGGCTCTGTGCGTTTTTGCCGAACAGTTCGACGAAAGCCGGGTCATTGCTGACTTGTTCCGGGTGGCCCGAACAGCAGACATGGCGATTGAGGCAGACCACCTGGTCGGTGGTGCTCATGACCAGATGCAAATCGTGGGACACCATCAGCACGCCACAGCCATGGCGGTCGCGCAGGCGGGTAATCAGGCTGTACAGCTCGGCCTGGCCAGCGACATCGACGCCCTGTACCGGCTCGTCAAGCACCAGCAACTCCGGTTTGCGCAGCAGGGCGCGGGCCAGCAGTACGCGCTGCATTTCGCCACCGGACACACTTTGCACGGGGCTGTCGATGACCTTTTCGGCGCCGACTTCTTTCAGCGCGGCAAGGGCTTGCGCCCTGTCCACGCCCGGCACCAGACGCAAAAAGCGTAAAACCGAGAGCGGCAATGTCGGATCGACGTGCAGTTTTTGCGGCATGTAGCCGACCCGCAACCTGGGTTTGCGCCAGACGCTGCCACTGGTGGGCTTGAGCAGGCCGAGCACGGCTTTGACCAGTGTGGTTTTGCCGGCGCCGTTGGGGCCGATGAGGGTGACGATCTGGCCCGGCTCGACACTCAGCTCGATATTGTCGAGCACGTCTTGCCCGGCGAAGGTCACGGTGACCCGGTCCAAACGTATCAGTGCAGCGCTCATCAGGCCTCCCGGCAACCCGAACACAAACCGACCACTTCGACGGTCTGGCCTTCGACAGTAAAGCCGACATCCAGCGCACTGTTGATGATTGCGTCGCTGATGGTTTTTTGCTCGAGTTCGATGGCGGCATGGCAGTTGCGGCAGATCAAAAACTGACCCTGATGCGCGTGCTCGGGGTGGCTGCAACCAATAAAGGCGTTCAGTGAGGCGATGCGATGCACCAGGCCGTTCTCCAGCAGAAAATCCAGCGCCCGATAGACGGTCGGTGGCGCTGCCCGGCGGCCGTCCTGCTCGCTGAGTACTGCCAGAATGTCGTAGGCGCCCAGCGGCTTGTGACTTTGCCACACCAGTTCCAGCACCCGGCGGCGCAGTGCAGTCAGGCGCAAACCCTTTTGCGCGCACAGCACATCCGCTTCGCTAAGGGCGCTGTGGACACAATGGGAGTGGTCATGGGGACGACTGGCAAGCGGTGTAATAGGCATGGGCGGCGACGATTTTTGAGAGAGACGTTATTATGTTACCTGTTTCAACCACCATGAGTGCTCATCGTGCCCCGTCTTTTTTCTATTTTTCTTGCTCTAACCGCCAGTTTGGCCCTAATTGGCCCGGCCCGGGCCGAGGTCAGCGTGTTGACCAGCATCAAACCCTTGCAGCTGATTGCGGCTGCTGTGCAGGACGGCGTGGGCCATCCCGAGGTGCTTTTGCCGCCCAATGCTTCGCCGCATAACTATGCCCTGCGTCCTTCCGACGTACGGCGCGTGCAGTCGGCTGATCTTTTGTACTGGATTGGCCCGGACATGGAAGGTTTCATGCCGCGGGTGATCAAAACCCGCACTTTGCCATCGGTGGCGGTCTACACGCTGCCTGAGCTTAAGCTTCGTCATTTCTCCGAAGATAGCCACTCCCATGCCGAAGATGCGGCCGAACACGACCACGATCACCGTCCTGGAACGCTGGATGCGCACCTGTGGCTGGCCCCGGCCAACGCCCGTGTGATCGCGGCCAAAATGGCGGCTGACCTGAGTCAGAAAGACCCGGCCAACGCTGCCCGGTATCAAGCGAATCTGGCGGCTTTCAATCAGCGTCTGGACGCCCTGGATGCGCGCCTGAAAACACGTCTGGCGGGGATTTCCGACAAGCCGTTCTTTGTATTCCATGAGGGCTACGACTATTTCGAAAGCGCTTACGGCCTAAAGCATGCGGGTGTTTTCAGCGTGGCTGCAGAAGTACAGCCAGGGGCCCAGCACGTCGCCGCCATGCGTAAGCGTCTGCAGGAAGCGGGCAAGACCTGCGTATTCAGTGACCCGCCTTTGCGTCCGCGTCTGGCAGACACCCTGACCGCCGGCTTGCCGGTCAAGTTGGCTGAGCTGGATGCCCTGGGCGGCTATACCCCGGCGACGGCGCAGGGCTATGAGCAACTGCTGGAGAAGCTGGGCAATGACCTGGCGGGCTGCCTGGAAAGCTTGTAACCCCGCACCAATAGAGCCTGCAGGAGCGAGCCTGCTGGCGAGCATTTCAATTACACACAGCTCGCCAGCAGGCTCGCTCCGGCCTTACAGGGCAAAAGGCAGATGAACTGTCACTGTCTGGTGCACGGCCAGACGGCGTTCGAATTCGCCCGGATCGTGAATCAGCACGTCTTGCCCGGCAAAGGTATGGGCCGCGATCAGGCGCGACAGCCAAAAGCGCACGCATGCGACCCGCAGCATCGTCGGCCACAATTGGGCTTCGCTTGCAGTAAACGGGCGCAGTGCGGCATAGGCACCGAGTAACGCGCGGGCGCGCGGGGCGTCAATCTTGCCGTCTTCGTCAGCGCACCAGTCATTCAGGGCGATCGCAACGTCATACAGCATCGGGCCTGAGCACGCGTTGTAAAAGTCGATCAGGCCAGTCAGATGCGTGCCTTCAAACATGGCGTTATCGCGGAACAGGTCGCCATGCAGGTTGGCCCGGGGCAACGCGAGGATCTGCTCTTTATGCGCGCTGATTTCAATCAACGCGTTTTGCAGCAATTGCGCCGCCTCAGGTGACAGATCGGCCATTAGTGCAGGCCCTTCTGCCAGCATCCAGTCCAGCCCGCGGTCAGTCTTGCGCTCCAGCACCTTGTCGCGGGTGGCCACATGCAAGTGACCAAGCAGCTCGCCGACCTGCGCGCAATGCTGGGCATTGGCTTCACGAATATGTTTGCCTGCCAGGCGCGGTTGCAGCAGCGCCGGTTTGCCCTTGAGTTCACGCAGGGCCTGGCCGTCGACGGTACGCAGGGCGAAAGGCACCGGCAGTTCTGCGCTGTGCAGCACATCGAGCAGTTCGATGAAGAACGGCATCTCTTTGATCGGGCCACGCTCAACCAGGGTCAGGACATATTCGCCCTGCTCCAGACTGATGAAGTAATTGGTGTTTTCGCTGCCAGCGGCAATCCCCTGGAAATCGAGCAGGCGGCCAAGCCCGTAAGGCGCAAGAAAAGTTTCCAACTCGGTGCGAGTCAGGGGCGTGAATACAGACATGGTTTAAAACTGCCAGTACGGGCGCCGCGTTGAGTCGGCGCCGATTAAAGTTAAGACGCTATTTCCATTCGAAGATTTTCCACGATGGAATCAGCATATCCGGCTGGTCGGAACGGATGAAATTGGCATCAGTACCATCAGCGCGCACTAAAAAGTACGGCGGTGCTCCTTTTGGGGTGACCTTGATGGCATAGAGAAAACCGTTTTGACGGTATTCCTGGATCGTTTTATCGCCTTCCGTGCGAATGGTTACGTCTGGGTCAGCTGTGACTGCTTCATCGGCTGCGAAGGTTAGCAGCGGAGTGAATGCAAACAAGCCGGTCAGCAACAGGCGATTTAGTGTGCGCATGATAACCTTGTCCCTTTGTCGTCATTGGTCCGGACATTCTAGCGCCGGACTCGCCGAAAAGGTTGATCCTGCTCATGAGCCAAGCTCCCCTCGTCCTGGTGGACGGTTCTTCATATCTGTACCGCGCCTTCCATGCGCTGCCGCCGCTGACTACGTCCAAGGGGCTGCCGACAGGTGCCGTGAAGGGCGTGCTGAACATGCTTAAAAGCCTGCGCAAACAGTACCCGGACAGTCCGTTTGCGGTGGTTTTCGATGCCAAGGGCGGAACATTTCGCGATGAAATGTTCGCCGAATACAAGGCTAATCGCCCAAGCATGCCCGATGACATGCGGGTCCAGATCGAGCCCCTGCACGCCAGCGTTATCGCGCTGGGTTTCCCTTTGCTGTGCGTCGAAGGTGTCGAGGCCGACGATGTCATCGGCACGCTGGCCCGCAGCAGCGCGGCGGCAGACCGCCCGGTAGTGATCTCGACGGGCGACAAGGACATGGCGCAACTGGTCGATGGCCACATCACCCTGGTCAATACCATGACCGGCAGCGTGATGGACATCGAGGGTGTGAAAGAGAAGTTTGGCGTTTCGCCCGAGCAGATCATCGATTACCTGGCCCTGATGGGCGACTCGTCCGATAACATTCCCGGGGTTCCGGGCATTGGTCCGAAGACCGCATCCGGCTTGCTGGTGGGTGTGGGCGGCGGTCTGGTCGACCTCTACGAGAAGCTCGATATCGTGCCGACCTTGCCGATCCGGGGCGCCAAAAACCTCCCGGCCAAGCTCGAAGAACACCGGGAAATGGCGTTTTTGTCGTACCGGCTCGCCACGATCAAAATTGATGTGCCATTGGATATCGGTCTTGAAGACCTGCACCTCAAGCAGCCAGATTGCGAAAAGCTGATCGAGTTGTACACCGAGCTGGAATTCAAAAGCTGGATTGCCGAGGTGGAGCGCGATGCCAAGCGCGCCGGCCAGGTCATTGTTCATGAAGAGCCTGCGCCGCCTGCCGAAGAGCAGCAGTACGAAACTATCCTGGATCAGGCGCGCTTTGACGTATGGCTGAAAAAGCTTAACGACGCCAAGTTGATTGCTTTCGATACTGAAACCACCGGCCTGGATGCGCAGCAGGCGCAGTTGGTGGGGCTGTCGTTTGCAGTCAAGCCGGGCGAAGCGGCCTACATTCCGCTGACCCACTCCTATATGGGCGTGCCGGAGCAACTGGATCGCGATTCGGTATTACGAGCCCTCAAACCGCTGCTCGAAGACCCGGCCAAAGCCAAAGTGGGCCAGCACGCTAAGTTCGACATGAACATCCTGGCCAACTGCGCCATCGGTGGTGATCAGGCCTGCGGGATCATGGTGCAGGGCGTCGCTTTTGACACCATGCTCGAATCCTATGTGCTCGACTCCACTGCCACGCGTCACGATATGGACAGCCTGGCGCTGAAATACCTGGGCCATAGCACCACCAGCTTCCAGGACATTGCCGGCAAGGGCGTGAAGCAACTGACCTTTGACCAGATCTCGCTGGAGCAGGCCGGACCTTACGCCGCTGAAGATGCCGACGTGACCCTGCGTTTGCATCAGGCACTGCACGAAAAACTGCTGGCGATCCCGAGCCTGAACAAGGTGCTGACAGACATTGAGATGCCGCTGGTGCCTGTACTGGCGCGCATTGAGCGCCAGGGCGCGCTGGTGGACGCCAACCTGCTGGGTATTCAGAGCGTTGAGCTGGGTGACAAGCTGGTCGCGCTGGAACGTGAGGCGTTCGCCATCGCCGGCGAAGAATTCAACCTCAGCTCCCCCAAGCAATTAGGCGTGATTCTGTACGAAAAGCTCGGTTTGCCGATTATCAGCAAAACCGCCAAGGGCCAGCCTTCGACCGCTGAAGCGGTGCTGGCTGAATTGGCCGAGCAGGACTTCCCGTTGCCCAAGGTGCTGATGCAGTACCGCTCTATGAGCAAACTGAAAAGCACCTATACCGATCGCCTGCCTGAGCAGATCAATCCTCGTACAGGCCGGATTCATACGTCTTACCACCAGGCTGTTACCGCGACCGGACGTTTGTCCTCCAGCGATCCAAACTTGCAGAACATTCCTATCCGTACTGCCGAAGGCCGTCGGATTCGTCAGGCGTTTGTGGCGCCTAAAGGCTACAAACTGCTGGCAGCGGACTACTCGCAAATCGAGCTGCGGATCATGGCCCACCTGGCCAAGGATGAAGGCTTGTTGCACGCCTTCCGCAATAACCTGGACGTGCACAGCGCCACTGCCGCCGAAGTATTCGGCGTCGAGCTGGGTGATGTCACTGTCGATCAGCGCCGTAGCGCCAAGGCAATCAACTTCGGCCTGATCTATGGCATGAGCGCGTTCGGCCTGGCCAAGCAGATCGGTGTCGACCGCAAACAGTCCCAGGCCTACATCGACCGCTATTTCGCCCGCTACCCGGGTGTTCTGGATTACATGGAGCGCACCCGCACCCAGGCGGCCGAGCAAGGCTATGTAGAGACCATCTTTGGTCGTCGCCTGTACTTGCCGGACATCAATGCAAAAAACCCGGCGCTGCGCAAAGGCGCAGAGCGGACTGCAATTAACGCCCCGATGCAGGGCACTGCTGCGGACATCATCAAGAAAGCCATGGTGGCTGTGGATAACTGGCTGACGGCTTCAGGCCTGGATGCCCGGGTCATTCTGCAAGTACACGATGAATTGGTGCTTGAAGTGCGTGAAGACCTGGTGGATCAGGTGCGCGATGAAGTGCGTATCCACATGAGCGAAGCCGCGAAGCTCGATGTGCCGCTGCTGGTTGAAGTGGGTGTGGGCAACAATTGGGATGAGGCGCACTAAGGGGCTGCAGGTGAAATTGCGGGCCTGTCAGTCAGGGAAAACCCGGGTTTATTGCAAATGGTTATTAGCCCTCTGGAACTAACCAGCCCTTCGCCACTCAGATTTACTGAATGGGTGGTGAAGCCCTTCAAAGCTCCTGATGTTGTGTTAAGTGTTGGCAGATATCTGGAGCGCGCCCTAGCGTTCCAGTACTTGAACCCCGAACTTCTTCCCCCAATACGAAGTCCGGGGTTTTTTTTGCCTGGAATTTCTTACTCGCTGGCCTCGACCACTTCTTCGCCTTTGTTCGGCAGTTCCATCCAGCGTGCCAGCACGGTGTACGCCTCTTCCAGGCCCATGCGTTTCGGGGTGGAGAACAACTGGATGGTCACTGCATCGCCCCACTGCTTGCGAATATCAGCCTGGATTTTGAGCAGGGTATTTTTTGCTGCGCCGTACGTCAGTTTGTCGGCTTTGGTCAGCAAAATGTGCATCGGCATGCCGCTCGAAACGGTCCAGTCGAGCATCAACAGGTCGAAATCGGTCATTGGATGACGGATATCCATCATCAAAATCACGCCTTTGAGGCTTTCACGGCTGCCGAAATAGGCTTCCAGGTGACGCTGCCAATGCAGCTTCAGCGGGATTGGCACCTTGGCATAACCATAACCCGGCAGGTCGACCAGGCGACGTTCTTCGTCCAGCTGGAAGAAGTTCAGCAGCTGTGTGCGCCCCGGAGTTTTCGAGGTGCGCGCCAGGCTGGCATGGGTCAAAGTGTTGAGTGCGCTGGACTTGCCGGCGTTGGAGCGCCCGGCAAACGCGACTTCAAAGCCTTCGTCGTCGGGGCATTGATCAACTTTGGCGGCGCTGAGCATGAAGGTAGCCTGTTGGCACAGACCGAGAATGGGGTTCTTGAGTTGCATGGGATTTCCGATGTGAGCGGCGTCAGGAATGGACGCGGCGAGCGTGTCGTTTCCGTTTCAGTGGCGCCAGTATATAATGCCGCAGATTTTGTGTGCGCTTTGTCCCAGCGTAGGATGAAGAACACGGGAGCGATAAACCTAGGTTGCGCATTAGAACGCAGCAAGCTCCCAACCCTGAAAAGGTCGTTTTATGACGAAATGGCTGCTAGCTGCCGGTATCTTGATGCCACTTTAACAGCACTCAGGCTACACAGGATCCGGAAGCCGTGTACAACCGCGTTTGTATTGTCTGCCAGCTGGTCAACTGCCCGTAGCACCGAAATCCGGTGATCGGGAAGCCTCAAGGCCAAGGACAGGATGATATGGAAGCGCTGGTGCAACACGTGACCCAGGGTTTCAAGGCGATGCCGCCGCGTGGTTTGTGCATGGACTGCAGTGTCGAGGATTACCGGTCAACCATCCTTTGGGTGAACGAGTAAGCCCGGCCCATAACTCTTTAACCCTTAGCCGTAGTTGGATTAGCTGATGAACAAATTACTCGTGAGTCTGCTGTTGACCTTGGGCGTCGCCGGTATTGCCCAGGCTGCAGCCACCGCCGTTGTCGGCGATGCTGCTGCAGGTCAGGCAAAAACCGCTGTATGTGGCGCGTGTCACGGTCCGGACGGCAATAGCATGGCGCCAAACTTCCCCAAGCTGGCCGGGCAAGGTGACCGTTACCTGCTCAAGCAGCTGCACGAAATCAAGGACGGCAAGCGCCAGGTTCTGGAAATGACCGGTTTGCTGACCAACCTGAACGATCAGGATCTCGCGGATATCGCGGCCTATTACTCCAGTCAGAAAAACTCGGTGGGTGCTGCTGACCCGGCGCTGGTTGCCCGTGGCGAAGCCCTGTTCCGTGGTGGCGACCTGCAAAAAGGCATGCCTGCGTGCACCGGTTGCCACTCCCCGGACGGCCAGGGCAATGCTGCCGCCGGCTTCCCGCACCTGGGTGGCCAGCACGCCAGCTACATCGAGAAACAACTTACCGACTTCCGCGAAGGCGAGCGCACCAACGACGGTGACTCGATGATCATGCGCGGTATTGCTGCGAAGTTGAGCAACAAGGACATCAAGGCACTGGCCAGCTACATACAGGGTCTGCACTAAGGGTCGATCAGGCCGGGATGCAAGCCTTCGGCCGTGTTAACGATCGTTTAATCCTTGACTGTGAACCTGAAAGGGCAGCTTCGGCTGCCCTTTTTCGTAGCATCTGCCGCTACACTACCGAACTCAAGCCAGAACGGACCTGTCTGAAGACAGGTCACGTTGAAGCGACCTTATTTGCCCAGGAGTAAAGCATGCGTAATCTGATTCTCAGCGCCGCTCTCGTCAGTGCCAGTCTGTTTGGCATGACCGCTCAAGCTGCCGATGTACCGCTTGAAGCCGGTAAGACCTACGTCGAATTGTCCAACGCTGTTCCGGTTGCAGTGCCCGGCAAGATCGAAGTGGTTGAGTTGTTCTGGTACGGCTGCCCGCATTGCTTCGCGTTCGAACCGACCATCAATCCATGGGTTGAGAAGCTGCCGGCAGACGTTAACTTTGTCCGCATCCCGGCCATGTTTGGCGGCATCTGGGACGTTCACGGTCAACTGTTCCTCACCCTCGAAGCCATGGGGGTAGAAGACAAGGTTCATAAAGCGGTCTTTGAAACCATCCACAAGGCTTCCCTGAACGACAAGTCCGGGAACCTGCTGAAAACTCCGGAAGAAATGGCTGAATTCCTGGCGGCTCAAGGCGTGGATAAAGACAAGTTCCTGAGCACCTACAACTCCTTCGCCGTTGCCGGTGCGGTCCAGAAGGCCAAAGATAAAGCCAAGGCCTATCAAATCTCCGGCGTTCCGACCATGGTCGTGGATGGCAAGTACCGATTCGATCTGGGTACTGCCGGTGGCCCGGAACAGGCACTCAACGTGGCCGATCAACTGATCGCCAAAGAGCGGGCCGCCAAGTAACAGGGGGCCTTGCCGTGCGCGGCTGGAAAAGCAAACGCATCGTTGGCCTGCATGAACCGCAGGTCAACGAGGATCATCTGGCTACCTGCGGGCTGCCGGATGATCGGCGTTTGCGGCTGCTAAGTTTCAATATCCAGGTCGGCAACAGCACTCAAAGTTATCGTCATTACCTGACCCGCAGTTGGCAGCATGTACTGCCACACAAAGGGCGGGCCGGTAACCTGGACAAGATTGGCGACTTGTTGAGCGACTTTGATCTGGTCGCGTTGCAGGAAGCTGATGGTGGTAGCCACCGATCCGGCTACATCAATCAGGTCAAGTACCTGGCCCAACAGGGCGAATTCCCTTACTGGTATCAACAGCTCAATCGCAATCTGGGGCGACTGGCGCAGCATAGCAATGGCGTGCTCAGCCGCTTGCGTCCTACGGCGATTGAAGATCATCCCTTGCCCGGCCCTTCGGGTCGTGGCGCGATTTTAGTGCGCTTTGGTACCGGCCCTGATGCGCTGGCCGTCGTGGTCATGCACCTGGCGCTGGGGACTAAAGTACGAAACCTGCAACTGGCCTACATTCGCGAGCTGGTTAGCGGTTATCAGCACCAGGTGCTGATGGGCGACATGAACACCAATGCCACCGATCTGCTCCAGACCTCGCCCCTGCGTGACCTCGGTTTGCTGGCGCCACAAATGCAAGCCACTTTCCCCAGTTGGCGCCCGCAGCGCTGTCTTGATCATATTTTGCTCAGCCCCAGCCTGACCCTTGAGCGTGTGCAGGTGCTGGACCAGCCTATCTCTGACCATTTGCCGGTGGCAGTTGAAATCCGTTTGCCGGGAATGGTGGGCAGCGATTCACTGCCGATGTTGAGCGGCTCGCCTTCATGAGCTCCGACGACGCCAATCGCTGGAAAGAGAAGTATCTTTTAAGCATCGAGCGCCAAGACAAACTTGAGCGGCGCTGGAATGCGCGGCTCGACCTGCTGCGCAGGGGCCTGGTGCGCAGTACCCTGGCGGCGGAAGGGACAGACCGCACCGTTGATCAATGCATGAAGGAAATGCGCGAAGCGGTACGTACTGACGAGATGGACGCGGCATTGGCGACCTTGCTGCCCCGTCTCGAAAAAGCCGTACTCGACTCCGAACAACGCCGCGAAACCCGGGTTGCGCAAATCAGTACTGCGCTTAATACCCTGGTCACTCAACTGCAGGCGTTGCCGTTGCCCCGTGAAGTCAGCAAGCCGCTCAAGGCATTTGCCAGGCAGCTCGACAGCCGGGCTGGCCAGGCCCGTGAGATACCGCTGTTGCTGGACGAGTTGAGTAACTTGCAGGGGCTTGCCCTGGCGCCGCAACGCCAGGCACCGGAATCGTCCAAACCGGGCTTGTTACAGCGTCTGTTCGGCGCTCAAGACCCAGACAAAACCCAGCCCGAAGTCGTTGCGGTACCTGCAGCACAAGCCACGGCACCGCCAGTCATGCTGCAGCCGATGGTTGCCAAGTTGCCTGCAGCGCCGGTGTTGCCACAGGCTGAGAGCCAGCCGCCGGTGTCTGAGCAGCCGCAACCGGCGCCAATGGAGCACGCGCAGTCCTTGCCTGAGTACGCTCAAAAGGCGCCTGAACAGCCCCTTGCCGTACTCGAAGTGCCCGCAGCCGATGAGCCGGAAGAACAAGCTCTCTGCGGTGCCCTGGAGTCGGTGGTGGCTCTGGTCGATGCAGAGAACAGTCTGCCTGAGGCGCCGGTCGAGTCGCTCACCCTTGAACCTGACGACAGTGCTGAACTGCCTGAATCGGTAGACCCGATTCCGGCTGCGCCGCCGGAGCCTGATACCGTCTATGCACTGCCTGAAAGCCCGGAGCCCTCATACAGCTCGGTGGCGGCGCATATCGAGTCAACCCTGCTGGGTCTGCTAAGTGACCTGTCGTTGCCGGAGCATCACCGCCCGCAAGCCGAAGCCATGAAAGCTCGTCTTGAAAAAGGGCTCAACTGGTACGAGTTACTACCGATCCTCGACGATCTTGCAGTCTTGATGCTGGCCGTCACTGACAGTGACCAGCATGAGTTCGAGGCGTATCTAAAACAGCTCAACGAGCGGCTCGAGTCATTCCAGAACAGCCTTCAGGCGGCCAGTGAAGGGCACACTGAAGGTCGATCTGCCGCGGCTGACTTGAACAATCAATTGCGCGAACAGGTCGACGGGCTGCAAAACAGCGTTCAGGGCGCGGTTGACCTGAGCAGTCTCAAACACATTCTGGAAAATCGCCTGGAAGGCCTGCTGGGCACGCTGGATCAACACCAGCAGCAGCGTGATGCGCGCGAGCAAGACGTCGCAGCACACCTGCAAGCATTGGCCGAGCGGGTGGTGCAAATGGAGCAGCAGGCCCAGGACTTTCGCGAGCACCAGGAAGAGCAGCGGCAAAAAGCCCTGCTCGATCCCCTGACCGGTTTGCCCAATCGGGCGGCCTGGGGCGAGCGGCTGGCATTTGCAGTCGCACGCTGGCAAACACAGGGCAACTCGTTGTTGATCGCCATGCTCGATCTCGACCATTTCAAGCGGATCAATGATGGTTATGGGCATCTGGCAGGCGACAAAGTGCTCAAGATCATTGCCAATCAACTCCGCAGGCAACTGCGCCCGGGTGATTTTATCGCCCGGTTCGGCGGTGAAGAGTTTGTCCTGTTGATCCCTGACGCTACGCCGGCCATGGGCCTGGCGCTGCTCGAAAAACTGCGACTGGCCATTGCCGACTGTCCGTTCCACTTCAGGGGCGAGCCGGTAACCATCACCGCCTCCATCGGGGTCTCGGCGTTCAAGGCGGGTGACCGCAGCGAGTCTGTACTCAAGCGTGCAGACGAAGCCCTGTATCGGGCCAAGCATAACGGGCGAAATCGCATTGAGTCCGACCTTCAGGAGCTGCTCTGAAGGTCTGAGGGCTCAGGTTCAGATGCATCCGCAGCCAGTAAGGTATGCTGGTGTATTAACATTTTACTGTGTTGTGTCTGCCCATGAAATTTTCCGCGCTTCTAGTCTTTATTGCCCTGCTGGCGGGTTGTGCCAGCGGTCCCCGCATGGATACCAGCCATCCTTCGGCCAACCACGACAGCCGCGTGCAGTTTGTGGTCCTTCACTACACCTCGACCTCCCTTGAGCGTTCACTGCAATTGCTGACCAGCGGGCCGGTGAGCAGCCACTATCTGATTGGTGATACCCCGCCAACCATTTACAAGCTGGTGGACGAAAACCAGCGGGCCTGGCACGCCGGTGAAAGTCAGTGGAACGGCCGCACCTGGCTCAACTCCAGTTCCATCGGCATTGAAATCGTCAACAAGGGTTTCCGCGATACGCCCAACGGGCGGGTCTGGTATCCCTACACTGAAGGTCAGATCCAGTCGGTGATCGCCCTGCTTAAAGACATCACGACACGCTACAAAATCGATCCGCACAACATCATTGGTCACAGTGACATAGCGCCGTTGCGCAAGCTTGATCCGGGGCCGCTGTTTCCCTGGAAGCGCCTGGCCGAAGCCGGCTTTGGAGTCTGGCCGCAGGCCCAGGCCGTAGCCCGGGAGCAGGCCCTGTTTGCCAACGCACTGCCAAGTATTGGCTGGTTTCAGCAGCAGTTGGCCCTGTTGGGCTACGAGACCCCGCAGACCGGTGAGCTGGACGTTGCCACTCGCCACGTACTGGCGGCCTTCCAGATGCATTTCCGGCCAGCGCTGTTTGATGGCACGCCCGATGCCGAAAGCGCGGCCATTTTGAAAGTGCTGAACACCCAGGCAAAGCGATGACCGCGCGAGCGCTATAACAGCGGCAGGGCCATGTAGAACTGGGTGCCCTGGCCAGGGCGTGAGTAGACGCCGATCCGCCCGCCGTGGAGCTGGACGATTTCCTTGCACAGCGCCAGCCCCAGGCCGGCGCCGCCTTTTTTGCGACCTACCTGCACGAAGGGCTCGAAAATCCGCCCTTGTTGGCCATAGGCAATGCCTTCGCCATTGTCTTCAATACTGATGATCACCCGCTCGCCATGCCGCCGCGCCTGCAGGCGAATCTGCCCGCCGCTGGCCGTGTGGCGCAAGGCATTGTCCAGCAGGTTATCAATGACCCGTTCGAGCTGTGGCTGGTCGGCATTCAACACCGGTAGCGGTGGCTGCAGGTCGACCTGCAACTCGATCCCCTTGGCTGCCGCGCGGGCCGCGAAGCGGGTCCGGGCGTCTTCGAGCATGTCCGGGAGGTCGCAGGGGGCCAGCGTCAGCTTTTGCATGCCATTTTGATAGCGGGAAAAATTCAGCAGGTCATTGATCAACTGCATCAGCCGCTGCATTTCTTCATTGACGGTGTTGAGCAGGTCGGTTTCACGGGACTGCGGATCAAAACGCGCCCGCTCCATAAACAAGCCAAAGGCCATATGCATACCGGTGACCGGGGTGCGCAATTCGTGTGAGGCACGCAGTACGAACTCGCTGCGTACCCGTTCAAAGGCCCGCTGCTCGGTGACATCATGCAACACCATCACAGCACCAAGAATCGGTCCTTTGGGCTGGCTGACCGGGGTCAGGCTGTAGGTCAACAGGCGTTTTTCACCCTCTATATCGACGCTCAAGTCTTCCGGGGCTCGTTCCAGGTTGCCGCCACGCAAGACCGTGAGCAATTGCTGATCGAGCTCCGGGCGCATCAACGCCTCGCCCAGCGGCTGACTGAGGCGGCTCTGATCCCAGCCCAACTGGCGTTGCGCGACCGGATTCAGATGCTCGAGGCGGCCTTGCTGATCAATCATCAGCAACCCGTCGTCAATACTGTCGAGCACCGCCTGAAGCCGTTGCTGGCCCGCCAGCAGTTCGTCGACATTGGTTGCCTGATGTTGGCGCAGTGCTTCGGCCATGATCCCGAAACGCCGGGTCAGCAGGTTCATCTCGGTGGCCGAGGAGAGTGGCAGCACCACCTCGAAGTTGCCTTTGCCTATATTGTCGGCGGCTTTGGCCAATGCTTCGATCGGCGCGCCAAAACGTCGGGCAATGCCGTGGGCGGTAATAAAACCTATGGTCAGTACCGCAAGCCCTACCAGGCCCAGAAGCAAGGCAATGATCAGGGCCCGGTCCCGGGCGGAGGCCTGGGCGCTATAGATGTTTTCGAGGGCCTTGCGGTGCTCGGTAATCAGGCCGTTGCGCAACAGGTTGAAGCGGTTCCTCAGCTCGTTGTCAGTACTCAGGTCAGGGGTGTTGGGTTGAGCCGGGTTGAGGGCTTTGAGGAAGCTTTCGTAGTCCGTGCGGGCCTGGGTAAAGCCGCTGTGCAGATTGTTTTTGCGCTCATGCTCGATGCCCTCGTCGAGCAGTTTCAGGTATTCCCGGGTTGATGCTTGCAGCGCCTTGGGGTCTTGCTGATCACGCAGCAGCAGAATCAGCTGGTCACCCAGGCTTTGACGCAGCTTCAGGCCCAGATCGAGGGTGATGAAGTTATTGCGGATCAGCGCCTCCTGGGTCTTGGCCATTTGCATCACACTGACGACGCCAAGCAGGAGCCCGAGCAGCGCCACCGTAATCAGTGCAGAAATGCTTAGAAACAGCCGGGTTCGCAGCTTGATCGCAAGTTTCATCGTATGCGGCTCACAAGTTGTACTGCTTGCGCTTGCGATAGAGTGTCGAAGCGTCGATGCCCAGGGTTTTTGCTGCCTGGTCCAGGGTTTCACTCGTGGCCAGTACCGCACCGATGTGGGCTTTTTCCAGCTGGTCGAGACTCAGTGCCGCACCAATGCGCGGAGTGTTCGGCGTGGTTTGCTCGGCCATGCCCAGATGGCTGACTTCAACCACTTCCTGCGGGCAAATGATGCTCGCACGTTCAACCACGTTGCGCAGCTCGCGAATGTTGCCGGGCCAGCGGTAATTGGCCAGCGCCAGTCGGGCTTCTTCGCTGAAGCCCCGGGCAGGGCGAGCGTACTCTTTAACGAAGCGGGCCAGAAAGCGATCGGCCAGGGTCAGAATGTCTTCACTGCGCTCGCGTAGCGGCGGCAGGTGCAGGGTGATGACGTTCAGGCGGTAGAGCAGGTCTTCACGAAAGCGCCCGTCGCGAACCATGTCTTCAAGATTGAGGTTGGTGGCCGCCAGGATGCGCACATCAGCGCGCCGGGTCACGGGGTCGCCTACCCGCTCGTAGGCCTTGTCCTGAATGAAGCGCAGCAGTTTTGGCTGCAATGTCAGGGGGAAGTCGCCGATCTCATCGAGAAACAATGTACCGCCATCTGCCTGGTTGACCCGGCCCAGTGTGCTTTCACTGGCGCCGGTGAAGGCGCCGCGGGTGTGGCCGAACAGTTCGCTCTCCATCAACTCGGCTGTCAGCGACGGGCAGTTGATGGTTACACAGGATTTCTTGGCCCGTTTGCTCCAGCCATGGATGGCTTGGGCCAGTTCGCCTTTACCGGTGCCGGATTCACCGAGAATCAAGATGTTGGCATCGGTGCCTGCTACCTGGCGCGCGGTTTCCAGCACCGCCATCATGGCCGGGCTGTGAGAGTCGAGCCCGTCTTTAGGCTTGCGAATTTCACCTTCCAGGGCTTCGAGGCGGGCGGAAAGCTGGCGTACTTCCAATTGTTTGGCGGTGGCCAGACGCAACTGATCAGGGCTGCAGGGTTTCACCAGATAATCGGCGGCGCCTGCCTGAATGGCATCCACGGCGGTGTCCACAGCCGAGTGGGCAGTCACTATCACGACCCGCATCCATGGCGCCTGAATGCGCATATGGGCCAGGACATCCAGGCCATTGTCTTCACCCAGACGCAAATCCAGAAAACACAGGTCGAATACTTGCCGCTGCAGCAGCGCATCGGCTTGTGCCGCACTGTTGGCGGTGGCAACGGTGTAACCCTCGTCTTCGAGGCAATAGCGAAATGTACGCAGGATGGCGGACTCGTCGTCCACCAGCAGAATGCGGCCCTGGTGCTCTTTGGCTGTATCCATTTCCTGCCTTCCTCTATGAGTGTTCATGGTTAGTGTCGGAATAATCGGGCAAGTTGCATGATTTTTTCACGATTTTTTAAGAGGCTAGCAGGGAAGGCCTTTGGCTGCATTGCCTAACTAGATGATTTAGAAGCTTTTAAACCTGAATGGACGCAGCAGGTGAGTGCTCATTGGTGCCTCTGTGCCTCACACAAGCCTTCAGGGCTCTACACAGATCGTGCAGAACGCACGACAGTCTCGGCAGCATCGTGCAGGATGCGCGCACAACTGTCTTTTTAAAGCGTTTAACTCGTTGATTTATAAGGATTTATTTATTTTATAAAAGCTGGCATGCAGCCTGCAATAACTCAGGTATAGACGCCGTACAGATCAGTCATGACTGGCGGACCATTCCCTGAATTGACCACCGAGTGGCAGGAGTTTGAGCATGCATCGCCAAGGTTTCGCCAGCTTTCATATTTCGCCACTGCACCTGCAGCAGGGTCTGTTCGCCAGCCTTGCTTTGGTGGTGACCCTTATCGGTGGTCAGCAACTGGTTCGCTGGGAGCAAGCGTCGCAGCCTGTGGCCGCGCCCTTGCCTGTTGTGGCCTATCAGCAACACCACTTCAGTACGATCAAGTCGAGTGCACTGGATGCGCGAGTCACTGCCGCGGACAGTTATGCACTGACCGCCGCCGAAGAGACGCAAACAGCTAATTCGCAACCTGCACCGGAACGTTGGGTGTTTTAAGTGTTCACAGTTTTGAGGCCCTTGCTGGCATCGGAATGCACCATTGGTATTAGGCTATTCCCACAGTAATAAGGAGAAACACCATGTTGAGTTGGGCAGTTACCTTCCTGATCATCGCCATCATCGCTGCTGTACTGGGCTTTGGTGGTATAGCGGGCACCGCGACCGGCATTGCCAAGATTCTCTTTGTCGTATTCCTGGTGATGTTTGTGGTGTCCTTCATCTTTGGCCGTCGTGGTAAAGGTTGATCATGCTTAGCCGATCCCTGAAGGCATTGGCCGCTGCCCTGTTGGTGGGCAGCAGTGCCATGGCCCTGGCCGCAAACGATGGCCAGTCGCACGCTAACCAGTTACTCAGCGATCCTGACTACCGTGAGGCCTGGCAACAGGTGGTGAAGAAGGAGGAGCGTTTGCCCGAGTGGGTGATGAACCTCTCCGGTGCGGCCGAGCAAATGAATGCCGTGACTGAAAATGGCGACAAGTATCTGGTCGGTCCTTTATGTGAAACCGCCGATACCTGCACGACCGGGCGCCTGATTGTCGCCGTCAGTTTTGACAAGAAACACGCTTATGCAATGTTGGTTGAGGTGCCGGCCGGTCTGCCTGCAGACAAATCCCCGACACGTCACGCCGACTACCGCTTTTTGGGTCAGCCGGACGAAGGTGTACAGGCCATGCTTAAAGAGCAGTTAAAGAAAGACCCGAATTGGTACTGAGGGGCACGGCTCTTTGATTTTTCGGGAGCAGGTTCGCTTTTTCAGACACGACAGCCCAGGTTTTCTCTGGGCTTTTTTGTGTCTGCAGGGTCGCTGCAGACATAGCTAATGCATTGTCTGTTCTCATTATTTTGCAAAGTATCGACGGGGCAGGAACAACCTCTGAACCCCGACCGTATATCGACCGGATACAAAATCTTTTCTTCAGAATTCCCGATTAATGCAATGGGATATTTCTTAATTGTTTGACGATTTTTCGTCGCTATTTACGGCCACAAAAGACCTTGAAACAGCCGGTGTGCGGCACTTATGTCGTCTATTCTTAGCTTTCCTCAGCCCATGTTCATGAAGTCTTGTCGGACAAAACCCATGCCGATTCGGCATGGGGTAGGCGTTTACGGCATTAGACGGTTTACTCCGGCATGGGAATAGTTGCGCCTTTTTTCGCCTGCCAAAGAGCCTGTCCGGTTCGATTTGGGCGACCTTCTACGGGGGTGCAGGCTTTCGATTTTTGCGCTTTGAGCGCTCTGGTCAAAGCCTTCACCCGAGTCCACTTGAAGTAAGGGTAATGACATGAAGAAGGCAAAACTTAGCCTCGCCTGGCAGATCCTAATCGGTCTGGTCCTCGGGATTGCAATCGGCGCGCTGCTCAACCACTTCAGTGCCGAAAAAGCCTGGTGGATCAGCAACGTTCTGCAACCTGCCGGCGATATCTTTATCCGTCTGATCAAGATGATCGTGATCCCAATCGTGATTTCCTCACTGGTTGTCGGGATTGCAGGCGTGGGTGATGCGAAGAAGCTGGGTCGCATCGGTCTTAAAACCATTCTTTACTTCGAGGTGGTGACCACCATCGCGATTCTGGTCGGTCTGGTGCTGGCCAACGTGTTCCACCCGGGCGCCGGGATCGACATGAGCACGCTGGGCACGGTCGATATTTCCAAGTATCAGGCCACTGCTGCTGAAGTGACCCACGAGCATGCGTTCATTGAAACCATCCTCAACCTGATTCCGTCGAACATCTTCGCAGCCATGGCTCGCGGTGAGAT
The DNA here is from genome assembly GCF_003994535.1 of Pseudomonas sp. PAMC 29040. Taxonomy (NCBI): domain Bacteria; kingdom Pseudomonadati; phylum Pseudomonadota; class Gammaproteobacteria; order Pseudomonadales; family Pseudomonadaceae; genus Pseudomonas; species Pseudomonas sp. PAMC 29040. The sequence continues at coordinate 200,168 of NZ_RZAA01000010.1, forward strand.
GCTGCCGATCATCTTCTTCTCGGTACTCTTCGGCCTCGGCTTGTCGAGCCTGAATGCCGAACTGCGCGACCCGCTGGTGAAAACCTTCCAGGGCGTGTCCGAGTCGATGTTCAAAGTGACTCACATGATCATGAACTACGCGCCAATCGGTGTGTTTGCGCTGATCGCCGTGACCGTTGCCAACTTCGGTTTTGCCTCTCTGGTGCCGCTGGCCAAACTGGTATTGCTGGTTTACGCCGCCATTCTGTTCTTCGCCTTTGCCGTGCTGGGCCTCATCGCCAAGCTGTTTGGCTTCTCGGTAATCAGGTTGATGCGCATCTTCAAGGATGAGCTGGTCCTGGCTTACTCCACCGCCAGCTCCGAAACCGTGCTGCCGCGCGTGATCGAGAAGATGGAAGCCTACGGCGCGCCGAAAGCCATTTGCAGCTTCGTGGTACCGACCGGCTACTCCTTCAACCTGGACGGCTCGACGCTGTATCAAAGTATCGCGGCGATATTTATCGCGCAGCTGTACGGCATCGACCTGTCGATCAGCCAACAACTGCTGCTGGTACTGACCCTGATGGTTACCTCCAAAGGCATCGCCGGTGTACCGGGCGTGTCCTTCGTAGTGCTGCTGGCCACTCTGGGCAGCGTGGGCATCCCGCTTGAAGGCCTGGCCTTTATCGCCGGTGTCGACCGTGTGATGGACATGGCCCGTACCGCCCTGAACGTGATTGGTAACGCCCTGGCGGTACTGGTTATTTCGCGCTGGGAAGGTATGTACGACGACGCCAAGGGCGAGCGCTACTGGAACTCGCTGCCGCACTGGCGCAGCAAGGAAGCCCTGCCAAAAGGCGAATAATCGTCCCTCGGCAGCTGCACCCGCACAAACCCCGGACTTGTCCGGGGTTTGTTGTTTCTGCGGTCTGGCCGCTATCATTCGGCGTATCTTCCAGGAGTTCACTCGATGCTCAACGGCCTATGGCTCAGCTTTTTCGTGGTCGCTACGGTATCGGCGCTTGTTCAGTGGCTGGTGGGCGGCAATGCCGGGATCTTTGCGGCCATGGTGGAAAGTATCTTTGCCATGGCCAAGCTGTCGGTCGAGGTGATGATTCTGTTGTTCGGCACCTTGACCCTGTGGCTGGGATTCCTGCGCATCGCTGAAAAAGCCGGCATCGTCGACTGGCTGGGCAGGGCGCTGGGGCCGCTGTTCAAGCGCCTGATGCCCGAAGTGCCGCCCGGGCATCCGGCACTGGGGTTTATCACCTTGAACTTCGCGGCCAACGGCCTGGGCCTGGACAATGCCGCCACGCCCATTGGCCTCAAGGCCATGCGGGCACTGCAAGAACTCAATCCAAGCCCGACCAGCGCGAGCAATGCGCAAATTCTGTTTTTGGTGCTCAACGCCTCGTCCCTGACCCTGTTGCCGGTGACGATCTTCATGTATCGCGCTCAGCAGGGCGCAGCCGACCCTACCCTGGTGTTCCTGCCGATCCTGCTGGCGACCAGCGCCTCGACGCTGGTAGGCCTACTCTCGGTGGCCTTCATGCAGCGCTTGCGACTGTGGGACCCGGTGGTACTGGCCTATCTGGTACCCGGGGCGTTGATTCTGGGCGCGTTCATGGCGTTGCTGGCGAGCCTGTCGGCTGCAGCGCTGGCGAGTTTGTCCTCGATCCTCGGCAATCTGACGCTGTTCGGGCTGATCATGCTGTTTCTGGTGATTGGCGCGCTGCGCAAGGTCAAGGTATACGAGGCGTTCGTCGAAGGGGCCAAAGAGGGCTTCGATGTTGCCAAGAACCTGCTGCCCTATCTGGTGGCCATGCTGTGTGCGGTGGGCGTGTTGCGGGCTTCTGGTGCGCTGGATTTCGGCCTAGACGGAATTCGCCATGTGGTCGAGTGGCTGGGCATGGATACGCGCTTTGTCGATGCGTTGCCGACGGCAATGGTCAAGCCGTTCTCGGGCAGTGCGGCGCGGGCCCTGTTGATCGAAACCATGCAGACCCAAGGGGTGGACAGCTTTCCGGCGCTGGTCGCCGCGACGGTGCAGGGCAGTACTGAAACCACCTTTTATGTGCTGGCCGTTTACTTCGGCGCCGTGGGCATCCAGCGTGCCCGCCATGCGGTGGGTTGTGCCTTGCTCGCCGAGTTTTCGGGCGTAGTGGCAGCGATCGCGGTGTGCTACTGGTTCTTCGGTTAATCCTCAAACTATCGCTGGCAAGCCGGCTTCCACAGGTGTTGTGGGGGCCGGCTTGCCAGCGATAAAGGGCTCAGCGTTGCGCCTGCCCTTGCTGCATCACCCACTGCACCACTTGCGGCATCAGCGTGTCAGCGGCCTGGCCAAAACCTGCAACAACCCCCGGCACCATCGGATTGCTCAGTGGCTGGCGTGCTTCAAAGCGCCTGGACGCCAGCACCCGCTGATCGCTGCTGCGCACCAGCCGGGCGTTGTACTGAATCAGCACCTCGGGGCTTTTACCGTTATAGCGGGTCTGGAACGCCAGTAACTCTCCGCCTAACTCGTAATCGGCCTGCAGGTTGCTGTCGTCGGTGCTCAGCCCCTGAATCCGGCCATCCTGCAAGAACGCATCGAGCAAGCGATTGCGCAGCAGTACAGGCGCCGGATCGCTCCAGCGTGCGCCTTTGTAATTGCTGATCAGATTGCCCTCGGGCACCACCGCAATGTTCTGGCTGTTCAGCGCGTTGCTGGCCATCGGTTTTTCGAGTCGCAGCGACCAGTTAACCGGCGCGCCACGGCTGGCGGCGAGCGGCGCCTGGGCATAGGGCAGCCAATACACGTCAACCTGCTCGGGCTTGGGCAATATCGAACAGGCGCTAAGCAGGCTCAGACTGGCAGCCAGGACGATTGAACCTGCCAGGCGATAAGTACGGGTCATGGCGTGAATTCCTTGTTCTGTTCGCGGCCCAGCAGGTAACCGCTTGGATTGGCTTCCAGGCGCCGCGAAATCGAGCGTAATGTGCCGAGGGTTTCGCGCAGTTCATTGACGGCCGGGCCCAGCTGATTTAGGCCCTGCAGGCCACTGTTGAGCGACTGTTCATTGTTGTTGATCAACAGATTGATGGTTGCAGTGCTCTGTTGCAGCGACTTCATGGCCTGTTCGGCACTGCTGAACATCTGCTGGCCCTGGTTGCTCAACATGCCATTGGCGTTGCGCATCAGTGCGGTGGTTTGCTCCAGGGTGCCGCTGGCCTGTTTGCTGACCTGGGCCAGCTGTTTCATCATCTGGCTGATATCGTCACGCTGGCTGGCAATGGCAGAGGTGGTCTGCTCCAGGTTTTCCAGAGTCTTGCCCACACGGTTGACGTTGTCGTGGGAGAACAGGCGGTTGGCGTTATGCAGCAGGATGTTGATATTGGCCAGCATGTCATTGCCATCGGTGAGCAACCGGGCAATCGGGGAGGGGGTGGCCACGATGGTGGGCAGTTTGCCGTTTACACCTTTGAGGTCCGGGCTGTTCGGGTCGCCACCGCTGAGCTGGATGATCGAGGTGCCCGTCACGCCCGTCAGCGCCAGCTTGGCCTTGGTGTCGACCTTGACCGGGGTGCCGGCGGCCAGACGAATCCGGGCCAGTACGCGGCGCGGGTCCTTGTCATCCAGACGCAGTTCTATGACATCGCCGACCTTGATCCCGTTGTATTGCACCGAGCTGCCTTTGGACAAGCCACTGACAGCCTCGTTGAATACCACTTCGTAATCCTTGAAGGTGCTGTCCATGCTGGCCTTGGCCAGCCACAGGCCAAACAGCATGGCCCCGACTATGACCAGAACGCTGAACAGGCCGATCAATACATGATGGGCACGGGTTTCCATGTTATTGCTCCTTGATCTTGGTTGCCGCTTCGTATGCAGCGCGGCCGCGGGGGCCATGGAAATATTCATGAATCCACGGGTCGTCGTAGTCTTCGACCTGCTTGATAGGGGCGGCCACCAACACCCGTTTTTGCGAGAGCACCGCTACCCGGTCGGTGATGGTGTACAGCGTGTCCAGGTCGTGGGTCACGAGAAATACGCTCAGACCCATCGCGTCACGCAAGGTCAGGATCAACTGGTCAAACGCCGCTGCGCCAATGGGATCCAGCCCTGCGGTGGGTTCATCCAGAAACAGAATGTCCGGATCCAGTGCCAGTGCCCGGGCCAGTGCCGCGCGCTTGATCATCCCGCCTGACAGCATGGACGGGTATTTGTCAGCGGCGGACAGGGGCAGCCCGGCCAGCGCCAGCTTTACGCACGCCAGATGCTCTGCATCGGGGCGGCTCAGCCCCGCGTGTTCGATCAGGGGCAGGGCGATGTTTTCCGTCACGGTCAGCGAAGAAAACAGCGCGCCGCTCTGGAACAACACACCAAAACGCCGCTCAATCTTCGAACGCGCCTCTTCCGGCAGGCTTAACAGGTCCTGGCCGAACACCCGGACCTGGCCTTCAGTCGGTCGCCTTAGCCCGACAATACTGCGCAACAGTACCGACTTGCCGGTGCCGGAGCCGCCGACCACGCCGAGGATCTCGCCCTTGTACACATCCAGGTCGAGGTTCTCGTGCACAGCCTGGCTGCCAAACCGGTTACACAGACCCCGTACTTCGATTATCGCCTCGCGGGGCGCTTGCATTGGCCCACTCACCAGCCCATCTCCATAAAGAACAACGCGGCCACGGCGTCGAGGACGATCACGATAAAGATCGATTGCACCACGCTGGACGTGGTGTGCTCGCCGACAGATTCGGCGCTGCCGCTGACTTTAAAGCCCTCAAGGCAGCCCACTGCAGCGATCAGAAAGGCAAAGAACGGTGCTTTGACCATGCCCACCAAAAAGTGCTGAACGCCGATATCGGAGTGCAACAGCGATATGAACATGTCGGGGGAAATGCCCAGCGAGACCACGCACACCACCGCGCCACCGAGGATGCCGGCCATCATGGCCAGAAAGGTCAGCAGCGGCAGCGCGATAAGCAGTGCCAAAACCCTTGGCAGCACCAGCAAATCCATGGGGTCGAGGCCCAGAGTGCGAATAGCGTCGATCTCTTCGTTGGCTTTCATCGAGCCGATTTGTGCCGTAAAGGCGCTGGCCGTCCGGCCTGCCAGCAGGATGGCGGTGAGCAACACGCCAAACTCGCGCAGGAAGGAGAAGGCAACCAGATCTACGGTAAAGATCCCCGCACCAAAGTTGGCCAGCACCGTGGCACCAAGAAAGGCCACCACCGCGCCCACCATGAAGGTCAACAACACCACAATCGGCGCGGCGTTGAGGCCGATCTGCTCGATATGCGCCACCATGGGGGTAATGCGCCACTGTTTTGGCCGGAACAGGTTGCGCGCCAGGGTTTGCAGAATCAGCCCGATGAAGCCCAGCAACTGCAGCGAGTCTTGCCACAGCTTGTAGACCGCGCCGCCGATACGGCTCAACAACAGGATGCAGATGTTCTGCTGGGGGACTTTGACCGGCACACAGAAGTCGCGCAGTGAGGCGTAGACCGTTTGCAGCAGGGCACGGTCAGCGGCGGGAAGTTTGTGTGCGGTGTCGGTCAGCTGGCTGACGCGTTCGGCGCCCAACAGGTCCACCAGCAACGACGCCCCTGCAGTATCGATGCTGGACACTTCATCCAGATCAATTGCGGTTTGAGCGTCGTACTGACCGGCCAGTTGCTCGGTCTGCTGTTTGAGCCGGGTGTAATGGGCCAACGTCCAGTCGCCGCTGATACGCAGCCGCGCCGGATTGCTTGAAGTGTCTAGTTGGGCATTGCCCGCCATGGCCGTAATAATCGTAAGCTCCCAGCTAAATACGCTTGAACGTAGACCTTATGTAATAGCACAGTCCTGTAAAACTGCGTCAGTTTGCCTGAACATCGGTCCCCGGGGGTTGATCTGGGTTAACCCGAAAGCGCAACACGCCAATCAGTTGCCCGTCTTCGGTGATCACCCGTACTTGCCAGCGTCCCTCGGGATTCGGCGGGAAGTTCTGTTTGTGGGTCCAGGCGCGATAGCCTTCTTTGCGTCCCCCGTGAATATCCAGCGCGATACGGTCGACTTCCTGGCCGTTGAGCTGCCACACATGGTAGATCCGTTCATTCAGGCCACGGGGTGCGTTGATCGAGGTGTAGGCATACAGACCCCTGCTGCGCAGTTCGCTAACGCTGATCTGCTCAACGCTTTCGCCCGGCGTGCGGTCCTGCAGTTGGGTGGTCACCGCGACCTCGGTCATCCATAGCGTTGCAGGCGGTACCCACGAGCGCAGCAGCCAGCCGGTGCCCCCCAGTGTCAGTACGATCAAGGGCAGCACCAGCCAGCCGCGCCAGGTCTTCAGCGGCAGGCTCACGGCCAGGCTGGGGATTGAAAGCAGTACCGCGGTGCCCAGCGCCAGCTTGTAGCTCTGGGAGGTGGTCAGGTTGAGGATGATCGGCAGTGCCGTCAGCAGGGCCGCGAACAAGGCCAGGGTGTGCATTGCCAGATACAGCCAGCGCCTGGGTGCCAGCCAGCGGTAGTACAGCGGGTCGGTGATGGTCACCAGCGCCGCGGCACCCAGCAGACCGGTAAACACCAGCTGTCCGCTGTTCCAGGTGGTGGTAATGAAGAAGAAGGGCAGGACAAAAAACAGGCTTTCCTGGTGGATCATCTGCGTTGCATAACGCAGCAACGGCGGGGGGATTTCGCGTTTGAACACGCGGCTGAACAACTGGGTGAAACTGTTTTCCAGCATCAGCCAGACCCAGCTCACCAGCAGGATCACGGCGATCCAGCGGGCCATGCCTTGCTGGCGGTCCACCAGAATGAAACTGCCCACGCCCGAGCAAAAGCCAAATGCCGCGATCAGCCCCGGATAGCGCTTCATTAATTCAAGGATGCGCTGTACGTAGTGGTTCCAGTTCGGCATTCGGCGGTTCACATTCTGTATAGGAAATATCCTCGACAGAATAGCGTTTTAGAGGACGCAGCGTCCGGGATGTTTACGCCCCCGCAGCCCGAAACAGGTGGGAGCTGGCAAGCCAGGCTCCCACTGCGGTTCAGCGCACGCTGCTGTCGAAGCGGCTCACGTCAGTCAGTTCCAGTACCAGTTCATCGCCGACATTCAGCGGGCCAACGCCTGCCGGGGTGCCGGTCATGATCACGTCGCCGGCTTGCAGCGAGAAACAGGCTGCCATGTGCTGGATCATCGGCACGATCGGATTGAGCATCAGCGCGCTGTTGCCGTCCTGGCGCACTTCACCATTGATGCTCAGGCGGATGCCGATGTCGGCCAGATCAGCGAAGGTGCAGCTCGGTACGAACGGGGCCAGCACGCAGGCGCCATCGAACGATTTGGCGATTTCCCATGGCAGGCCCTTGCCTTTGAGTTCGGCCTGCTTGTCGCGCAGGGTCAGGTCCAGTCCGGGCGCGAAGCCGGAGATAGCATCCAGCACTTCCTCGCGGCTTGGTTTGTTGGACAGGGCCTTGCCGATCAGCACCGAGATTTCTGCTTCGTAATGCACCGAGCCGCGCTCGGTGGGGATCGCAAAACCACCGTCCAGAGCCACGACACAACTGCCCGGCTTGATAAACAGCAGGGGCTCGGTGGGGATCGGGTTATCCAGCTCTTTGGCGTGCTCGGCATAGTTGCGTCCGATGCACACCACCTTGCCGATTGGAAAGTGAATCCGGGTACCGTCGACATACTGGTGCTGATAGCTCATGGACCGCTCCGCTGGGGATTCAAGGGTGAAACCAACCCTGCAGGAGCCAGCGCTAAAGCTCGCTCCTGCAGGGGGCATTGTTAGTTAAATCGCAAAAATCTTGCCCGGGTTCATGATGCCGTTCGGGTCGAACACGGCCTTGAGCGCTTTCATGTACTCGATTTCGACCGGCGAGCGGCTGTAGGTCAGGTAGTCACGTTTGGTCATGCCCACGCCGTGTTCGGCAGAGATGGAACCGTTGTACTTCTCGACGGTTTCAAATACCCACTTGTTCACCGTCGCACACTTGGCGAAGAACTCGTCCTTGCTCAGGTTTTCCGGCTTGAGGATGTTCAGGTGCAGGTTGCCGTCGCCAATGTGGCCGAACCAGACGATTTCGAAGTCCGGGTAGTGTTCGCCGACGATGGCGTCAATTTCCTTTAGAAATGCCGGGACTTTCGATACGGTGACCGAAATGTCGTTTTTGTATGGCGTCCAGTGGGAAATGGTTTCGGAGATGTATTCGCGAAGTTTCCACAGATTTTGCAGCTGGGTCTCGCTCTGGCTCATCACGCCATCCAGCACCCAGCCCTGCTCCATGCAGTGCTCGAAGGTTTCCAGCGCGGCATTGGCCACTTCTTCAGTGGTGGCTTCAAATTCCAGCAGGGCATAGAACGGGCAATCGGTCTCGAACGGCGAGGGTACATCGCCGCGGCCCATCACTTTGGCCAGAGCCTTGTCGGAGAAGAACTCAAAGGCTGTCAGATCCAGCTTGCTCTGGAAGGCGTGCAGCACGGGCATGATCGAATCGAAATCGGCCGTACCCAACACCATCGCCGTCAGGTTTTTCGGCGCACGGTCCAGGCGCATGGTGGCTTCGACCACAAAACCCAGGGTGCCCTCGGCGCCGATAAACAGCTGGCGCATGTCGTAGCCGGTGGCGTTCTTGATCAGGTCCTTGTTGAGCTCGAGCACATCGCCCTTGCCGGTCACGACTTTCATCCCCGCCACCCAGTTGCGGGTCATGCCGTAGCGGATAACCTTGATCCCGCCGGCATTGGTGCCGATATTGCCGCCAATCTGGCTGGAGCCGGCCGAGGCAAAATCCACCGGGTAGTACAGGCCGTTTTCTTCGGCCAGGTTCTGCAGATGCGCGGTGACCACACCGGGCTGACAGACCACGGTGCGGTCCGTCAGGTTGATGTCCAGCACCTGGTTCATGTAGTCAAACGACACCACCACTTCGCCATTGGCCGCCACGGCTGCCGCCGACAAACCCGTACGGCCGCCCGACGGTACCAGGGCGATCTTGCGCTCATTGGCCCAGCGCACAATGGCCTGTACTTGCTCAGTGGTTTTGGGGAACACGATGGCCAGCGGGGCCGGGGCGAAATGCTTGGTCCAGTCCTTGCCAAAAGCGTTGAGGGAGTCAGCGTCGGTCAAGACCTTGCCAGGCTCTACCAGGGACTTTAGCTCTTCAATCAAGACTGGATGGGTCATCAACAGAACTCTCGAACAATTCATGGTCATCCTGAGAACGCTTCACGTCGCAGGTATGGGTGTTTAGCGGGGCGCTTATGCTAGCATACGACCCCCCCGTAGAATCGAGCCGTAGGACGATTCTCGGTGCCGGTCTTCACGCCGGACAGGTCAGCTCTCGCTGTCCATTCCCTGCCATTTTTTCTCTGGGACACAGGTTTACGCAGATGAGCAAGACTTCTCTCGATAAGAGCAAGATCAAGTTCCTTCTTTTGGAAGGCGTCCACCAATCCGCTGTTGAAGTACTCAAGTCTGCCGGTTACACCAGCATCGAGTACATCACCAGTTCCTTGCCTGAAGCCCAGCTGAAGGAAAAGATCGCTGATGCCCACTTTATCGGCATCCGTTCTCGTACCCAGCTGACCGAAGAAGTGTTCGATTGCGCCAAGAAACTGGTCGCTGTTGGTTGTTTCTGCATCGGCACCAACCAGGTCGACCTCAACGCTGCTCGCGAACGCGGTATCGCTGTTTTCAACGCGCCTTACTCCAACACCCGTTCGGTGGCCGAGTTGGTGCTGGCTGAAGCGATCCTGTTGTTGCGTGGCATCCCTGAGAAAAACGCTTCCTGCCACCGCGGTGGCTGGATCAAAAGTGCAGCCAACTCCTTCGAAATCCGGGGCAAGAAACTGGGTATCGTCGGTTATGGCTCGATCGGTACGCAATTGTCGGTACTGGCCGAAGGCCTGGGCATGCAGGTGTTCTTCTATGACACCGTGACCAAGCTGCCGTTGGGTAACGCGACCCAGGTTGGCAATCTGCACGAACTGTTGGGCATGTCCGACATCGTGACTCTGCACGTACCTGAAACCGCAGCCACCCAGTGGATGATCGGCGAGAAAGAAATTCGCGCCATCAAGAAGGGCGGGATTCTGATCAACGCCGCACGTGGCACCGTGGTTGAGCTGGACGCCCTGGCTGACGCGATCAAGGACAAGCACCTGATCGGCGCCGCTATCGACGTGTTCCCGGTTGAGCCGCGCTCCAACGACGACGTGTTCGAAAGCCCGCTGCGTGGCCTGGACAACGTGATCCTGACCCCGCACATCGGCGGTTCCACCGCTGAAGCGCAAGCGAACATCGGTCTGGAAGTGGCAGAGAAGCTGGTCAAGTACAGCGACAACGGTACTTCGGTATCGTCCGTGAACTTCCCGGAAGTTGCCCTGCCGGCTCACCCTGGCAAGCACCGTTTGCTGCACATCCACCAGAACATCCCGGGTGTGATGAGCGAGATCAACAAGGTCTTCGCCGAAAACGGTATCAACATCTCCGGCCAGTTCCTGCAAACCAACGAGAAAGTTGGCTATGTAGTGATCGACGTCGACGCCGAGTCTTCGGACCTGGCGCAAGAGAAGCTGCAAACCATCAACGGCACCATCCGTTGCCGCGTTCTGTTCTAAGACGCGGGTCAATAAAAAGGGAGACCCTTGGGTCTCCCTTTTTTATGCGTGGTAAAAACTACTTCACATTGACGGTGATTTTTTTCGAAACCACGGCAGGCTCAAACGGTACGTGGTTTTTGTCGCCCAGTTCCAGTTGCAGGGTGTGCTTGCCCGGGGTCAGCGTTACTTCGGTTTCGACCTGGCCTTTGCCGAAATGCACGTGGTTGGCGTCTGCCGGGATTGGCATGGCGGCGGCAGGCAGCTTGTCGACATCGATCAGCAGATGGTGGTGGCCAGTATTTGCGGTCTGGTCGCCAGCCGGTGCAATGGCGACGTTTTTGGCGCCGAACTTGACGGTGAAGGTTTTATCCACAGTGGCGCCGTCAGCGGGGGAGACGATGAATACTTCGGCGTCTTTAGGTGCCGGGGTAGTCGGCATGCCGGCAGCCGTGGCCATGACCGAGGCGCCCATCAATACAGAAGCCAACGCAACACGAGACAATAGAGCTTTCATTTTTTTCTCCGTTTTTTACAAAATGCTCAGGCTTAGGACAACTTTGAGCGGATCTGTTGTCCAACGCCGCAATTGACCAACATAAAGCAAAGCGGACGCCAGTTGCGAATCGCTTGCATCAAATTCAAAGGAGTGACCATGCGTTTTCTGCCGGGCCTGATGCTTTTACTGCCATTGGCGAGTCCTTTTGTCCAAGCCGAATTGATCGACGATGTGAATGACCGGGGCGAACTGCGTATCGCCCTCGAGGCTGACCTGCCTCCCTTCAGCTTCAAGCAGGACGGTCGTTTGACCGGTTTCGACGTCGAATTGGGCGAGTTACTGGCCAAGGAGCTGGAAGTGACTCCCTCGATTCTCATCACCGACAGCAATGACCTGCTGCCGGGCGTTGAAAGCGGTAAATACGATGTAGCAATCAATCACATTGCTTTGACCCCGGAACTGCAGGATCGGTTCGATTTCAGCGAGCCTTACAGCTATACCGCTGCGCAGTTGATCGTGCGGCAGGAAGAACAGCGTTCGCTCAACACCCCGGGCACCCTCAAGGGCCAGCTCTTAGGCGTAGCCCAGGGCAGCCAGTTTGTCGAGCAGGTGCGTACCGGTCAGGCAGGGGAAGTGCACAGCTACCCGGATGCCCATCAGTCATTGGTGGCGTTGGTGAACAAACAACTGGATGCAGCGGTCAGTGACCGTTTGCTGACCCCGTATGCGATTCGCGATAGCCGGTTGCCGGTGAAGGAAGGTGCAACCATGGGGCCTGTAGTAGCGCTGGCGATTCCCTTCCAGAAGGGCAATCCGGCGTTCCAGACCAGCCTGGACAATGCCTTGCAGCGGATCAAGGCCGATGGTCGCCTCAAAGCTCTGTCGCAAAAATGGTTCGGTCTGGATGCCACCAAGCCCTGAGGCAGCCCCGGGCCCTGCAGGCGCTGGCTTGCCAGCGATGCAGGCGACCGGTGTTGATCCTGTCGCCCGCAAGCCGGCAGGGTCGTGGGCCCTATTCGCGCAACCCCTTCACATCTGCTGCCTTCACATCCCCACCTTTATTGCCCCAGCTGGTGCGGATGAAATTGACCACGTCAGCGACTTCCTGATCCGACAACCGCCAGTCAAAAGCCGGCATGGTGAAGGTCGACGGCGCCGTATGGGTTGCCGGCAGCGTCCCGCCTTTGAGCACGATATGAATCAGCGACGTCGGGTCGTCTGACAGCAGCACCGGGTTCCCCGCCAACGCCGGGAAGACCCGGGTATAACCGTGCCCGTCAGTGCGATGGCAGGCAGCGCAGTTGTCGATATACACCGCCGCACCGCGCTTGCTGTCATCGCCGTTCCACAAGGCATCGGCGACTGCCGGATCGTATTGATGCGGCATGTCCGCCGCGTCCACTGCCGGCAGCGATTTCAGGTAGCGGGCAATGGCTGTCAGGTCGGCTTCGGACATGTACTGCATGCTATGCACAATCACATCGCTCATGCCGCCAAACACCGCACTGCGGTCACTGCGACCGGTCTTCAGAAACTGCACCAGTTGTTCTTCGTTCCAGCTGCCCAGGCCATCTTTGTGGTCACCGCGCAGGTTCTTCGCAATCCAGCCTTCCAGCGGTGCGCTGCCTGACAAAAACGCGCTGCTGTCGCCCGCACTCAAGGCTTTTTCCTGCATGGTCAGTGCCCGTGGTGTATGGCATGCACCGCAATGCCCAAGGCCTTCCACCAGATAAGCACCGCGGCTCACTACAGGGTCTTGCCCGGTAACCGGGGTGAAGTCGGCAACGGCCGGTGCGAACGTCCAGCGCCACATCGCCAGCGGCCAGCGCATGCTCAGCGGCCAGGGAATATCGACCGCCTTGTTTTCTTGCGCGACAGGTTTTACCCCGTTCATGAAGTAGGCATACAACGCCTGCATGTCGGTTTCAGTGACCCGGGCGTAGGACGGATAAGGCATGGCCGGGTACAGGGTGTCGCCATTTTTGGCGATGCCATGGCGTACGGCCTTGTCGAAATCGTCAAAGCTGTAGGCGCCGATGCCGCTTTTGTCCGGGGTGATGTTGGTTGAATAAATCATGCCAATCGGGGTTTCCATTGGCAGCCCGCCGGCGAACGGCTTGCCATCCTTGGCCGTGTGGCATGCCACGCAGTCACCGGCACGGGCCAGATATTCACCTTGCTTGATCAACGTCTGCTGATCTTCCTGCGCGGCCACTGCCGAGAAACTGCCCAGCAGGGCCAGGGTCGCGATAACAATTGCTTTCATGCTCATCGCTCCTTATGCCTGAACCAGCGGGCCGGGGTTTTTCAGGTACTGCTCGCGGATCGCCCGGGCCGACCAGTAGGTCAACGCGGCAACCAGACCTGTCGGGTTGTAGCCCAGGCCCTGGGGGAACGCCGATGCGCCGGGGACAAATACGTTATGCACGTCCCAGCTCTGCAAGTAGCGGTTCAGGGCACTGGTTTTCGGATCGGTACCCATGATTGCGCCACCGTTCAGGTGAGTGGTCTGGTAGGACGCGGTGTTGAAGTGATCCCCGACTTTTTTGCCGATGGCGGCGATGGCTTTGGGGTTCATCGCTTCGGCGATCTTGCCCATTTTTTCCATCATGAAACGGTTCATCTTGATGTCGTTTTCCTGCCAGTCGAACGTCATCCGCAGCAATGGCTGACCGTAGGAGTCGCGATATACGGGGTCGAGATCGAGGTAGTTGCAGCGGTAAGACTGATGGGCACCATGTGAGTCCATCGACACCTGATGGGTGTAGTAATCCGCTGTGGCGCGCTTCCAGGCGCTGCCCCATGCCGGCGTGCCGGGCGGGTTCGAGGTGCCGGCAATCGGCCGGCTGCCCGCCTGATTGACCCACATCGGCGAGCCACCGACGAAGCCGTGGGGCCCGTGGTCGAAGTTGTCCGCGTTGAAGTCGTCCACCGCCACGCCGTTGCCGCCAGCGCCGATGAAATTGTTGGTGTGCACGTCTTTGTCGAAGTAGGCCTTGATGGTGCCCATGTTCTGGTAGGCGAAGTTACGCCCCACCACGCCTTCATTGGTGATCGGGTCGTAAGGCTTGCCAATCCCCGAGAGCAGCATCAAGCGCACGTTGTGGAACTGGAACGCCCCGAGAATCACCAGATCCGCCGGTTGCTCGATTTCCCGGCCCAGTGCATCGATGTACGTCACGCCAGTGGCTTTGCTTTTGCTGCTGTCCAGATTGACCCGTATTACATGGGCGTTGGGGCGCAGTTCAAAGTTCGGCAGCGGTTTGAGCGCCGGCAGAATGTTCACGTTGGGCGAGGCTTTGGAGTACATGTAGCACACGTAACCGCTGCAAAAACCGCAGAAGTTGCACGGCCCCATCTGTGCGCCATAGGGGTTGGTGTAAGGCCCCGAGGTGTTGGCCGACGGCAGGTTGTAGGGTTTGTACCCCACCTCATTGGCCGCTTTCTGAAACAGCTGTGCGGATACGGTGTTTTTTTGCGAGACCAGCGGAAAATGGTCTGAGCGATCCGGCGCGTAAGGGTTGCCGCCATTGTCTTTGCCGACCAGCTGACCTTTGACGGTCCAGGCCTGGCCCGAGGTGCCGAAGACTTTTTCTGCGTAGTCGAAAAACGGCTCCAGCTCTTCGTAGCTGACACCGAAGTCCTGGATGGTCATGTCTTTGGGGATAAAGTTTTTGCCGTAGCGTTCTTCGTAATGACTGCGCATCCGCAGTTCAATAGGGTCCACCCGGAAATGCACGCCCGACCAGTGCAAACCTGCACCGCCCACGCCGTTACCGGGCAGAAACGCGCCCAACTGGCGATTGGGCAAGGCCACGTCATTCACGCTGTGGCGGATGGTGACGGTTTCTTTCGATACATCCTGAAAGAGCTTCTTGCGCACGCTGTAGGTGAGTTCGTCTATCACCTGCGGATAGTTGCCGTCCGGGTAGGTGTCCTGCATCGGGCCTCGTTCCAGGGCCACAACATTCAGGCCGGCTTCTGTCAGCTCTTTGGCCATGATCGAGCCGGTCCAGCCGAAACCGACGATAACTGCATCAACTTTTTTCATAACGGTCGACATGCTCAAGCCCTCTCGCCGCGGATGGATACTGCCGGGAAGGGGTACGGCTCGTTGCGTTCAACCCAGTCCATGAAATCAGCGCGGGCGCCGGGAAAGCCGATCATGGTCCAGCCGACCATGCCTTTGTTGCCACCGTGGATCGGGTCGCAGAAGAAGCCTTCCTTGGTGTTTTGTAGCAAAAAGCTGAAAAACATCTTGGCCGGAACGCTCTCGAATTCAGGGGTACCAGCTTCCAGCTGTTTCAGCACTTTGTCTAGGGTAGCGCTGTCTAGCCCAGCAAATGTTGAGTTATAGGTCTTTTTGCAAAGCTCCTCCGTTGCAGCAATACCCAGGCGATAAATCTGTTTGGGCACCAGCTTGCTCTGCCAGCCCATTTCCGGGGCAGCGTCTGCATTGAACGGACCTTGCATGAACCACAGCGCACCGCTGGCATAGGGGGTGTTCATCTGCCGATCGATATATTCCGGTACGCCAGCTTCCAGGGCGCCAGGGCCTTGTTCGTCAGCCGGGATCAAGCGCGCCACGGCGGCGTTCACAAACGCCCACTCTTCAGCACTGAAGTAAGTCGGCTCATAGGCGCTGGCCGGAGTCGCAGGGCGCTTCGCCGGCTCAGGTGCGGCAGCGGCAGGCGTAGCCATCAGCACTGAACCGCCAAGGCCGGTACTGGCGACGGTGACCACCGGGATCAGGGTCAGGGTTTTGCGTAAAAACTCACGCCGCGGGTTGTCTTGGTCAGACATGGGGGAGCACCTCATCGGGCAATCACGGGTTTCAGCTGCTCGGTGGCAGCTTGTCGTTTTGGCGGCGGTTTGGAGCGGAGTCGATCCGTTTACAGAACACGCAGGCAACTATTAGTTACAAATTCTAACAGGCTGGGACAGCTGATGAATCGTTTCATGCGTAATTTTGCCGCACCGGTAGTGGCACGGTGCTTTGCCGTCTTCACGAAATTTTGACAAACGGCTCACAGAGTTTTGATCGGGCTTAACTCAATCTGACCCCATACCCCCTTAATTACTGTGATGTGGTCTGACTGACATGCCCAAAGCCCGGTTTCTCCCTGCCCTGTGCCTGACATTACTGGCTGCGTTCGCGTTGCCCCAGGCCCAGGCCGATGAAGCGACCCCGGCCCGTCCGGCTCAGTGGGCACAACCCGTTGCTGTGCAGTACAACCTGTATCAAATGTCCTCGACGCTGTATCGCAGTGCATTGCCCGATGGCGAAGCCCAGGCTTTGCTGGAAAATTTGAAGATCGGCACCGTGATCAATTTTTTGAAGGAGCCGGATGAAACCTGGCTCAAGACCCCTGGCGTCTTACAAGTTCAGTTGCCTTATCGCACTAACCATGTGGATGACGCCGATGTACTGGCCGCCCTGCGCGCCATTCAGACCGCACAAGCACGGGGCCCTGTGTTGATGCACTGCAAGCACGGGGTGGACCGCACTGGACTGATGGCGGCGATGTACCGGGTGGTCGTGCAGGACTGGAGCAAAGAAGACGCCCTGAAAGAAATGACCCAGGGTGGCTTTGGCCAGAACTCACACTTCGAGGATGGTGCGAAGTACATGATGCAGGCCGATATCCCGCAGCTGCGCACAGCCTTGAGCAAAGGTGCCTGCAGTACCAGACCGTTTGCTGCATGCGTGGTGAAGGGCTGGTTGAAATCCGCCTAAGCCCGGGTTGTCCACTGCTGCAAGGCCGCCCGGCGCTGCAGCAGCGGCAATTTACCGAGCTTTTCTACCTCGGCATAAAACACCTGCCAGTCACCTCCCGAGTGTTTGAACAGGGCGGCAAAGGCGGGCACCCACTGGTCGTACAGGCCGAATGGCAAAAGCTTGGCATTATTCATCGGCGAATTTATCCACAGGTCATACCGGTTATTACCGGCCCATTGGTGGTCGCGTAACTGACGGTATTCCCTGCGCAGTCGTTCAAATTCCGCTGCTTTTCGCTGGCGCATTTCAGCTGCCGGCAAGGGCTGGGCGTACAGCTGTTGCAGGCGTTTGCGGGTGTCCAGCACCAGCCCCATGAATTGGTCGCGTTGCTCCAGCCCCGCGCTGCCGGAGGGTGGCAAGCCCTGATAGGTGCGCCATTGGCGAGTGCCTTGCTGTTCCACGAAGCTGGCGAAAGACTCATTGAACTCGGTGTCGTCCTTCAGATAAAAACGCTGATGGGCCAGTTCATGAAAAATCAGGGTGGCCAGTCGCTCATCGCCCCAGTTGAGCATGCTGTTGAGAATTGGATCATCAAACCAGCCCAGGGTTGAATAGGCTTCGACGCCACTGACAAGCACGTCCATGCCTTGCTGACGCTGCAGGGCCGCCGCGCCGCGTGCGGCCCCTTGGGCGTAGTAGCCGCGGTAAGCCACGCACCCGGCAATCGGGAAGCAATGGGTGACGGGGTTCAGGGAAAATTCCGCGGTGGCAAACACGTTCCACACCACGTAAGGCCTTTTCAGGTCGACATACAGGCGATAGCTCTGGTTGTCCGGCAGGTGCAAATGCTGGCTGGCGAAGGTTCTCGCGGCCTGGGCTTTTGCCAGGTGCTCACGTAATGCAGGCGGTTGTTGCGGGTCGGCAATGACCGTAGCTACCGGTTTGCGGGCTTTTAATATCTGCCATTGGCCGTCGGCCAGTTGCGAGTAATACGCTGCACTGGAACAGCCATTGAGCAGGGGCAGCAACACAAGGGCGAAGAGGCAGCGAGTGAGCGGCGTCATGGGACGGTCCAGTGGGATAATGGGCCAAGACTAATCGCAATCCCCTGTAGGTGCAGCCGGTCGACGCCCGATTGCCAGGGTTTTGAATAAGCTGGCGCCTGCAGCGGGGTAGCCTGGCATCAGGCTATGCTCATACTTTGATCCCACCTGGAATTCGCCATGCGCACCTTTCTGCTACTGCCGATGGCCTGCCTGCTGAGTGCCTGTGCCAGCACGCCATTGCCTGCCGTCGACCCCGCCAAGGCGTGGATCGACCTGGAAACACAAACCGGAAAACTGGTAATGGCCGAGCGCCTGGATAATCAGCGCCTGAACGACGGACGTTACTTTCAAGTAACGCCAGGCAGTCACGAACTGATGGTGCGATTCGATTTTGAAGTCTTTGTTGGCGGCATGGGTATGTTCAGCGATCCACAGGAGCGCTTGTGCTACATCACGCTCAATTACGACAATTTCCAGCCCGGCCAGCGTTACCGGTTGCAGGCGCGCTCTTTGGGGTTCAACGCTTACGCCCGGCTATACAACGCCGAGGGCAAGGTGCTGAGCGAAGAGAGGCTGGTTAACTGTTTGCCTTGAGGTCAGGCGTCGTTCTTTTGATAGATGATCTTTTTGCTGCCGTTTTCGCACGTACCCACCACCATGTTCTGGTCGTGAACTTCATCGTTGGTCACGATTTCAAGGGTGTAGGACGACACGTTGTTGGCCTGGATCTTGGCTTCGATCTCGGCTTTAAGTTCTTCACACGGCTTTGGCGCGGCCAGTGCCGAAGTGGCCATGGCGCAGCAGATAACAGCTAGAGCAAAACGTTTCATGATGAGACTCCCTTGGGACAGAACGCAAAGTCATGATCTGACGCGACGAACGATCATACGATCACATCTCACCGCGTGCATGACTGATCTGTGGCAGCCATTTGCTTGCTGTCCTGGCCTGCGCGGCTCCGGTCATGGCGACCGGAGCGCACGTGTGTCATCAACCCGTCGGATTAACCCACCAAGGTGGCATCGAGGGTGATTTTGGCATTCAGCACTTTGGACACCGGGCAACCTTCTTTGGCCTTTTTGGTCGCTTCCTCGAATTGTGCCTGGGTCGCCCCCGGCACCTTGGCTTTAAGCGTCAGATGCACGGCAGTGATCCCGTAGCCGCCTTCGACCTTGTCGAGGGAAACTTCAGCCTGGGTGTCGATACTGTCCGGCTTGAGCCCGGCCTCACCGAGAATCATCGACAGGGCCATGGAGAAGCAACCGGCATGGGCCGCGCCAATCAGTTCTTCAGGGTTGGTGCCCTTGCCGCCTTCGAAACGGGCCTTGAAGCCATACGGCGCCTTGTTCAGAACCCCGGTTTCAGTGGAGATGGAGCCGATGCCGGTTTTGACATCGCCTTCCCAATGCGCCGATGCCGTTTTTTTAATAGTCATGCGTGCCTCCTGAAGAACGGCATGAAAGATTTCACACCTTGACTGGATGTGTGAGGGGAGCCGGGCTCACAAAGTTCATCTTCTCTGACCAATCGTCTTTTTTAGTCGCTCAATTGATGGCTTGCCATTGAAACTCGGGTATATGCCCATATTGCTAAAGCACTGGCAGGTTTTGGCGAGCGTCACGGCCTGCGTCCAATTAGGAGAAGCCGGCTCATGACACGATTGTCCGATGTTAAATTCTCGACCCTCGACCTGGTGCCTGTGCGTGAAAATGGCAGCGCCGCCCAGTCGTTGCACAATTCGCTGGACCTGGCGCAGCACGTAGAAAAGTTTGGCTATAACCGTTTCTGGGTGGCCGAACACCACAACATGGACGGCATCGCCAGCTCGGCGACCTCGGTGCTGATTGGCTACCTGGCCGGCGGCACCTCGACCATTCGCGTCGGTTCAGGCGGGGTGATGTTGCCCAACCATGCGCCCCTGGTGATCGCTGAACAGTTCGGCACCCTTGAAAGCCTGTATCCGGGCCGGATTGATCTGGGCCTTGGGCGTGCGCCGGGCTCCGACCAGATGACCGCCCGGGCTTTGCGCCGCGAGCGCTCCGGCAGTTCGGATGACTTTCCTGAAGATGTGGCCGAGCTGATGCGCTATCTGGGCCCGCGAACCCCGGATCAGCGGGTCATCGCAATGCCGGGCACCGGGACTAATGTGCCGGTATGGTTGCTCGGTTCCAGCCTGTTCAGTGCGCAATTGGCCGGTGAACGCGGTCTGCCCTACGCCTTCGCATCACATTTCGCCCCGCGGATGATGCACGAAGCGATTCGCGTTTATCGCAATCACTTCAAGCCGTCAGCGACCCTCGACAAACCCTATGTGATGCTGGGTGTGCCACTGGTGGCGGCCGATACCGACGAGCAGGCCGAGTACCTGTCCACCTCGGTGCTGCAGCGGATTCTGGCGTTGATGCGCGGGCAAAGTCTGGTGCAGCGTGCGCCGGTGGACTCGATGGATGGCTTGTGGCTGCCCCATGAGAAAGAAGCGGTGATGAGCTTTCTGGGCCTGGCGATGGTTGGCAGTCCAGAGAAAATCCGCGCCAGACTCGAAGTGCTGATTGAGCAAACCGGGGCGGACGAGCTGATCTTCACCTGTGATCTGTATGAGCACGCGGATCGCATTCGCTCATATGAACTGCTGGCCCAGGTGATGAAACAGGACTGACCTGCAGAAGCGAGCTGACGGCCACAAAAAAGCCGACCCCGGGGTCGGCTTTTTTGCCTGCGCAGGTTTAACCGCGCTTGTAGACGATGTCCTTGGTGCCCGCTTCGCAGGAACCTACTACTTTTCCGTCCGTCGCCGTGCCTTTGTCCACTACCGTCAGCGAATAATGACGAGCGCCATTGGCCTCAATCTTCGCTGCGATTTCGCTTTTCACTGTTTCGCAAGGTTTGCCAGCTGCGAACGCTGTTCCAGCAAGACTCAGCAAACCTATAGCCAATAAAAACTTTTTCATCGGTCACATTCCCCGGTCGAAACTAAAAGGGTGCAACGCATGTACTGCGTTGCACCCAGACGGTGTAGCGGAGTTTATGGCAAACGGCCAGTCGATCAGCCCTAAAGGATGATGCGGCTCAACTGCTGGCAATCCGGAAGCCGACCTTGAGGGTGACCTGATAGTGGCCCACCTTGCCGTCCTTGACGTGGCCCCGGGTATCGATCACCTCGAACCATTCTATGTGTTTGATGCTTTTGTTGGCCTCTGCCAGTGCATTACCGATGGCGTCTTCTATGCTGCTCGGGGACGAGCCTACCAGTTCGATTTTCTTGTAGGTGTGATGGTCAGACATAACGTTCTCCTTTGTCGTAGATCAAAGCCTAGCAGCGATTGTGCTCAATACTTTGTAGGCGACAGGAAACGAAAAGTTCAGACCGACTGCACTTTTGTGGCACCCCGGAGTCGGAGTTAACACGTACCTCACTCATCAATGCAGGAGAGCCCTAATGGCTAGCAATTCCTTACGTAAAGCCTCATTGCAAAGCATGGAAGCTGAGATCGAGAGCCTGCTCAAGTCTCTGGAAAGCCTGAAGCACGACGCTTCTGACGAGTCCAAAAAAACCTTGAGTGCCCTCAAAGGCAACGCAGAGAATGCGCTGAAACATTCACGTCACCTGATCAGCGATGCTTACGAAGAGGTCAAGGACAAAACGCGGGAAACCGCTGTCGCCACCCGCGAGTATGCCCAAGAGCATCCGTATGCCACCGCTGGCGTTGCCATCGGCGCCCTGGGCCTGTTGGCCGCCTTCCTGATGTGCAAGCGCGGTAACTAATTATCCGCGCTGCGCCCAAGCTCAGTCTTGAGCCATTGCGCCAGTTGCCGGGCGCGTCCGTCTGCGGCGCGCTTGGGCAGCCATAACGCCAGCTGCGCCGGGGTTTGCTTGAAGCCCCAAGGTGCAGCCAGGCGTCCGGCCCGCAAGTCTTCAGCCACCAACGGCTCGGGGGCAATTGCCACACCCAGGCCTGCTACGGCGGCTTCGAGCAAGTAGTACAAGTGCTCAAACCCTTGTCCATATTTCAAATCTTTTGCCTGGATCGCGTTTTGCTGCGCCCAGCTTGGCCATGCCTGGGGCCTCGAAGTGGTGTGCAACAACGCTTCGTCCAGCAGGGCGCTCACGGGTGCCTGGCGCAGTTGCTCATAGCGGGCGTAACGCGGGCTGATCACTGGCCCGATCCGCTCGCTGGCCAGTTCATAGACCTGCATGTCGGCGGGCCAGGGTGGCTCGGCAAACAGCAGCAGGGCATCGAGCCCCGGGCGGCGCGGATCAAGGTCGCCTTCGCCGGCCGACAAGTGCAGGCGCAAGTCCGGCAGGTCGGCATTGAGCCGGCCCAGTCGAGGGATGAACCAGCGGGCCAGCAAACTGCCCGAGCAGCCAAGTACAAAGGGCGCATCGACATGGCTTTGCGTGAGTTCAGTGCACACATTACGCAGGCGGTCGAAGGCTTCGCTGCTGGCCTCACGCAGGCGCAACCCGGCATCCGTGAGCTTAAGACCGCGTCCTTCCTTGACGAACAGGCTGACGCCCAGGTGCTCTTCGAGCACTTTCAGTTGCCGACTGACGGCACCGTGGGTGACGTTCAGCTGTTCTGCCGCAAGGCTCACGCTGCTCAGCCTGGCAGTGGCTTCGAACGCGCGCAGGGCGTTCAGCGGGGGAAGGTCGCGGCTCATGGTATCTGTGAGTTTTCCTGACAGGTTGCAGCGATCTTATCGGTTTTCATCCTCGGCTGTCGCGGTTAAAGTCAGGTCCATCGACCTTCGTACCTTTTTATCTGGAGCGTCCCATGACCCAATCCACTTTGCGTACCGGCCCTGATGCCAATGGCCTGTTTGGCTCATTCGGCGGCCGCTACGTGGCCGAAACCCTGATGCCGCTGATCCTTGATCTGGATCGCGAGTATGAGCTGGCCAAGACCGACCCCGAGTTCATTAAAGAGCTGGCCTATTTCCAGCGCGACTATGTCGGGCGCCCAAGCCCGCTGTATTACGCCGAGCGTCTGACCGAGTTCTGTGGCGGCGCCAAAATTTACCTCAAGCGCGAAGAGCTGAACCATACCGGCGCGCACAAGATCAACAACTGCATCGGTCAGATCCTGCTGGCGCGGCGCATGGGCAAAAAACGCATCATCGCCGAGACCGGCGCCGGCATGCACGGCGTGGCTACTGCCACCGTGGCCGCGCGCTTTGGTCTGCAGTGCGTGATCTACATGGGCACCACTGACATCGAACGCCAGCAGGCCAACGTGTTCCGCATGAAGCTGCTGGGCGCTGAAGTGATCCCGGTCGTGGCGGGCACCGGCACCCTCAAGGATGCGATGAACGAAGCGTTGCGCGACTGGGTGACCAACGTCGATGACACCTTCTATCTGATCGGTACAGTGGCGGGGCCGCACCCGTATCCGGCCATGGTCCGCGACTTCCAGGCCGTGATCGGCAAGGAAACCCGCGACCAGATGCAGGCTCAGGAAGGCCGTCTGCCCGACAGCCTGGTGGCCTGCATTGGCGGTGGGTCCAACGCGATGGGCCTGTTCCACCCGTTCCTGGATGACACCAGCGTCGAGATCATCGGCGTTGAAGCGGCGGGCTACGGTATCGAAACCGGCAAGCACGCAGCCAGCCTCAACGGCGGCGAACCGGGCGTGCTGCACGGCAACCGTACCTTCCTGTTGCAGGACGACGATGGCCAGATCATCGACGCACATTCGATTTCCGCCGGCCTGGACTACCCGGGTATCGGTCCCGAGCACGCCTGGTTGCATGATATCGGTCGCGTTGAGTACACCTCGGTGACTGACGAAGAAGCCCTCGATGCGTTCCATAAATGCTGCCGTCTTGAAGGCATCATCCCGGCGCTGGAAAGTGCCCATGCCCTGGCTGAAGTGTTCAAGCGTGCGCCGACCCTGCCAGCCGAGCACCTGATGGTGGTCAACCTGTCCGGCCGAGGCGACAAAGACATGCAAACCGTGATGCACCACATGGAACAGTCCCAGCAGGAGAAACACTGATGAGCCGCCTGCAAACGCGTTTTGCCGAACTCAAGGAACAAAACCGCGCTGCGCTGGTGACCTTCGTCACTGCCGGCGATCCGGATTACGACACCTCGCTGGCGATCCTCAAAGGCCTGCCTGCTGCTGGCGCCGATGTGATCGAGCTGGGCATGCCGTTCACCGACCCCATGGCGGATGGCCCGGCGATTCAGCTGGCCAATATCCGTGCCCTGGGAGCCAGGCAGAACCTGGCGAAAACCCTGCAAATGGTTCGCGAATTCCGTGAAGGCAACCACGACACACCGCTGGTGCTGATGGGTTACTTCAACCCGATTCACCACTATGGCGTGCCGCGGTTTATTGCTGAAGCCAAGGCAGCGGGCGTCGACGGCCTGATCGTGGTCGACATGCCGCCCGAGCACAACGCCGAGCTGTGCGACCCGGCGCAGGCTGCAGGTCTGGACTTTATCCGCCTGACCACCCCGACCACCGACGACGTGCGTCTGCCCAAAGTCCTGACCGGCAGCTCGGGCTTTGTGTACTACGTGTCCGTGGCGGGTGTGACCGGTGCCGGTTCGGCGACGACCGATCAGGTGCGTGAGGCGATTGAGCGTCTGCGCCGGCATACCGATTTGCCGATCAGTGTGGGCTTCGGCATCCGCACCCCGGAGCAAGCGGCAGCGATTGCCCGCCTGGCCGATGGCGTGGTGGTGGGCTCGGCCCTGATCGACAAAATCGAGAATGCAGCGACCCCGCAACAGGCGGTCGATGGCGTATTGAGCCTGTGCGCGGCACTGGCTGAAGGTGTGCGCAAGGCACGTCAGTAACCCCTGTGGGAGCTGGCTTGCCAGCGATGCGCCCCGGCGGTTGCCATCGCGAGGCAAGCTCGCTCCTACAGAATGCGGGGTGTTGCTAGCAGACCCCTGTGGGAGCTGGCTTGCCAGCGATTCGCCCCGGCGGTTGCCATCGCGAGGCAAGCTCGCTCCTACAGAATTCGGGGTGTTGCTAGCAGCCCCTGTGGGAGCTGGCTTGCCAGCGATGCGTCCAGCGGTTGCCATCGCGAGGCAAGCTCGCTCCTACAGAATGCGGGGTGTTGCTAGCAGGCCCCTGTGGGAGCTGGCTTGCCAGCGATGCGCCCCGGCGGTTGCCATCGCGAGGCAAGCTCGCTCCTACAGAATGCGGGGTGTTGCTAGCAGCCCCTGTGGGAGCTGGCTTGCCAGCGATGCACCCCGGCGTTTGCCATCGCGAGGCAAGCTCGCTCCTACAGAATTCGGGGTGTTGCTAGCAGGCCCTGTGGGAGCTGGCTTGCCAGCGATTCGCCCCGGCGGTTGCCATCGCGAGGCAAGCTCGCTCCTACAGAATTCGGGGTGTTGCTAGCAGCCCCTGTGGGAGCTGGCTTGCCAGCGATGCGCCCCGGCGGTTGCCATCGCGAGGCAAGCTCGCTCCTACAGAATGCGGGGTGTTGCTTGCAGGCCTTGTGGGAGCTGGCTTGCCAGCGATGCGCCCCGGCGGTTGCCATCGCGAGGCAAGCTCGCTCCTACAGGGTGCGGGGTGTTGCCAGCGATGCAGAGTTTTACTTCTGTGTGCCGTCATCGTGCAGCAGGTTGGCCTGGGTCAGGTTGCTGCCCGCCGGTACGCTGCGGGTCAGCCACACATTGCCGCCAATGGTCGAGCCCTGGCCAATGGTGATGCGCCCTAAGATCGTCGCCCCCGCATAGATCACTACGTCATCTTCAACGATTGGATGACGTGGATGACCTTTTTGCAGCTGGCCTGATTCGTCTGCCGGGAAACGCTTGGCACCCAGGGTCACCGCCTGATAAATCCTCACACGTTCGCCGATGATCGCGGTTTCTCCGATCACAACGCCTGTTCCGTGGTCGATAAAGAAGCTGCGGCCAATCTGCGCCCCCGGGTGAATATCGATGCCGGTGGAAGAGTGGGCAATTTCTGCGCTGATCCGTGCCAGCAAGGGCAAGCCTGCGCGATACAGGTGGTGGGCCAGGCGGTGATGGATCACTGCCAGAATCCCCGGATAGCACAGCAGCACTTCATCCACGCTGCGTGCCGCCGGGTCGCCGTGGTAAGCGGCCAGAACGTCGGTGTCCAGAATGCTGCGCAGGCCGGGCAGCGCCAGGGCAAAATCCTGAATCAGCAGCGTTGCACTCGCATCCACACCCTCATCGGGCAGGCCGCCCTGGCGCGCCGCGTAACGCAGCTCCAGTCGGGCCTGAGTCAACAATGCGTTGAGCGCCACATCCAGGGTGTGGCCGACGTAGAAGTCTTCACTTTCCTCGCGCAGGTCCACCGGGCCCAGGCGCATCGGAAACAATGCCCCGCACAGGGCTTCAAGAATATCGGCCATCGCCGCGCGCGACGGCAGCTCGCGGCCTCCCTGTTCACCACTGACGCGCCCGTTTTGCGTGCGCCACTGGTTTCGTGCCGTTCGTAGCTGGCAGACGATGGTTTGCAATTGCCAAGGATTGGAACGATCACTCACGATGAATACTCCGCACGCTGGCGGCTGAATTGAGCAGCCGCGAATTGGCAATTATTTTACGGTATCAAAGCGTTTCAGATACGGACAATTGCGGCTTAACGCCGACGATGACGCCAGGCGCGCCAGCCCACCCCGATGATGATCAGCAACGCCAGCCCGCCAAGGATCACCAGGCTCAGACTGTTGTAGCTGAACAGCGGTTTTTCGATCCGCATATAGCCGGGTTCGGCAAACAGCTCGTGCAGAGCCGCATTGGCCTGCTTGAGGCTGATGGCTTGCAGCTGTCTGGCCGGGTCATAAAAGTGACCATCATCGTAGTCACCCAGCGAAGCCCAGTAATAATCGGCCAGCGCGCTGTTGCCTTGGACGGCCCATGCCTGACGGGCAATGGCGGCATTTTTGAGGCGAGCAAAAACCTCAGGGTCCAGCCCTTCTTTGAGCAGTCGGGTCTTCAGTTGCTCTACAACCTGGCGTGCTTGCGCTACATCGTCGCGGTCAAGATCGGCATTGAGGCTTAAAAAGCCTACGCCACCGAACACCTCGCGCTCGGCCCAGGGGCCGTAAGACAAGCCGTGCTTGAGCCGTAGCTCGCTGTACAGCGCCCACTCCAGATAATCCCTGAGCAGGTCCCAGGTTTCATCGCTCTGGCCTTCGATGACCGGCTCCGGCAACAGCCAGTGCAGTTGCACGGTGTCGCCGACCACGCCGCGCAGCAGGTCGCGTTCGGGCTCGGCCTTGGCTGCGATTGCCGCCAAAGGTTTGTGTTCGGTGGGCTCTACCGGCTCCAGGGCGCCATAGGTGCGCTCCAGGTACGCCGGGAGCAGGCGGTCAAGATCCCCCACGATGATCAGCGTCATGTTGTTGGGGGCATACCAGTTCTGGCGTACGGCTTCCAGTTGCTCACGTGTCAGATTATTTACTTGCGCGCGCTCGGCGCATTTGAGCCCCAGCTCAACCGCCAGTTGATTACTGGCGCTGTGGCCTAGGTCCTGGCGGTCGAGCCAGCGCTGCAAGTGCGAGTAATGGCCACCGTCTTCGCGCTCGACCACTTGTTTGGCGTCGTTGATCCGCTGCTCGGTGAATTGTGTGCGGGTGAGCAGGCTCAGCAACAGGTCGAGAATCTTGCGCTGGTTTTTGGCCGGGGCTTCGATCACGAAGGTGGTGTCGGCATGGCTGGTGAAGGCGTTCCATTCACCGCCCAGCGCTTGCATGCGCTGCTCCAGGCCGCCTTCACCGGTGTCGTCGACGCCGCTGAACAACAGGTGCTCCAGCAGGTGCGGCAGTTGTTGATCGGCGCAGCTGAAGTCGTCCAGGCCCACGCCCACCACTAACCGGATGGCCACATGTCCGCGTTCGGTACCGGGTTTGAGGATCAGTTGCAGGCCGTTGGGCAACTGGTAGCCCTCCACGCTGTAACGATCGAGGGCAAAGCTTGGGACAGTACCCAGCAGCAGGCAGATGAGCAGCAGGCAACGCATAAAAAATCCCTGAATCCTTGTTGGGGTAGTGCAGCAGTCGGTGCAGGTTAGTCGCTGCTTACAGACTGACAACAACCCGGCGCGCAACGTTCAAGGCAAATGCGGGGTGTCATCCGCGTCATCCAGTTCCAGCGCCCCGATATCGGCTGTTTCCAGCACCGCATAGGCGCTGCCGCAAAACAGCGAATTAAGGCGTTTCATGTCTGCGATCAGCTCCAGGTGCACTGAACTGGTCTCGATGCTCTGGGTGATCTTGCGTTGCAGGCGGTTGACGTGGGCGTGGGCCAGGCGCCGTTCCTGGGCGCGGAAGCGGCGTTTTTCACGCAGTAGCTGGCGAGCACTTTGCGGGTCGCCATTGAGGAATACGGTCAGCCCCAGACGCAGGTTTTCGATCAACTGGGTTTGCAGGCCCACCAGTTCTTCCAGGCCCATTTCCGAGAACGAGCGGCGTTGCGAGGTTTTCTGCTGCTGGACTTTACGCAGCATGCGTTCGATCAGGTCGCTGGCGAGTTTGAGGTTGATCGCCAGCTCGATAATTTCCGCCCAGCGGCGGCTGTCCTGTTCGCTCAAGTCTTCCCGGGGCATTTGTGCCAGGTAGAGTTTGACCGCGCTGTACAGCACCTCGACTTCATCGCTCAGGGTGCGCATCTGCTGGGTCACGGCCGTTTGCTTGCCCCGCAGTACGTCAAGGGTGTTGACCAGCATGGTGTCGATCAGGTCGCCGATACGCAGGGTTTCGCGCACCGCGTTGGTCAGTGCCAGGCTCGGTGTGTCGAGCGCAGCAGGGTCGAGATGGCGCGGCTTGATGGCGCCGTTGGCTTGCTCGCGTTCAGGCAGCAGCCAGGCGCAGATTCGCGCCATCAGCCCTACGGTAGGCAACATCAAGAAGCAGCGCACGGTGTTGTAGAGCAAGTGAAAGCCGATGACCAGTTCCTGTGCGCTGTAGTTGAGGCTGTCCATCCAGGCCACGAGCGGATCGAGCACGGGCATGATCAGCAGCAAGCCGATCAGCTTGTACAGCAGGCTGCCCAACGCCACCTGACGCCCGGCGGTGTTTTGCATGTTGGTGCTGATGAGCGCCAGCACGCCGCTGCCGATATTGGCACCGATCACCAGGCCGATCGCCACGTGCAGACTGATTACCCCGGCACCGGCCAGGGTTGCGGTCAGCAGCACGGCGGCCAGGCTGGAGTAGGACACCATCGCGAACAGGGCACCGACCAGGGCATCGAGCAGCAGGTCGCCGGTCAGCGAGGCAAAAATCACCTTTACCCCTTGGGCATGGGTGATGGGGCCGGCGGCTTCGACTATCAGTTGCAGGGCCAGAATGATCAGGCCCAGGCCGATCCCGACCCGGCCCAGCTGCCCGGCACGGGTTTGCTTGCGCGACAGGAAGAAGATCACCCCGAGGAAAATCAGCAGCGGTGACAGCCATGACAGGTCGAAGGTCAGCACCCGTGCCATCAAGGCCGTACCGACGTCGGCGCCGAGCATGGTTGCCAGCGCGGGAGTGAGGGTCATCAGCCCCTGGCCGACAAATGAGGTGACCAGCATCGCGGTGGCGTTACTGCTCTGCACCATGGCCGTGACCACAATACCGGCGACAAAAGCCAGCATGCGCTTGGACACGTTCTGCCCGATGACATGACGCAGGTTTGTGCCGTAGACCCGCAAGATGCCGGTACGCACGATATGCGTGCCCCAAATCAGCAAGGTCACGGCGGAAAGCAGGTTGAGCAGGGTCAGCATGCTGGCTCCCTGTAAAGGATGTACCTGAGGATCAAATAGCTGCGGATCATTCCTACAGACGTTTCTTAAGCTGTAGTCGGCAATTGAGCTGAGCGCCAGCATCGCATAGCTCGCGAGGTCTTGAAACATTTCTGAAACATTCGCCCGGTCCAGGCACCTGTGGGCGCCGGCTTGCCAGCGATGGCAGCACCTCGGTCTTGCAGATAAACCGAGCTGAATCTATCGCTGGCAACCCGGCCCGTGCCGGGTCAGAGGCTGCTGTACAACGGGAATGTTCCCAGCAACAGGGCCGCCACCATGATGCACAGGCACACCAGTACCGCCCATTTGAGGGTGAAGCGCTGGTGGTCACCGAATTCGATGCCGGCCAGGGCTACCAGCAAGTAGGTGGAGGGCACCAACGGGCTGAGCAAGTGAACCGGCTGGCCCACGATCGAGGCGCGGGCCATTTCGGCGGCCGTAATCCCGTAGTGGCTGGCGGCTTCGGCCAGTACCGGCAACACGCCGTAGTAGAACGCATCGTTGGACATGAAGAAGGTGAACGGCATGCTCACCAGTGCGGTAATCACCGCCAGATAAGGCCCGAGTGCCGGCGGGATCACGGCCAGCAGGCTTTTGGACATGGCGTCGACCATGCCGGTGCCCGACAGGATGCCGGTGAAAATGCCCGCGGCAAAAATCAGCCCGACCACTGCCAGTACGCTGCCGGCATGGGCTGCGACGCGATCCTTT
Organism: Pseudomonas sp. PAMC 29040; assembly: GCF_003994535.1. NCBI lineage: Bacteria > Pseudomonadati > Pseudomonadota > Gammaproteobacteria > Pseudomonadales > Pseudomonadaceae > Pseudomonas > Pseudomonas sp. PAMC 29040. The sequence continues at coordinate 230,419 of NZ_RZAA01000010.1, forward strand.
TGCTGTTGCAGGCAAGGGTAATTGACGATCATCGCGATACTGAACGCGACCATGAACAGCACGGGCAAAGGCAGCAGGCCGGCGATCAGGGTGACCATCAGCAGCAGGGTCAAGGCACCGTTGAACCAGATCAGTTTTGGCCGGCGGGCGTCCGGGAACTGCGAGACGCTGATTTCGCTGTGATCAATTTCGTCGCCCTGCAGGTGCAACTCGCCCAGGCGTGCGCGCTCACGCAGGCCGTAGAACCAGGCAATTGCCAGGATGGCCACGCAGCCTGCCAGCATCGCTGGAATCATCGGCACGAAGATGTCCGAAGGGTCGACATGCAAGGCGCTGGCGGCGCGGGCGGTCGGGCCGCCCCAGGGCGTCATGTTCATCACGCCCCCGGCCAGAATGATCAAGCCGGCCATGATTCGCGGGCTCATGCCAATCCGGCTGTAGAGCGGCAGCATGGCGGCCACGCAAATCATGTAGGTGGTCGCGCCGTCGCCGTCGAGTGAGACCACCAGCGCCAGTACCGCGGTGCCCACGGCGATCTTCAGCGGGTCGCCTTTAACCAGCTTGAGGATCTTGCGTACGGCGGGGTCAAACAGCCCGGAGTCAATCATCAGGGCAAAGTAGAGGATGGCAAACATCAGCATCACCCCGGTGGGGGCGAGTTTGGTGATGCCTTCGAGCATCATCGGGCCGATCTTGGGTGCGAAGCCACCAAATACTGCGAACAGGATGGGTACCAGGATCAGGGCAATCAGCGCCGACAGGCGCTTGGTCATGATCAGGTACATGAACGTAATGACCATGGCAAAGCCAAGGAAGGTCAGCATAAAAGTCACCGTTGTTATTGTTGTTTATTGGGCGCTGGCAGCGATGGGGGTGCTGTCAGGCCGGCCGGTCTGTTGCCGGAGGTGACGGGATGCTAGAGGGGAATTCTTTCAGCCAGCTGTCGCCGGTGAATATTCTGACGCGGGGACCTGATCCTGCAGGAGCGAGCTTGCTCCTGCAGGTATAGGGGGGCAGGTATTAATCCAGCTTGAGGACTTTGGCCAGGACGATTTTTGGGCCTTTCATCTTTTTGATGATGATGCGAAGGCCTTCAACTTCCAGCTTCTCTTCTTCTTCCGGCACCCGCTTGAGGGTGTCGTAGATCAGGCCGGCAATGGTCTCGGCTTCGATGTGGTCAAGGTCGACACCCAGCAGGCGCTCGATTTTGAACAGTGGCGTGTCGCCGCGCACCAGCAGTTTGCCGGGCTGGTACGACAGAATGCCGCGCTCGGCCTTGCGGTGTTCGTCCTGGATATCGCCCACCAGTACTTCCAGCACGTCTTCCATGGTCAGGTAGCCAACCACCTTGCCGTCTGCTTCTTCCACCAGGGCAAAGTGCGCGCCGCCCTTGCGGAACCGCTCCAGCAGCTGCGACAGCGGCATGTGGCGCGATACACGCTCCAGCGGCCGGGTCAGCTCTTCCAGGTTGAAGGTCTCGGGCAAGTGCTCAAGGTCGGCCAGTTCCAGCAGCAGGTCCTTGATGTGCAGCAGGCCCAGGAAGGTGTTGCTCTCGGCGTCGTAGACCGGATAGCGGCTGAACTTGTGGCGACGGAACAGCGCCAGGATTTCTTTCAGCGGCGCCTTGGAGTCCAGGGTCACCAGGTCTTCGCGGGAATTGGCCCAGTCGACCACTTCCAGTTCGCCCATTTCCACTGCCGAGGCCAAGACACGCATGCCCTGGTCGCTCGGGTCCTGACCGCGGCTGGAGTGCAGGATCAGCTTCAGTTCTTCACGGCTGTAAGCGTGATCGTGATGGGCGCCGGGTTCACCCTGGCCGGCAATCCGCAAAATGGCGTTGGCGCTGGCGTTGAGCAGGTAAATCGCCGGGTACATGGCCCAGTAGAACAGGTACAGCGGCACGGCTGTCCACAGCGACAGGGTCTCGGGTTTACGGATGGCCCAGGATTTGGGCGCCAGTTCGCCGACCACGATGTGCAGGTAAGAAATGATGAAGAAGGCGGCAAAGAACGACACGCCCTTGATCACTTCGGGTGACTCGACGCCCATGGCGCCCAGTACAGGCTCCAGAATATGGGCGAACGCCGGTTCGCCGACCCAGCCCAGGCCCAGCGACGCCAGGGTGATACCCAGCTGGCAGGCAGAAAGGTAAGCATCGAGCTGGTTGTGTACGGTACGCAGGATCTGTCCGCGCCAGCCGTTCACGTCCGCGATGGCCTCGACCCGGGTCGAGCGCAGTTTGACCATGGCAAATTCCGCCGCAACGAAGAAACCGTTGAGCAAAACCAGGACCAGTGCAAAAAGAATCATGCCGAAGTCGGCGAAGAGTGTGGCGAGGGTCAAGCCAGGGGAAGGGTCCATGATGGAGTTTTAATGGTTCCGTTGTTTCAAAAAATGGGGAGGTTCGAGTCTGCTACGCAGACTGACGCCGAGCAATGTAGCGGCTGAGGCGGCCCTTGCCTAGTGGGTAAAGGCCATGGCGGCTAGTCGGTCAGTGGCGGGAGGCCGGGTTTTGTCACCTGCGCCGGGGCGAAATGGCAGGTAAAAGTGCTGCCATGTCCCAGCACGCTGTTGATTTCCAGGCTTGCTCGATGGCGCAGCAGTACATGCTTGACGATGGCCAGGCCGAGCCCGGTACCGCCGGTGCTGGCGTTGCGGCTGGAGTCCACACGGTAGAAACGTTCGGTCAGGCGCGGCAGGTGTTTATTGTCGATGCCCACGCCCGAGTCCTGCACGCTAAGGTGCGCCCCCGCGGCGTTGGCCCACCAGCGGATTTTCACACTGCCGCCATCGGGGGTGTATTTGACCGCGTTGAATATCAGATTGGAAAAAGCACTGCGCAATTCGGCTTCGCTGCCTTTGAGCGCCACATCGGCCTCGATCTCCAGACTGATGGTCTGGTTGCGTTGCCCGGACAATGCCTGGGCATCCCCCTTGATCGAGCGCAACAGGGTATCGATGGCCACCGGCTGGTTGTCCGAGGGGTAATCCGTGGCTTCCAGCTTGGCCAGCAGCAGCAGGTCATTGAGCAGGGTCTGCATGCGCTCGCCCTGTTGCTGCATTTGCGAAAGCGGACGTTTCCAGCGCGGGTTCACGTCATCGACATTATCGAGCAGGGTTTCCAGGTAACCGCAGATCACCGTCAACGGGGTGCGCAGTTCGTGGGAGACGTTGGCGATGAAGTCTTTGCGCATTTGTTCGAGCTGGTGCAGGCGGGTGACGTCGCGCACCAGCATCAGGTGTTCGTTGTTGCCGTAGCGGGTGATGTAGAGCTGGATGCGCAGGTGATCATTGATCGGCGAGGGGATATCCAGCGGCTCGGCATAGCTGCCCTGCTCGAAGTACTCCTTGAAACGCGGGTGGCGCACCAGGTTGCTGACCGGCTGGCCGCTGTCTTGAGGCGTTTTAAGGCCCAGCAAGGTCTCTGCGGCGCGGTTCCACCACTCGAGGTTGCCGTCGCTGTCGAGCATGATCACAGCGTCCTTGAGGGCTGCCGTAGACTCCTGCACGCGATCGATGACCGCTTGCAGGCGCCCGCGTGCCCTTTGATCACGGCGTTGCAGGTGGTAAATGCTGTCAAACACATCGCCCCACAGGCCATAGCCGTCGGGGGGCGCTTCATCGGGTTTGTGCTGGCGCAGCCATTTATGCAGGCGCAGCAACTGCTTGAGGGTCCAGCCCAGATAGAACGCCAGGCCGATTGCCATGCTCCAGCCGTAATAACCACTGATCAGCCCGACCAGCAAGCAGCCGGCGACCAGAAGCAGCAAATGACGAATCAGAGTGCCATGCCAATTTTGATTCAAGATCACAAGTCCAGTTGTGAGCTGCAAGCCTCAAGTTACAAGCGTCAAGCCAGGAGCCAGACAGCTCCGGACCTTCAGGTTGCAGTTGATGACGTGCTGCTGCTTTTAAGCTTTGGTCGAAAACCGGTAGCCGGTGCCGCGCACGGTTTGTACCAGATTTTCGTAAGCCTCGCCGAGGGCTTTGCGCAGCCGGCGGATGTGAACGTCCACGGTGCGCTCTTCCACGTACACGTTGCCGCCCCACACCTGATCGAGCAGTTGGCCGCGGGTGTAGGCACGTTCCTGATGGGTCATGAAGAACTGCAGCAGGCGATATTCGGTAGGGCCCATCTCGGCAGGGGTGCCGTCGATGGTGACGCGGTGGCTGATGGGGTCGAGCAGCAAACCGCCAATCTCAATGGGTGACTCACTGTCGGCAGGTCCGGCACGGCGCAGCACGGCTTTGAGGCGGGCCACCAGTTCACGGGGCGAGAACGGTTTGGTGATGTAGTCGTCAGCCCCGACTTCCAGGCCCTGGATCTTGTTGTCCTCTTCACCTTTGGCGGTGAGCATGATGATCGGGATGTCGCTGGTCAGCTCTTCGCGCTTGAGGCGGCGGGCCAGTTCAATGCCGGAAGTGCCGCCGGGCAGCATCCAGTCCAGCAGGATCAGGTCCGGTTTGCGGTCAACGATGATGGCATGGGCATCCTGGGCATTATCGGCTTCAAGGCAGTCGTAGCCTGCCATTTCCAAGGCTACTGCAATCATTTCGCGGATCGGTGCCTCGTCATCAACAATCAAAATGCTCCTGCCAGCCATGCCTTAATCCTCGTGTCATTTAACTGTCTTGTGGCGCATTAGATAACGGAATTATTGCAGTCGTGTGACAGTCCTGGGTGTTGCCCACGGGATGCAGGTTACTGAACTACGCTTTGAGTTCAAATCGTACAACCACAAAAGGACGATTCCGATGATTCGCAGCTCTTTTTCCCTGAAAGCTTTAGTGGTCGCTGCTGCATTGGCCCTGCCGGGCCTGGCGTTCGCGGCTGATCCGGCAATGGCCAAAGACGGCATGCTGGTCGACCACAAAGGCATGACGCTCTACACCTTCGCCAAGGATGCGGACGGCAAATCGATGTGCAACGACAAATGCGCCACCAACTGGCCGCCACTGATGGTCGAGGGCAACCATAACAACATGGGCAAGTGGACCATGGTCAAGCGTGATGACGGCACCCAGCAATGGGCCTATGACGGCAAGCCGCTGTACACCTTTGTCATGGACAAGCAAGCCGGTGACAAGACTGGCGACGGCAAAATGGACGGTGCGTGGAAAGTGGCCAAGCCCTGACCCGCAAACCCCTCTGCTCCTGCAGGTTGTTTCCAGCCATAAAAAAACCTCGCCTCCTTTGCATGAGGCGAGGTTTTTTATGGCGCTGTCTTATGCCGCTGTGGGCGATTTCGGACGGCGTACATCAGGTTGTTTCCAGGACTCGGCCGAGGCTTCGTCGATAGCTTGCTGGATCGCCTTTTTGCGGTGTTCTTCGGCGCGGCGGCTGAAGAACCACACCAGGAAGGTCACCAGCGACACCGCCAGCAGAATCAGGCTGGCCACGGCGTTGATCTCGGGTTTGACCCCCAGACGTACCGCCGAGAACACTTCCATCGGCAAGGTGGTGGAACCCGGCCCGGACACGAAACTGGCCAGTACCAGGTCATCCAAGGACAGGGCGAACGACATCATGGCGCCCGCCGCCAGTGACGGCGCAA
>NZ_RZAA01000011.1:0-218459 GCF_003994535.1 Pseudomonas sp. PAMC 29040
CTTTCAGGCGTACGGCTTCTTCCACAGCGATTTCGCAGAAGGGGTTCATCGACATCTTGACGTTGGCGAGGTCAACGCCGGAGTTGTCCGCTTTGACGCGAACCTTGACGTTGTAATCGACCACTCGCTTGATACAGGCCAGCACCTTCATTATTTCTCCCCCGATGGCTATTGGTGCCCCAGCTTATCCTGCAGGCACTGACCCGCGTATCGACCATTCGGGTTAGACAAGCCGCCTAGCGCGGCATGTAATCTCGCTGCCAGCGCCGCGGAATCTTCAGCGACACCAGCCCCAGTACGGTGGCAAAACCGGCACTGAACAGCATGGCCCGAAGCCCGAAGTGCGCCTCCAGCAATGCCCCCAGTACAGCTCCCAGCAACATCCCGGTCCAGGGCACCAGTTGCACTCGCCAGCCGCTGTGCCGTTCCCCCAGTATCCAGCGCCCCAGCCCCCGGCCAAAACGCGACAACGCGCCGGTCACATACGTCAGCCCCACCGGCAGGCCGTTAACCTGCTCCACAGCGGCATTGAGCATGCCCATGGCCACAATTGCCGCCAGCAATGCCGGAACCCGGGTATCGAACGGCAACAGCGCCGCCGTGCACAACAGACCGGCAATCACCAGCATCAAGGGTAACGCCCGGCGACCGCTCAAACGCCCCAGCAAAACACCCACGGCGTTGCCCGTAATAAACGCCAGCACGGCAAAGATCAGGCGTAGCGCCATGGACCCATCACCCTCGCCAATCGCCACTGCCATTCGGGTCGTGTTACCACTCATGAACGAGACGAAATCGCCGGTGGCAAGAAAGCCGATGGCATCGGTCATGCCCGCCAGTACCGACAAACTTGCGACCAACCCCAGCCCCACCCGGCCGCGCCAGGCACGCACACGCTGATGAAGGGGGTTGCTTGACCTTCTAAGTGGCACAGGAAGCATCGATCGGGCCCTCAGGCTTAAATTGTAAGAAAATCCCCATATTGCACAGGTATAACCGAACCAATATCGAAAAAGGCGTCTAATAGACACTTTGACTCAAGGAGGAGAATCATAGGACGTTTACACACGACAGGGATCAACGCCCGAGAACCCCCACTCGCCGCGTCCAGGCAGGTCAGCCTTAATGGACCTAACCAGAAGAGCCCCATGACCAAAGCTGTTTGGAACACCCCCCGACTCAAGCCTTATCTGCTCGGCGTCATCCCCGCGCTACTCGTCGCCGGTGCGATCACGCTGGCAGTGCATGCCGATAAAGTTTTTGCCCAACCCATAGACGGTGTGCAGACACTGGTTTTCATGCGCCATGCGGAAAAACCTGCCGACGGTCTTGGACAACTCAATTGCCAGGGACTGAACCGTGCCATAGATTTGGCGACCCTGCTGCCACAACGCTATGGCAAGGCCGATTACGTATTTGCCGCCGACCCTTCGCGCCAGGTTGAAGAAGGCGCCGACGATGACGCCTACAGTTATGTCCGGCCGCTGATGACCATCAATCCCAGCGCCATCAAACTGGGTTTGCCGATCAACCTGGAGTACTCGGCCAACGATACCCGGGCCCTGGCCAACGAGTTGACTGACGACAAGTATCACAATGCAACCATCTACACCGCATGGTCCCATGGCTATCTGCCCGAGTTGATCAACGGCGTCGCCAGCAAAGCCCTGGGCAAAAAGACCACGTTGACTGACGACTGGTCCGGCGGTGACTTTGATTCCCTGTATGTGCTGACCCTGACCTGGAAAGACGGCAAGGCCAGCCTCCTTAGCCGGGTGGACAAGCAGGGCCTGAACAATGGCGCCAAAGGTTGCCCGACCTGACGGATCTGCTCCTGATCGAGCCCGGGGCCATGCTCGCCGCCGCCCTGCAATCGCTGTAAAACCAGTGACGTACCACAGTTTCTGGCTTTTCCCGGGCCTGCTGGCGTTTAATACGGCCCACGCTGCGGGCCCGGTCGCGATGCACCGGCCGTTTAAAATTTATCTCTGCCCATGACGCACTCCCGACGTAAAAAGCGGTCACATGCGGCAACCACTTTCAACGCTGGCCATTGCATCAGGCCCGGCACGACCAACTGCTTATTTGCGAACGAACCAAGGTACTTGCATGAAGATCAACGTTATCGGTTTGCCTTTACTCCTGGCTGCTGTCTTGGGCCTGGCGGGCTGTGCATCACCTACGGTCGTGACCCTGCAAAACGGCACGCAATACCTGACCAAAGACCAGCCAAAAACCACCGGCAAGGATGGCTTTTACGAATTCATCGACATTGCCGGCAAGCACATCAAAATCAAGGCCGCTGACGTCGCCACCGTTAAATCGGACTGACCCCCGGTCACTGGCAAGTTGCTCCTGGGCAAGCAGCCACCCCCCGGACTGTGCGCTCAGGTATGATGCCGCGCTATTTCCCAGCGTTCGGTAATTCTTTATGTCCAGTCTCTCCTCACCCAGACCCGCCCGGGGCTGGTCATTCTGGTGGAAGCCTTTGCTGTTCCTGCTGGTCGCGGGGATCGGTCTGTACTACGTCAAATGGTCGCCCTACTACTTCAAGGCGTTTGTCGCCGCCGATAACCACAGCATCGGTGCGTCGATCCTCAACGACAATCAGGGCGAACCCGTTGCCGCTGCACTGGCCTATGCCAAGGTGTATTTCCTGGCGATCTGGAAAGCAGCCGTCCTGGCGGTCATTCTCGGCTCACTGATTCAGGTCCTGATTCCCCGCGACTGGCTACTGCGCCTGTTTGGCAAGGCCGGGCTGGGTTCGACCCTGCGCGGCGGCCTGTTCGCCCTGCCTGGCATGATGTGCACCTGCTGCGCCGCACCTGTGGCCGCCGGCATGCGCCGGCAAAAAGTCTCGGTCGGTGCGGCACTGGCTTTCTGGATCGCCAACCCGGTCCTCAACCCGGCCACCCTGGTGTTCATGGGCTTTGTACTGGGCTGGGGCTTTACCGCGCTGCGTCTGGTCGCAGGGGTGATACTGGTGATCGGCGTGTCCCTGATTGCGCAGCGCATCTCGCGTCCCGAGAGCATCCCTGAAGCAGCCCTGGATGCCGTATCGGAAGCCAGCGTGATCGATCAGCAGAATTTCTTCAGCCGCTGGGGCCGCACGCTGTGGCAACTGTTCTGGAACACCATCCCGGTCTACCTGCTGGCAGTCCTGCTGCTGGGTGCGGCGCGGGTGTGGCTGTTCCCCCATGTGGACGGTGCCATGAGCGACAGCCTGATGTGGCTGGTACCGCTGGCCATTATCGGCACCCTGTTCGTGATCCCGACGGCAGCTGAAATCCCGATTGTGCAAACCATGATGGCACTGGGCATGGGCACCGCCCCTGCCGTAGCGCTGCTGATGACCTTGCCGAGCGTGAGCCTGCCGTCATTGTTGATGCTGCGCAAAGACTTTGACGCCCGGGTCCTGATCAGCGTGGCGCTGATGACCATGCTGGTGGGCGTGCTCAGCGGTCTGGCGGGGATGTGGTTGCTCTGAACCCTGCACCGGGGGCTGCTATTGCCCCCTACCCTGCAGGAGCGAGCTTGCTCGCGAGCTCTGTGTCATAAAAAGCCTGCTCGAGACCCAGGCATCACGGTCGCCCTACCCCCTCTCACACCGCCACTGTAGTTGCCTTTTAACATCATCAAACCCTTGTTCTAGAGCGGCCCATTAAGGTTTAGTTAAGTTTCGCGCGCTAGTGTGACCGGCGAGTCACAAATGACTCGCATTAACTATTAACCCGCTCTGCCACAGAGGTTGAATGATGGATAATAAAGTCACACAGTCATCGGCTGCAGCATGCTCCCCTCCCGAAACGGAACATGCCGACGCAGCGCTTCACCTTATTGTCGAAGGTTTTTTACATTTTCATCGGGAGGTCTTTCCGCAACAGAAAGACCTGTTCAAAAAACTGGCCACGGCCCAACGACCAAGGGCAATGTTCATTGCCTGCGCAGATTCACGCATCGTCCCCGAATTAATCACCCAGAGTGCCCCCGGAGATTTGTTTGTGACCCGTAACGTCGGCAATGTCGTGCCACCTTACGGCGAGATGAACGGCGGCGTATCAACGGCCATCGAATACGCCAACCTGGCACTGGGCGTGCAGCACATCATCGTTTGCGGGCACTCCGACTGTGGCGCGATGCGCGCTGTGCTCAACCCCCGCAGCCTGGACAAAATGCCCACGGTCAAAGCCTGGTTGCGCCATGCCGAAGTTGCCAAAACCATGGTCCAGGAGAACTGTGCCTGTGCCAATGAAGCCGAAGGCATGCACGCCCTCACCGAAGAAAACGTGATTGCCCAGTTGCAGCACCTGCGCACTCACCCGTCCGTGGCCTCGCGCATGGCCAACGGACAATTGTTCATCCATGGCTGGGTCTACAACATCGAAACCAGTCAGATCAAAGCCTACGACGCCGAGCGCGGCTGTTTTCTGCCTTTGGACAACCTGCAAGACATCCCTTGCGCGACCCCCAGAGCGCGCTTCTGACCCCCTCCTTGCCACCGCATTACACAGTTCAGACAAGCCTGGATGCGCCTCAATAAACCTCAGGGAGAATCATCATGCGTGCTGCACAATTAAAAGCTGTACTGCCACGGGAGCTGCTGGCCTCGGTGGTGGTGTTTCTGGTCGCCCTGCCCTTGTGCATGGGCATTGCCATCGCCTCCGGGATGCCGCCGGCCAAAGGCCTGATCACCGGGATCATCGGCGGCCTGGTCGTCGGCTGGTTGGCCGGCTCACCGCTGCAAGTCAGTGGTCCGGCCGCCGGGTTGGCAGTCCTGGTCTTCGAGTTGGTGCGCCAGCACGGCATGGCCATGCTGGGGCCGATCCTGCTACTGGCCGGCTTTCTGCAACTGGTGGCCGGGCGTCTACGCCTGGGATGCTGGTTCCGCGTTACGGCCCCGGCCGTGGTCTACGGCATGCTCGCCGGGATCGGGGTACTGATCGTACTGTCACAAGTGCATGTGATGCTCGACGGCGTCCCCCAACCGTCGGGGCTGGACAACCTGACAGGCTTCCCGGCCGCCGTGGCCGAGGCCATTCCCGGTCTTGGCTGGCAAGCCGGCCTGCTTGGCCTGACCACCATGCTGGTGATGTGGGCCTGGGATAAATTACGCCCGCATAAATTGCGTTTTGTCCCCGGCGCCTTGCTGGGCGTGGGCCTGACCACGGGTGCCAGCCTGCTGTTGGCCTTGCAGGTCAAGCGCGTGCAAGTCCCGGAAAACCTGGCAGACGCCATCGACTGGCTACGTCCTGCCGACCTGCTCAACCTGGCCGACCCCAGCCTGCTGGTTGCGGCGTTCGCCGTGGCGTTTATCGCCAGTGCCGAAACCCTGCTCTCGGCGGCAGCCGTTGACCGCATGCACAATGGCCAGCGCTCCGACTTCGATAAAGAACTGTCGGCGCAGGGTGTCGGCAACATGCTGTGTGGCCTGGTCGGAGCCTTGCCGATGACCGGCGTCATAGTGCGCAGTTCGGCCAATGTACAGGCAGGTGCCACGACGCGGCTTTCGGCGATGTTCCATGGCGTCTGGCTTTTGGCTTTTGTATTGCTGCTGTCCAGTGTGCTGCAAAGCATTCCGGTGGCGAGCCTGGCGGGTGTACTGGTCTATACCGGGATCAAGCTGGTGGATCTCAAGGCGTTTCGTGGTCTTGGGCGCTATGGGCGGATGCCGATGTTTACCTACGCGGCAACAGCGCTGGCGATCATCTTCAGCGACTTGCTGACCGGGGTACTGGTGGGCTTTGGTCTGACCCTGGCGAAACTGGCGTGGAAGGCATCGAGGCTCAAGATCAGCCTGATTGAACTGCCCGTGGCGGGTGAAATGGAGTTACGCCTCACCGGCGCGGCAACCTTCCTCAAGGTTCCGGCCTTGACCCAGATACTGTCGCGGGTGCCTGCCGGTAGCAGCGTGCATGTACCACTCAACAACCTGAGCTATATCGACCACTCGTGCCTGGAGCTGTTTGAGGAATGGGGCCGGGCCAATGCGGCCAAGGGGTCCAGACTGATGATCGAACCACGGGGCCTCAAGCGTCGCCTGGAAGGCAGGATACGCACGACTACAGGGCTAGGCTCGGCTTAACGACAACCGCGTCGCCGATCGCAACCTTCGTAGCCGCTGACGAGCTACGCGAGGCTGCGATCGATCGATTGCACAGCGATCGATTATCCATCCGTGCCTACGCCGTCGGGGACTCCGCCCCCTGCAAAATCAAACTCCGATAATGCCCCGGATTGGTCCCCGACCATTTGCGGAACGCCTTGTAAAACGAGCTGGTTTCGGCAAAGCCCAGGCGCAGCGCAATATCGGCAAAGCTCAGTTGCGGCTCTGCCAGCCAGCCAATAGCCAGCTCCTTGCGCACACTGTCCTTTATTCCTTGCCAGGTCTGCCCTTCCTCCGCCAGACGCCGACGCAAGGTTGAAGCCGACATGCACAACCGCTGGGCCATGCCCCCGGTTTCCGGCCACTGATGCGCAGGCAATTGCCGCAAATCCTGCTTGATCTGACTGCCCAGACTTTGCGGATCACGGTACTTGACCAGGATATTGGCCGGCGCCTGGGCCAGAAAGCTCTGTAACTCCTCGGGGCTGCGCTTGATCGGGGCTGCCAGACAATCAGCGGCAAAGATCATCCGCGTACGCGGGCGATCAAAACGCAGGTTGGCGGAGAACATCACTTCATAATCTTCGCAGTAATCAGGCGCCGCGCAGCGCAGCTCGATGGCCATGATCGGAATCCGTCGGCCCGCCAGCCAGCAGGCAACGCCGTGCACGATCATCCAGTAGGTGAAGTAGGTAAAAGCGCGGCCCGACCCGGCGTCAGATTCATGCAAGACAATTTCCGCCAGGCTCTGCTGGCGTACCAGACGCGCAGGCATGCGTTCGAGCATCAACGACAGAAACCCCAGTACCAGCTCCAGCCCCTGGGCCAGGGTGGGCTGGACCATGGCCGCGCGCGACATGAACGCCAGGCTGCCATACCTGAGCTTGCGCGGGTCCATGCCAAAGAACTCATCATCCAGGCGTCGCGCCAGCAGTCGCCACAGGCGCGCATAAACAACCGCAGGCACCCGGGCCTGCGGCTGACCGAGCAACTGCGGGTCGATCCCGACCTTATGCAGCACTTCGTCCATGGCCTTGCCCGGCGCGCAGCTCTGCAGCAGCGCCTCACGCACCAGATGAATAGAGATGGTGTCTTTGTTCAGCATTGGCCCTGATCCAAGCCCGGTGACCTTCAGATGTCAGACATCTTAAGCAGCACGGATCAAAAAGCCAGTAGTACCTTAGCCTTGTGCGGGTAGCGCCAACGGCCGCAGCGTCAGGCGACTGGCCAGTAATCCGGCAAAGGCCAGCACTGGCACCACGGCCGTGCCCAGTGCCAGCCACAACAACCCGCCAAACCCGCCGGCGACCAATTGCCCGGCAAGGGCCGGTCCGACCATCGAGCTCAGGGCAAACGCTGCCGGTACCAACATGATCGCGCGCCCGCTCGGATCCAGCCTGGCGACAGCGGCGCTCTGGTAAATACAGCCCCAGCAAAAACCCACTTCCCAGATCCAGGCCCCCAGGGCGTACATCACAAAGCCCTGGGCATAGGCCAACAACAGCAAGCCGGCACCAATCACGGCCAACACCAGCAAATGCGGCCAGCGCGACCCCAGGCGGTCGCCGATCAGGGCCAGCGCCAGGGCAGCCGCGCCGCCTAGCAACTTGAGCACCGCAAACACCACCCCCATCTGCGCCGGTGCCACATCCAGCCCATGCCCCAGGCGTTCAAGAAACGCCCACAAGCCAATCTGACCGGCGCCAAACACGAAGAAAAAGCCCAGGGCCCAATATGCCGGCACCGGGAAGCGAAAACGGCCTTGAAGGGAACTGTCTTTCGCTTGATCAACCGCGAAATCACTGCGCCCGGGCAATGCAAATGCGCTCAGGCTCAGTAACAGAATCATTGCCGCCAACACCAGCGCAGCCCCTGCGTAGTGAAAATGGGCAATCACCAGCGAGGGCAGGACAAACAGCACCAGTGCCACCAGACCGAGTTCAATGCCCTGGCGCATCCCCAAGGCCCGCTCCTTGTCAGGCATTTCGGCCATGATGCGTAACCCGAGACAGGTCATGAGCGCTGCGAAAAAACCGATCAGGGCCCACAAGGGCAACTGCGCAGCTGCAGGTAACTGCGAGGAGACGAGCAACGCCAGCGCTGAGCCCAGCGCACACCCGAAGGTCAGTGCGCGCCAGTTGCAACGGTCAATAAAGCCCACGGCCACCAGGGTACCCAGCAGATAACCGGTAAAGCACACAGACCCCAGCAAGCCGATCTGGCTCGCTGCAAAGCCAAAACTATCCGCCAGTGAACCCAGCAAAATAGGCAGCGTATTGAAAGGCAAACCGCCAATGGTCGATGCCAGACTCGCGGCCAGCATAAACACCAGCGTTTTGCGTTGATTCAACATCATTGGCAGTGCCCTTCCCTGAGCTGATCAATCAGCGTTGATCAACGGTCGTGATTTCACGGCGTTCGGCCATGCTCGCCGGCACGCCGGCCTCATCGGTGAAGAACTGCTGATACCACTCGCGCAGCTGATACACAGGGCCGTCGCCCTCGGCCAGAACCGGATTATTGACCCGGACTTTGTGGGTCCAGATATCAACGTCCTGATAGAACGAATCGCGGTTACGCTGCACATAATCCAGCGCCAGCGCTTCGTTTTGAGCATCGCTCCAGCCCGGGACTTTTTTCACCATGCAGCCAAAACGCAGTTCAAAACTGTTGGGGCCGATCGGCACGTGGCAGTTGAGCAGAATGGACTTGATTTCCTGACCGTCGAACATGGCGCGCATGCGGGTCAGGTGAGTGGCCGGGCCGTAATAGGCCGACTCCGCCACCAGATCCCCGCCCAGGCGCTCGGAGTCGCCATGGAAAATCTGCTCGGCAATATGCCCCTGGAAAACGTTGTGGAAATACTTGGTCGGCGTGCCGTGCACCGGCCCGAAATGCTGGGCATCCACCAGGTTGTCGACCAACTCGCGAGGATTGGTGTCGATGATCATCTTGTCCAGATGCCAGCTGTGCAGCCACTCATCGCTGTCCATTTCCGGCAGGTGCGGAATCACCACATCTTCAGCGGGCGGCTTGCCTTCCGGGTTGTTCCAGACAAACAGCAGCTTGTTCACTTCACAGGTCAGCCAGGCGCGGGTTTTGGCCTTGGGCGGGATACGCTTGCAATACGGGATCTCGACACATTTCCCGCTGGCTTCGTACTGCCAATGGTGAAAAGGACAGACCACACGGTCGTTCTCGATAGTGCCCTGGGACAGGTCGGCACCCATGTGCGGGCAATGGGCGTCGAGCACACTGATCTCGCCCTTGGAGGTGGCGTAGGCCAGCAGGCGGGAGCCGAAGATGTTCAGGGTATGTAATTTTCCATCACGGTATTCATCCGCCTCGCCCAGGCAATGCCATCCCCGGCCAAAGCGCGGAGCTAACGCATTCTCGACGTGGATTTCAGCGAGTTTAGTCATTTTTATTATTCCTCAGGTTAGGGACCAGGACGCGTGCCTGATTGATCTTCACCGAGGCGGGAGGCGGGCTCATCGTTCAGATGGACTAGAGACAGGACTTGCACAAATCCTCTGGGTGCCCGGCTTGCAGGCGATGCAGGCAACCGGCCAAGGCACAGACAGCCCGCCGATCCTGTGGCGGGGCAAGCCCGCTCCTGCAGAGTGCAGCCATGAAAATGCACAACCCCTGCAGGAGCCCGGCGTGTCAGCGCCAGTCGGCAACTATCCCGTGCTCACGGGCAAACGGCTGGCAGTGAATGGTTTGACGCTGGTAATCGCGCGCGGCTTCGTCAGTCGCCAACCACAGCATCACCGCCGCCGGAACCTCTGGCGGCGCAGAGCCGGCGCGCAGGGCAATCACGCCTTTATCGCCAATGGTTGCGCGCAGCGCCTCAGTGGTCACAACCCCGGGGTTGAGGGTGTAAGCCCGTATCCCCTGCTCACCCAGCTCCACCGACAAAATACCCGACAGCCGCGACACCGCAGCCTTGCCTGCACCATAGGCATAGCCCCAGCCACCCTTGCCGGCAGCCACTGGAGGGTCGGTTTCTCCGGCCCCGGAAGTGACGTTGATCACCACCCCGCCACCCTGCTCCAGCATTTTCCCGACCACCGCCCGGGTCAGCAAAAACGGGGTCAGCACATAGCCCTGAAACACCCGCTGCAAGGTCTCGGGCTGCAACTCCATAAAGGGCGAGTTGAGGTCGCTGCCCTGGTAAATCGCATTGTTGACCAGCACATCCACCCGGCCATATTCGGCAAACACCGCCTCACTGGCGGCCAGTACCGAGTCACTGTCGAGCAGATCCATGGGCACCACCAGAACCTTGCACCCCAGTTCGCGAATCTCTGCCGCGGTGCCGTTCAGACTGCCGGGCAGTGCCGTGCCGTCCGGGTTGCGCAAGCCGTGCACATGACTTTCACCTTCATCCAGACTGCGCGCGCTAATGGCCAGATCAAAACCTGCACGGGCGAATGCCAGAGCTGTTTCACGCCCGATGCCACGGCTGGCGCCGGTAATAAATGCCACTTTGTTCATAGGGGTTCCTCAAAAATCAGAAGCGTTGCGCACGCACCATCGCGTCCATACCACCATCGACAAAGATCACGCTGCCGGTGACAAAGCTGGCCTGCTGCGACTGCAAAAACGCCACCACCCGGGCGATTTCCTCGGGATGACCGGCGCGCCCCAATGGCGCAACAAAATCACTCACCGCCTTGCCAAACCGCGGGTCATCCTTGGCTGCCTGATGCAACGGAGTCTCGACGGCTCCAGGGGCAACCACATTCAAACGGATTCCCTGCCTGGCCCATTGCACCGATTTGCGCCGGGCCTCACAGGTCACCGCGTACTTGGAGCTGGCATAGGCCACATGCGGCTGGCCGAGGGCATCGGCCAGTTGCAGGGCCTGCGCTTCGTCAGCGGCGAGCAGCGCAGCAACCATTGGCTGCTGATCGGCACCGGGCTGGGTGGCCGCCACTGAACCTATCACCAGCGCCGCCGGGTTCTCGCCCTTGGCCAACGCATCGGCCAGGCCGTCAAGCAATTCACTGACGCCAAAATAGTTCACCGCCAGCACCAGGCTGCTGGAAGACGCGGTAACGCCCAGTCCGGCACAGCACACCAGCCCGTCAAGCACACCGCCAGACTGTTCAAGCACCTGGGCCACTGCCGCCCGGCGCCCGTCACGGGTGGACAGGTCGGCGACCACCTCGGCATTGGCCCGGTCAATTCCGATGATGCGGTGCCCCGCAGCCCGCAATTGCGCACACACGGCGGCGCCGATCCCGGAAGCGGAACCGCTGACAGCTGTAACTGGCATAAGACTTTCCTTGATAATGCAGGCTCACCGCGAGCCTGACTGACGTGAGTGCTTAAGCGCTTTTACGAACGGGCCGCGCCAACTGCGGCGCCGGTACAATCACCGACTCATCCCCCCGCAAGGCGCACTTGGGCTTTCCCAGCGCGACCACGCTGTTCAGCAGAATCCTTACCAGCTCGGTCTGACGGCGCACACCGGTTTTGGAAAAGATCGAGCGCAAGTGTGCCCGCGCCGTGTTGCGCCGGATGTTCAGGTTCTCGGCCGCTTCTTCCAGGGACAAGCCGTTCGCCAGCTCCATGGCCAGCGCGGTTTCGGCCTTGGTCAGGTTGAACAACTGCTTGGTCACCACTTCGCTGGCCAGGGACTTGCCCACCGAATCGCGGATATAGATCACTGCCGCCGGCTTGCTCTTGCCCTCAGCCCATTCCAGCGATGGAATCGCCTCCACCACCAGGCCCAGGCTGACCTGACCCGAAGGCCGGGTCACGGACATGGCATCGGCGGTCAACCCGCCCTCGCGTACTTCGGGGCTGAACGCGTGTTTGACCAGACGCTGCAATTCGCGGTTGTCGCTGGGATAGGTGGCCTCCAGTCGGCCGCCCACCAGTTTCAGGCCATCGGCGCTTTTAAGGATTTCTTCGGCCACCGGGTTAAGGCGCAGTACCTTGCCGGTCTCGTCGAGCACAATGGTCGCCACCGACAGCCGGCTGATGGCCTGGGCATAAAGCTCGCTCATGGACTCACTGCGGTCCAGCAGATTGTGCAGGTGCAGGGCGCGGCGCAAATGGGGCAAAAACATGCCGCACAGGGCACGTTCCGCAGTGGAAAATCTGGGCGAGGTTTTAGGCCGGGTGATCCGGAAACGCAGCTTGCCGCCGTCCGGGGTGGAGATGTCGGCGCCCATCACGTGATACACGTTCTGCGGCCCGCAATAGGCTTTGAAATAGGCAGAGTGGGTCCAGTCCGACTCACTCATCAGGTCCTCGACGGTGAATACCTGGTCCAGGGCCTGGCCGGCAAAAGGCGTGTTGGTCTGGGGGTACGTCTGATAGGTCAGCTCACCCTCGCCTTCGATGTCACCCGCCACAATCATCAACCCCAGGTCCGGTTGATCCGGCACCCGCAGAATCAGCGTCGCATAGTTGGCCGCAAACATTTCACGCACGGCGCACAGGGTACGGCCCATGACCTTAGGGTCCAGCGCTCCATCATAAAACCTGCCGATCATTTGATCGTAATCGGACAAATCCAGTCCCAGACTGGTCAGGGTTTGGTGATTCAGGGTCACTGTATCCACGGACATTTCCTCGCATTGGGCCAGATTCAAAGACCTGCCCTCATTATTGTTTTTATGACTAGCGACTTGCCTTTGCGCAGAAGCGGGATGCTCCGTCAACCCTGCGCAAAAGCGACTCAGTATTTCTTTATGTTGACCGGCATACAAGCCCGGCCAACCCTCTATTTCAACGGTTTGACTGATCCTTGGCAGACACGCTCTGCTTGAGCGGGTAATGCCCGGCATGGGCCTGTGGTTCAACCACAGTCCTGACCTTGACCAGCGGCCGTCCCAGGTTGAACCAGGCAGCCAGGGCCGGCAGCAGGAAAATCGCCCCCAGCACGTTGACCAGGAACATAAAGGACAGCAGCACGCCCATGTCAGCCTGGAACTTGAGCGGTGCAAAAGCCCAGGTACACACACCGATGGACATGGTCAGTGCGGTAAATACCGCTGCCGTACCACGCTGGCACATGGCCTGGTAAAACGCATTGCGCAGATCTTTGCCGTCAGCCATTTCATGGGCTATGCGCTCGTACAGATAAATCCCGTAATCGACCCCCACCCCGACTCCCAGCGCCATTACCGGCAGGGTTGCGACTTTCAGGCCTATGCCCAGGGTCGCCATCAGGGCGTTGCACAGAATGGCCACGATCGCCAACGGCACCAGAATGCACAGCACCGCACGAAACGAGCCGAAGGTCAGCCAGCAAAACAGCGCCACCGAACCGAACAGGGCGGCGAGCATCACCACTTCGGCCTGTTTCACCGCCTCGTTGGAAGCCGCCATCACCCCCACATTGCCGCCGGCCATCAAGAACTGCACTTCTGGGGTTTGCAGGCCGGCAATGATGCGCTGGGTTTCCTTGACCACATGACTGACAGTCGCCCCCTCATGATCGGTCAGGAACACCAGAATCTGCATGCGCTGACAACCTTCGGTCACCAGTCCGTCATCCGGCATATAGGCCCGTGCGCCCTGGCTCAAACCGCGCTCGGAGCCCGGAATGGCCGACCAGCGCGGGTTGCCTTCGTTGTTGCCGGCAATCACGTTCTTGCCCATGCCGGCCACGCTCTGCACCGACTGCACGCCGGGCACGCTGCGCATCTGGAAGTCGAACGACTCGATCGCCCGCATCACCTGCGGCGCCAGACAGCCTTCTTCAATGCCTTTGACCTGAACAAACACCGACATCACATCCAGGCCGATGGAGTAACTGTTAATGATTTTCTGGTTGTCCTGGTTGTAGCGTGAATCGGCGCGCAACTCCGGAGCCCCGACGCCGATATCGCCCACGGCCAGATCCCGCGCCTTGTAGGCACCCACACCCAGCAGCAACAGGCTGATGACAAACACCGCCAGCGCCGGTTTGGGCTCGGCCAGTGCCGACAGGCGCCACCACAGTGCATGCTTGCCCCCGGCAGCCTTGAGCCCCTGGGCCAGAGCGCGGGGTTCGAGCTTCAGATAAGAAAGGATGATCGGCAGCATCAACTTGTTGGTGATGATCATCAGCATCACGCCGATACAGGCAGTCACCCCCAGCTCATGGACGATGGGAATATCGATCAGCATGATCACGCCAAAGCCCAGTGCGTTCATCAGCAACGCCAGCGAGCCGGGAATGAAAATCTTGCAAAATGCACTGTGGGCCGCCTGTACCGAAGGGCTGCCGGCCAGCACGTCCTGCTTCCAGGCATTGGTCATCTGCACCGCGTGGGACACGCCAATGGAGAAAATCAGGAACGGCACCAGAATCGACATCGGATCGATCCCCAGCCCCAGCAAAGGCAGCAGGCCCAGCAGCCACACCACCGGCAGCAAAGCCACCACCAGCGCCACCAGCGTCAGGCGCCAGGAGCGGGAATACAGCCACAGCATCAAGCCGGTGATCACAAAGGCAATCACGAAGAAGCTGATTACCGTGGTCAAACCTTCAATCACATCCCCCACCAGCTTGGCGAAGCCGACAATATTGATCTCGATATCATCGTTGCTGTATTTGGCGCGAATGTCCTCCAGCCGCTTGGCGACCTCGGCATAGGACACCGGCTTGCCGGTTTGCGGGTCCAGGTCCTGCAAGTCGGCACGTACCATCGATGACTTCAGGTCATTGGCCACCAGCCGCCCGATCTGCCCAGAGCGGGCAATATTGCTGCGAACCTGGGCCAGGTCTTCGCCAGACCCGGTAAAACGCGGCGGCACCACCACATCCCCGAAGAAACCTTCTTCGGTGATTTCGATATAGCGCACATTGGCGGTAAACAAGGAGGTAACACTGGCGCGGCTGACGCCGTTGATAAAGAACACGTCGCCGGTGACTTTGTTGAGGGTGTCGAGGTACTCGCGATTATAGATATCGCCCTCACCTTTCCACTTCACGCTGACCAGAAAACGGTTGGCACCGGTGAAGTACTGACTGAAATTGAGGAAATTGACCATGAACTCGTTGCGCACCGGGATTTGCTTGTTAAAGCCCGGATCGAGCTGAGTGTGGGTGGCGCTGTAGCCCAGAGCCAGGGTCAGCAACACAAACAGTGCCAGCAACCCCTTGCGCCAGGCGATCAACAGGTCGGCGGTACGCTCGACGACGCGGTCAACTGCAGATTTAGCCGTGCTCATTTGGCATCTCCCAACGCAGCAACGCTGCCATCAGTGCCCTGGAATACCCCGCGCTCACCGCCCACCAGCAACCGCTGTGAGCCCACCAGCACCGCCGAGGTCAAGGTGCCCAGACCGGGCAAGCGGCTGGCACTGACTAAATGGCCATTGCCATCCAGACGCACCACGGAACTGCCCGCGCCAACTATCAACAGCCCGCCGCCGTTGGGCAACAGGGCATGGCCATAGAGCGGCAACTGATTGCCCACCGCCACCGGATCCCAGCTCTGACCAAAGTTCTGGCTGACAAAGACATGCCCGCGCATGCCGTAGGTTACCCAGCGGTCGGGGCTCAAACGCACCACGCCAAACAGTGACCCGTTATAGAACGCGGGCAGTTTCTGCCAATTGCGCCCGCCATCGTCGCTGCGCATCACCAGACCCTGCTCGCCCACCAGCATCCGCCGGCCATCCGCGCCGCCGTCCATGCCGTTCAGGTGGGCACTGTCGACTTCCAGCGGCTGGGCTTGCCAGGTACGGCCGTCATCATCGGACTGGTAAAACTTGCCAAAACTGCCGAACGCCAGCACGTGCTTGCCTCCGGCATTCCAGATTCCCAGCAAAGGCTCGGCGACTTCATCGTCGTGACGCACTTCAGTCCAGTTCGCGCCCCCGTCTGCGGAACGCAAAATCCAGCCATCATGGCCGACAGCCAACAGCGTCTTGTCCGACAGTTCCACCAGCGCGGTGAGGGTCAAGTCACGTTGCGGCTTGACCACGGCGGACTGCCAGGACAAACCCTGATCGTCGCTGAGCAGAATATTGCCGCGCTCACCCACAGCCACCACGCGCTGATCGAGGTACAGCATGCCGTTGATCTGCAGACGATCGGGACGCAACTGAACAGAGGCGACAACGGGTGCAGGATGGGGAGTGAAGGTGAAAACGACGGTTGCCGCGACAATCAGGCAAACCAGATAGCCGATCATTGCACGCATGGTCGAAGCCTCGCTGCACGATTCAGTTGCTGGGCAGAGTTCATGCAGCCAGTCCTCTTTTTATTATCGTGGATGCTCTGGCTACCTCGGCGGCGAGGTGCCTAGAACCTGCCTTCGATCTTCGGACTGGTGGGTCACGGGCACATCGTCCAAATGGCCTAGCCCGGACGGCCTGACTTGCCTCTCTATGTATCTGCATATGTACATATCTGCAGGAGCGGGCTTTAAAATGGCCAACAGCTCGCGAGGCAAGCTCGCTCCTACAGGGTTTCAGGGGTACGGGTTCAGACCAAACGTTGTATCTGCTTGTGCCGCCATACCAGACGGTAATACGCCGTCTGCAATCCCAGCATCGCCAGGTAGGTGACCGGGAACGCCATCCACACCCCTTCCAGGCCGAAGTGGGCATTGAGGGCATAGGCCACCGGCAGTTCGATGCACAACACGCAGAAAATCGTGATGCCCATGGGCACCAGCACCACGCCGCTGGCACGCATGATGCCGCCAATCACAGCCTGGAAACCGAACACCAGAATGCTCCAGAGCATGATGTGCAACAGGTGCTCGGCCCGAATCCGCGCATCGACATCGGTAATGAACAGCCCCAGCAGCCAGTCAGACAACACATAGCCCAGCACGATCAGAGCGCCGGTCAGGCACAGGTTGATCAGCATGCCGGTACGCAGGATCGGCCCGATACGCTCGTTGCGCCCTGCCCCGATTGCCTGGGCCCCGAGAATCGACGCCGTGATGGCAATCGACAGCGCCGGAAACTGCACGTAATTGACGATCTGGGTCACCGCACCATAGGCGGCTGTGGCCTGGGAGCCGTGGCTGTTGACCAGCGCCAGAATCACCAGCTCCGAGAGCGACAACACCACCATCTGTACCCCGGTGGGCAAACCGATGCGCAGCACCTTGCCGAGAATTTCCCGGTTCAGGCGCAGCGCAGCCCACAGCTCGCGGTCCGGTGCCATCACACTGTTTTTATGACGCAGGCGATAGCCCAGAAACAGCATGGCCAACAAGTTGCCCACCAGACCGGCCAGTGCAGCGCTCTGAATACCCATGGGCGCCAGCCCGACCCAGCCCTTGATCAAGGCGGGGGTCAGCAGCAGGCCCACCGCGGTGGATACCATCAGCGCCAGCAACGGCGACAGGGTATCGCTCACCCCGCGCAGCAGTTGGGTGAACAGAATGAACACCATCAGCAAGGGCAGGATCAGCATCATTACCTGGGCATAACCGACGGCTTCATCCAGCACATCGGCCGGAGTGCCCAACGCCTGCATGGCAGGTCGTGCAAACACGCTGCCGAGCACTGCAGCGATCAGCCCGACCAGCGCACCGAGGGTCAATGTGGCCCCGGTGATCTGCTTCACCATGGACGTCTCGCCGGCCCCCCAGGCCTGACCGATGAGCACCGAAGCCCCGGCGCCCAGACCAATCACCAGAGCGATAAAGAAAAACAGCACGGGAAACATTCCCGACACCGCTGCCAGTGCGTGAGTGCCCAGCATCTGCCCGATATAGATTCCGTTAAGGGTGCCGGAAAACCCCTGCAGGAAGTTGGACAGCACCATAGGCGCCAGGAAGATCAGATAGATCTGCCACAGCGGCCTTTGTGAAGGGGTTTGCATAACGGATTGTCCTTATTGAAAAGCCATAAGGCGTTATACCCCACAGGTCGCAAAAAGCGTTACCAAACATGTCCCCCATCACAGCCTGCGTTCTCTGTAGGAGCGAGCTTGCCTCGCGAGCTCTGTGTCGCTCCGTGGAAAAGCTCGCGAGACAAGCTCGCTCCTACAGGTTCAGGTCTAATTCCAGATCAATTCAACTCAAACAGCCCCGCCGCGCCCATGCCGCCGCCGATACACATGGCGAGCACCACAAACCTGGCGCCACGGCGACGGCCTTCCAGCAGGCTGTGGCCCACCATCCGCGCACCCGACATGCCAAACGGATGACCAATGGAAATCGCCCCGCCATTCACATTCAGGCGGTCATTGGGGATCTCCAGAAAATCACGGCAGTACACCACCTGGCAGGCGAACGCTTCGTTGATCTCCCACAGGTCGATGTCGGACACGGTCAGGCCAAAGCGCTTGAGCAATTTTGGAATCGCAAACACCGGACCAATGCCCATCTCTTCCGGCGCACAACCACTCACCGCAATCCCGCGGTAGGTGCCCAGCGCTTCGATCCCGCGCTGTTTCGCCTCGGCACGGCTCATCAGCAGCACCGCTGCGGCACCATCAGAAAATTGCGAGGCGTTGCCCGCAGTGATGAACTCGCCCTGTTGCACCCACTTGCCGTCTTTCCAGACCGGTTTCAGGGCGGCCAGGTCTTGCAGTGTGGTGGAGGGGCGATTGCACTCGTCGCGGTCGGCAATCACGTCCTGATAACCGCTGGGCTTGCCTTCCTTGTCGAACAGCAGCTTGCGCGCAGCCAAAGGCACGATTTCATCGGCGAACAGCCCGGCGGCCTGTGCGGCTGCGGTGCGCTGCTGGCTTTGCAGGGAGTACTGGTCCTGCACTTCGCGGCTGATGCTGTAGCGTCGGGCCACGATTTCGGCCGTTTCAAGCATCGGAATGTAGGCCGTCGGCATGCACTCCAGCACCGCTTCGGACTGGGCCCGGTAGGTGTTCTTGTACTTGTTCTGGGTCAGGGACAGCGACTCGACCCCCCCGGCAACGGCAATCGACATTTCGCCGGTCATGATCCCTTTGGCGGCCACGCCGATGCTCATCAGGCCCGAGGCGCACATGCGATCAATAGCCATGCCCGGTACGGTGTCGGGCAAGCCCCCGGTATTGGCGCACAGGCGGCCGATGTTGTAGCCCTGGGTGCCCTGTTGTGCGGCGGCGCCCATGATCACGTCTTCGACCGAGCCCGGCTCGATACCGGCACGCTCTACCACCGCCCGTACCACATGGCCACCGAGCACCGGTGCTTCAGTGTCGTTGAACGAACCGCGGAAGGATTTGCTCAGCGCGGTGCGGGCCGTGGATACGATCACAACGTCATTTAAATTCATGTTCAAGGCTCACTGTTCAATAGGGTTGAAGGTGTAGCGGCTGATGGTGTCCACCACGCAGCCGGGGCGCTCGCTGCCCTCGATTTCGACGCTGATGCGCACCACCGCCTGCAACGCATCGCCCAAGGCCTCGACCCCCAGGATCTGGCCATGCCCGCGTACCCGCGAACCAACCTTGACCACTGCCGGAAAACGCAGCCGGTCGCTGCCGTAATTGACGCCCATGGCCAGATTGGCGAACTGCATCAACTGCGGCATAAACAGATTGGCCAGCGCCAGGGTCAGATAACCGTGGGCAATGCAGGCACCAAACGGGCCGCTGGCGGCGCGCACCGGGTCAACATGAATCCACTGGTGATCCCCCGTCGCCTCGGCAAACAGGTCGATCCGCTCCTGGGTCAGCAGCAGCCATTCGGTGCGCCCCAGATCCAGCCCCTGTGCGGCGAGTAACTGCCCGGCGCTGCTAAAAAGCGTACTCATTGCCTCACCTCAAGCCTGTTGTGAACTGACGGGCAGCACTTCGCCGACCATGTACGAGGCGTAGTCGCTGGCCAAAAACACCATGACGTTGGCCACTTCCCAGACTTCGGCGGCGCGGCCAAAGGCTTCACGGCTGGTGAGCTGCTCCAGCAATTCGCTGCTGGAGGCTTTTTTCAGGAAGTCGTGCAAAGCGATCGACGGCGCCACGGCGTTGATCCGCACCCCGCTCTCCGCGGCTTCCAGGGCGCTGCAACGGGTCAGGGCCATGACCCCGGCCTTGGCCGCGGCGTAGTGGGCCTGTTCTTTTTGCGCACGCCAGCCCAGCACCGAGGCGTTGTTGACGATGGCACCGGCGCCACGGCGTTCCATATGCGGCAGCATGGCGCGGGTCATGCGCATGGTGCCGGTCAGGGTGATATCGAGTACCGACGACCATTGTTGATCGGTCATTTCCGTGAGGCGTACCTGACCGCCAAGGCCGGCGTTATTGATCAGTACGTCGACCCCGCCCAGCGCCTCTTCGGCAGCGGCCACCAGCGCCTGAACATCGGCTTCGACAGTGACGTTGCACAGTTGCCCGTACACCGCCTGCAACCCGGTTTCGGCCTTGAGGCGCTCAACCGCTTCTTCGAGGCGGCGCGGGTGGATATCAGAAATCATCAAGGCACGGCAGCCTTCTTCGGCGCAGCGCTTGGCAGCGGCATAACCGATACCGGCACCGGCGGCAGCGGTAATCAAAATCGACTTGCCGGCCAGCAACTGGTGACCTGGCACATAGGGAGGAGCTTGTCTCATGGCAGAAATTCTCTTGTTCTAACGAAACAACATGCGCAACCTTGTGGGAGCTGGCTTGCCAGCTCCCACAGGGGCATTCGTGTCAGCTGCCCCAGACCCGCTGTGGGGCGGGGGCTTCAGCGAGGATCTGGGCCATGGCCACGCCCACTTCTTCGGGCTGCCATTGCGCGCCCTTGTCCCGGGTTACACCGGTGCGCCAGCCATCCCCCAGGGACAGTCTGCCGCCCTGGCTTTCGATGATTTGCCCGGTCACATGGCCCGACAGGCTGCTGCCCAGCCACACCACCAGCGGCGCAACGTTTTCCGGGGCCCAGGCATCAAAGCCGCCGTCGTCAGGCTTCTTCACCACGTCCGGCATCGCGCTTTCGGTCATAGAGGTACGGGCCGCCGGGGCCAGGGCATTGGCGGTCACTCCGTAGCGCGCCAGTTCCGCGGCCTGTACCAGGGTCAAGGCGGCAATCCCGCCTTTGGCGGCGCTGTAGTTGGACTGTCCCACCGAGCCCTGCAAGCCGGCCCCCGAGCTGGTATTGATGATGCGTGCGGCCACCGGTTGACCGGCCTTGGCCAGATCACGCCAGCGCTTGCCGAGGATGTTGGCGAGGCAGAAGTGGCCTTTGAGATGGACCCGCATCACCGCATCCCAGTCGTCTTCACCCAAGCTGATAAACATCCGGTCGCGCAAAATCCCCGCGTTATTGACCAGCACATGCACTTCGCCAAACGCCGCCAGTGCGGCATCGACGATGTTTTGCGCGGTGGCTGTGGTGGTGATGTCATCGGCGTTGGCGATGGCCTGGCCGCCTGCCTGGCGAATTTCGGCGACCACTTCTTCAGCGGCTTCGCGACGAATGTCGTTGACCACCACATTGGCCCCCTCCCCGGCGAAAGCCAGGGCATAGGCGCGGCCCAGGCCGCCGCCAGCGCCAGTGATGATCACGGTACGGTTTGCACAAATTGCCATGTCAATGCTCCTAGAGACGCTCAATAATGGTCACGTTGGCTTGCCCGCCGCCTTCGCACATGGTCTGCAGACCATAGCGCCCGCCACTGCGCTCAAGCTGGTTGAGCAGGCTGGTCATCAACCGCGCGCCGCTGGCCCCCAGTGGATGGCCAAGGGCAATCGCGCCGCCATTGGCGTTGGTTTTGGCCGGGTCGAAATCCAGTTCCTTGGCCCAGGCCATGACCACCGAGGCAAAGGCTTCGTTGATTTCCACCAGGTCGATGTCGTTGATGTTCATGCCAGCTTTTTTCAGCGCGGCACGGGTCGCGGCAATCGGCGCCGTGAGGTGCCAGATCGGGTCGTCGCCCAGCACCGAGAGGTGATGAATCCGCGCCCGGGGTGTCAGGTTGTAGCGTTTGAGCGCAGCTTCCGAGACCACCAGCAAGGCTGCCGAGGCATCGCAAGTCTGGCTGGAAACTGCTGCAGTAATCGAAGGGAACTCGGCAGACACCGGCTCCAGCTCGGCCATTTTGGCGAGGCTGGTGTGGCGCGGCGTTTCGTCGTCCCACACCCCTTCGCAGGGCACGATTTCATTGACAAAACGGCGCCCGGCGATGGCATCCAGTGCCCGACGGTGGCTTTCCAGGGCGTAGGCTTCCATCTGCTGGCGGCTGATATCCCAGTGGTCGGCAATCCGCTGCGCCGCATAAAACTGGTTGACCGGCTGATTGCCAAAACGTGCCTGCCAGCCTTTGCTGCCGGAAAACGGGTCGCTGAAACCCAGGGGCTGCCCGGCCAGCATCGCCGAAGAAATCGGGATCTGGGTCATGGTTTGCACACCGCCCACCGCGATCACATCCTGGGTGCCGCTCATCACTGCCTGCGCGGCGAAGTGCAGCGCCTGCTGCGACGAGCCGCACTGGCGGTCAATGGTGGTGCCGGGCACATTGAGCGGCAGACCGGCGGCCAGCCAGCTGGTGCGGGCGATATCCCCCGCTTGCGAACCAATGGTGTCAACGCAGCCAAAAATCACGTCGTCGTATTCGTCGGCCGGAATCTGGTTGCGCTCAACCAGTGCCTTGAGTACATGGGCACCCAGATCAATCGCGTGAACATGGGCCAGACCGCCCTTGCGCTTGCCGGTCGGGCTGCGCAAGGCATCAACAATATAGGCTTGGGGCATCAATCAATCCTCGAAGGTATGGCCGGGGCCCAAAGGCGCCGCGCCGCTCAGTACATGCTCGGCCACCCGGGTTTTATGCAGGGCGCGGTCACCCCAGGCGTTGTCCAGCGCCCAGGCCCGCTTCATGAACATTTGCAGGTCGACTTCCCAGGTGTACCCCATGGCACCGTGTACCTGAATGCCGTGACGGGCCGCCAGCCAGCTGGCTTCACAGCAGGCCAGACGTGCCTGGGACACCCACACCGAGGCGTTTTTCTCGCCGTGGGCCAGGGCGTAAGCGGCGCGATACAGCACCGGCTTGGCAAATTCGAGCTGGGTGGCAACATCCGCCAGGTGATGCTTGACCGCCTGGAAACTGCCAATCGGCTTGCCGAACTGTTTGCGCTGGGCGGCGTAATCCACTGACAAATCGAGCATGCGCTGGGCCAGGCCCACCAGTTGCCCGGCCACCAGCAATGCGCCACGGTCGAGGGTCTGCGCCCAAAGCTCGCGGCCATGCTCGCCCTCGGCCACCAAGGTGGCTGGGCCCGGTTGCCAGCTGACCTGCGCCAGACGCCGAGATGCATCGATGCTGCTGTGGGGTTGCACGTCAACCTGGCTGCGGGGCACGGCATGCACTTCATCGCCATGGGCCAGCAGCAGCAGGTCGGCATGGGCGGCATCGGCCACCAGCGGGTTGACCGGGTGGCCGATGGCGACCCGCAGGCTGCCTTCAGCAATGCGCTCCAGCCATTCGCCACGCTGCGGGGTCTGGGCTGGCAACTGTGCAATCAGTGCGCTGGCGACATAAGCGGTGTCGCCCAGAGAGTCGGGAATGGCGTAGTAACCCAGTTCCTGGGTCATCAAGGCCCAGGCCACATCGTCCATGCCCAGGCCGCCGAAGGCTTCGGGCACAGACAGTGCGGTAAGGCCCTGCTCGGCAATTTTGTTGCGCAAATCCGGTGAGCGACCGACGTCGGTTTCCCAGATTTCGCGAAGCATTTCCGGTGCCGCTTCGGTCATCAAAAAACGACTGATGGCTTCGCGGAAGACTTGCTGGTCATCGGTAAAGGTAAAGTCCATACCCGGCCTCACTTCGGCAGGCCGAGCATGCGCTCGGCAATGATGTTGCGCTGAATCTCGTTGGTCCCGGCGTAGATCGGCCCGGCCTGGGCAAACAGGAAGCCCTCCAGCCAGTCGTGGCCGTCTGCCGATTTACCGGTCAGCTCGCCATTGGCACCCAGAATCCGCATCGCGGTTTCGTGCATGCGCAAATCCAGTTCCGACCAGATGATTTTGTTGGTGCTCGATTCTGCGCCAATCTGCGCGCCGCGGCTCAGCCGGCCTACGGTGTGATAGGCCGACAAGGCATAGGCCTGGGCGTCCGACCAGGCCTTGCAGACGGCTTCGCCAAGGCTCGGATCACGGTCGGCGCTGGCGCGATTGGCCTGGTACAGCTCCACCAGCTTGCGGGCGGTGTACTGAAAGCGGGCCGGCGAACGCAACAGCAATCCGCGTTCAAAACCGGCAGTGGCCATCGCCACATGCCAGCCCTGCCCTTCTTCGCCGATGCGGTTTTCCAGCGGGATGCGCACGTCATCGAAGAACACTTCGGCAAACGCGTCCTTGCCGTTCAGGGCCTTGATGGCACGGACGGTGACGCCCGGTGCATCGAGCGGCACCATCACAAATGACAAGCCGTGGTGGCGGCTGGACGCGGGGTCGCTGCGAAACAGTCCGAACAGCCAGTCGGCAAAGATGGCCCGGGTCGAC
Source organism: Pseudomonas sp. PAMC 29040 (assembly GCF_003994535.1). Classification (NCBI taxonomy): domain Bacteria; kingdom Pseudomonadati; phylum Pseudomonadota; class Gammaproteobacteria; order Pseudomonadales; family Pseudomonadaceae; genus Pseudomonas; species Pseudomonas sp. PAMC 29040. Next base: position 24,448 of record NZ_RZAA01000011.1, read on the forward strand.
CAGGTTTTCTGGCCGTTGAGCACATAGCTGTCACCGTCGCGGGTGGCCTTGCTGGTGATCGCCGCCATATCGGAACCGGCATTGGGCTCCGACCAGCCCTGGGCCCACATGTCGGCACTGGCCGCCATGCGCGGCAGAAAGCGCTTCTTTTGCGCCTCGGTGCCGAATTCCATCAGGGTCGGGCCCAGTAACAGCTGGCCATTCTGGTTGACCCGCATCGGTGCACCGGCGCCGTAATATTCTTCTTCGAAAATCAGCCATTCGATCAGGTCGCAGCCGCGCCCGCCCAGGGCGGTGGGCCACATCACCATTGAAAAGCGGCTGTCGAACAACTTGGCTTCCCACTGGCGGTGCTGCTCGAACCCTTCACGGGTGTCATAACTGGCCAATGGCTCGGCCGGCAGGTTGGCCGCCAGCCAGTGGCGCACCTCCTGGCGAAAGGCCTTTTGCTTGGGGGAGTAAGTCAGGTCCATCGTCAGCTCCTCAGAACGTGGCGTCGCGTTTTTCAACAAAGGCGCGCCGGGTTTCGGCAGAGTCCGCGCTGTTGTATGCCTGGAGTGTGAAGCCCTGCTCCCAGCGGTATTTGTCTTCCAGGTTGCCGTCTTCAATACCATTCAACGCCTCTTTGGCGATGCGGATCATGTCCGGGCTTTTGCTGGCGATCTTGCGGGCGATCTGCAAAGCGGTTTCGCGCAGTTGCTCGCGGGGTACGACACGTTCGATAAAGCCGTACTGCTGGGCCTCCACCGCACCGATCTTGTCGCCGGTGAAAAACAGATAACGGACCTTTTGCACCGGGAACAGGCGTTGTAAATGCGCGCCGCCGCCCATGGCGCCACGGTCAACTTCCGGCAGCGCAAACGTCGCGCAATCGGATGCCACCACGATATCGGCAGCCCCGGTAATGCCAATCCCGCCACCCAGTACATAGCCATGAACCGCCACGATCACCGGCACCGGGTTGCGATGCACGGCCTTGAAGGTGGCGTAGTTGCCCGCATTGACGGCCACGATGCGTTCGGGGTGGGCGTCCAGTTCCTTGATATCGACACCGGCACAAAAACCGCGGCCCTCGGCACGAATCACGATGACCCGCACTTGCGGGTCCTGCCCCAGGGCTTCGAGGGTGCGGGCCAGGTCCAGCCACTCCTGGCTATTGAGGGCATTGACCGGTGGCCGGTCGATCACCAGCTCGGCGATCCCCGCCTCAATACGGGTGTGAAAGGCGGTATGGGTTGCGGTGGGGGCTGCACTGTTCACAGGTGCTCCTCAATTGGCGAAAGGCATGCGGGCAGTATGGGAATGCGCAGAAGGTGGCTCATCGTCCGTTGAGACTAAACACCTGCGGGGCCGTGCCGGGGATCCGACCGCCAAATGGACTAGTCCGGCTCAGGGATTACGCGCCTGTGCTGCCCTTCCATGCTCAAGACTTGATCCACTTATAGAGTGAGGAGTCCTATGGAGCTTGCCCTGACCGAAGAGCAGCGAATGATTCAAGAGTCTGCCGAACGCTTTTTGGCGCAGGTGGCCAGCTCCGGGGCGGTGCGCACGGCAATGGCCGCCGAGTCCGGTCTCGACCACACGGCCTGGGCCCGCATTGCCCGCGAGCTGTATTGGCCGGCACTGGCTATTCCCGAAGAATATGGCGGGCTGGGCCTGGGCTTTGTCGAGGTGTGCCTGTTGCAGGAACAGCTGGGCCGCTGCTTGTTGCCGACGCCGTTTTTTGCCACCTGCTGCATGGGGATTCCGGCGCTGCTGCTGAGCCGCAATCAGGGGCTCAAGAACCTCTGGCTACCCCGGCTGGCGGCCGGCGAAATCAGCGCCAGCCTGGCCTGGACCAGCGCCCCGCGCTGGGACGACAGCGGCGTGCAGGTCTATGCACAGAGCTGTGCCGGTGGTTATCGCCTCAACGGTCAGTACCTGTATGTAATCGACGGTGCCGAGTGCGATTTGCTGATCATTGCCGCCCGCACCCCGGGCAGTATCGGCGAGGCCGGGATCCGCCTGTTTGCCGTGTCTGCCCTGACGCCCGGCATCAGCCGCCAGCAGCAACCGACGCTGGATCAGACCCGACGTTTTTCCACCATCACCCTTAATGACGTGGTGCTCAACGATGAGCACCTGCTCAGCGAGCCCGGCCTCGGCTGGCCGCTGTTGCGCGATGTGCTGCACATGGCCTGTATCGGGCTCGCCGCCGAGCAGACCGGCGGCGCGCAAAAGGTACTGGATCTGACCCTGACCTATATCGGCGGCCGCGAACAGTTTGGTCGCAGCATCGCCAGTTTTCAGGCGGTCAAGCACCGCTGCGCTGACCTGATGCTGGCCGTTGAGTGCGCACGGTCCGCCAGTTACTACGGCGCCTGCATTGCCGACCAGTGCCTGAATATCGATGGCGACCCCAGTGCCCAGCTGCAACTGGCGGAAGCCGCGGCCACGGCAAAAATCCATGCCAGCGAAGGCTTTTTCAACTGCGCCGCCGAGTCGATCCAGCTGCATGGCGGGGTTGGCTTCACCTGGGAGTACGATCCGCATCTGTACTTCAAGCGGGCACGGGCCAGCGAGCAGTTATTGGGCACGCCGGCCTTTCATCGTGAGCAATTGGCCAGGCATATTTTCGGAGAGCGCCCATGAACATTGGTTTCAGCGCGGCAGATGAGCATTTTCGCCAACAGGTGGCGCAGTGGATGCAGGAGCACCTGAGCGGGCAATACAACGAACTGCGCTTTCGTGGCGGGCCGGGAGACGAAGACTTCGCCCCCGGATTGCGCAAGCAGTGGGAGCGCGAACTGGCCGCGGGCCGCTGGGTGGGTGCGGGCTGGGCCATCGAGCATGGTGGTCGTGGTTTGAGCATCAACCAGCAAGTGATCTTTTATGAGGAATACGCCCGCGCGGGTGGCCCGGGGCGCATGGGGCACATCGGCGAAGGACTGGTCGGTCCGACGTTGGCGGCCTTTGGTACACCCGGGCAACAACAGCGGTTTCTGCCGGCCATTCTGAGCGGGCAGCACTTTTGGTGCCAGGGCTACTCCGAGCCCGGTGCCGGCTCCGATCTGGCCAATATCAAGACCCGCGCCAGCCTCGACAGTGAGAGTGGCCAGTGGCTGATCAGCGGGCAGAAAATCTGGACGTCCCTGGCCCATGAATCGGACTGGTGTTTTGTCCTGGCGCGTACCGAGCCGGGCAGTGTCGGGCATCGCGGCTTGTCATTCCTGCTGGTGCCGATGGCTCAGGTGCAGATTCGCGTGCAGTCGATCCGGCAACTGACCGGCACCAGCGAATTCAATGAAGTATTTTTCGACCAGGCGCGCACTGCGGCCGACAACCTGATTGGCCAGCCCGGTGACGGCTGGAAAATCGCCATGGCCCTGCTGGGTTTCGAGCGCGGGGTATCGACCCTTGGCCAGCAGATGCAATTTCAGAACGAACTGGACGAAGTGGTGCGCATCGCCAAGGCCAATGGTGCGGCGCAAGACCCGATCATGCGGCAACGCATCGCCCAGGCCTGGAGCGGCTTGCGGGTACTGCGCTACAACTCGTTGCGCATGCTCTCGGGGCTACAGGATGGCAGCCTGCGACCTGAGGCGACCATTTATAAACTGGCGTGGTCGACCTGGCACCTGGAGCTGGGGAAACTGGCGATGGATGTACTGGGGCCGGAGGCAGAGTTGCTGGCGGCAGCGCCTTATGAACTGACGCGGTTACAGGCATTGTTCCTGTTCACCCGGGCGGACACCATCTACGGCGGCAGCAACGAAATACAGCGCAACATCATCGCCGAACGGGCCCTGGGAATGCCCCGCGAGGCCAGATAGATCGTGGCGCACCTGTCGCCGGCAAGCCGGCTCCCACAAGGTTAGACGCGACCCTACCATTGTGGGAGCCGGCTTGCCGGCCATAGGCTTTCAAAGCCAGACAGCATCCCACATTGACTGTGTTGCCTCTGATCCTGTGGGAGCCGGCTTGCCGGCCATAGGCTTTCAAAGCCAGACAGCACCCCACAATGACTGTGTTACCTCTGACCCTGTGGGAGCCGGCTTGCCGGCCATAGGCTTTCAAAGCCAGACAGCACCCCACAATGACTGTGTTACCTCTGACCCTGTGGGAGCCGGCTTGCCGGCCATAGGCTTTCAAAGCCAGACAGCACCCCACAATGACTGTGTTGCCTCTGACCCTGTGGGAGCCGGCTTGCCGGCGATAGACTCTCAAAGCCAGACAGCACCCCACAATGACTGTGTTGCCTCTGACCCTGTGGGAGCCGGCTTGCCGGCGATGCATCAGGCCATGAAATATTTGGTCCAGAGACTCTCGGAAGTCGCTTGCCTCAGAAACTAGTCTTTGCAGCTCTGACTTATGAGTAGAGCTCATGACCCAACGACCTGCTTCCAGCCGTTTAAGGTATGGCCGATTTTCCCAGGCCAATGGCATCTACCTGTTGACCGCCAATACGCTGGACCGGGAACCTCTGTTCTCTGACTGGCGCGTTGGCAGGTTAGTGGTTGCTCAATTTCGTCATGAGCACACACAAGGTTCGGTCAATTCACTCGCATGGGTTGTAATGCCCGATCATTTTCATTGGCTGGTAGAGCTGCAAAGCGCTTCACTTGACAAGCTCATGGGGCGTACCAAGTCATTGAGTGCTCGCGCCATCAATCGCATGACAGACAGAACCGGCAGGCGCTGGCAAAAAGGGTTTCACGATCAAGCATTGCGTCGCGAAGAAGATCTGAAAAATCTGGCGCGCTATGTGGTAGCCAATCCTTTACGGGCAGGTCTGGTGAAGCGGGTTGGGGATTACCCTTTGTGGGATGCTGTCTGGCTTTGAAACCTTATCGCCGGCAAGCCGGCTCCCACAATGACTGTGCTGCATCTGACCTTGTGGCAGCCAGCTGTCTGACTTTGAAACCCCATCGCCGGCAAGCCGGCTCCCACAATGACTGTGCTGCATCTGACCTTGTGGCAGCTGGCTGTCTGGCTTTGAAACCCCATCGCCGGCAAGCCGGCTCCCACAATGACAGTGCTGTATCTGACCTTGTGGCAGCCAGCTGTCTGGCTTTGAAACCTTATCGCCGACAAGCCGGCTCCCACAATGACTGTGCTGTATCTGACCTTGTGGCAGCCAGCTGTCTGGCTTTGAAACCTTATCGCCGACAAGCCGGCTCCCACAATGACTGTGCTGTATCTGACCTTGTGGCAGCTGGCTGTCTGGCTTTGAAACCTTATCGCCGGCAAGCCGGCTCCCACAATGACTGTGCTGCTTCTGACCTTGTGGCAGCCGGCTGTCTGGCTTTGAAACCTTATCGCCGGCAAGCCAGCTCCCACAATGACAGTGCTGTATCTGACCTTGTGGCAGCTAGCTGTCTGACTTTGGAACCTTATCGCCGGCAAGCCGGCTTCCACAATGACTGTGCTGCATCTGACCTTGTGGCAGCTGGCTGTCTGGCTTTGAAACCCCATCGCCGGCAAGCCGGCTCCCACAATGACTGTGCTGTATCTGACCTTGTGGCAGCTGGCTGTATGGCTTTGAAACCTTATCGCCGGCAAGCAAGCTCCCACAATGACTGTGCTGCATCTGACCTTGTGGCAGCCAGCTGTCTGACTTTGAAGCTCCATCGCCGGCAAGCCGGCTCCCACAATGACAGTGCTGCATCTGCCCTTGTGGCAGCTGGCTGTCTGGCTTTGAAACCCCATCGCCGGCAAGCCGGCTCCCACAATGACTGTGCTGTATCTGACCTTGTGGCAGCTGGCTGTATGGCTTTGAAACCTTATCGCCGGCAAGCCAGCTCCCACAATGACAGTGCTGTATCTGACCTTGTGGCAGCTAGCTGTCTGACTTTGGAACCTTATCGCCGGCAAGCCGGCTCCCACAATGACAGTGCTGTATCTGACCTTGTGGGAGCCGGCTTGCCGGCGATGGGGGCAGGACTAGAAGGTGTACTTGCCGTTGAACGACAGGTAGTCCCTGTCGGCCATGGTCCGGCCCTGGGCCAGGTCTGCCGAACTCAGGTAGGCCACGTAGGTCAGCCCCAGCTGGAAGTTGCCCAGGTATTTGAAATCCCCGCCCAGGGTCAGGCGCTTTTCCGCACGGCCCAAACCGGAGTAGGCGCTGCCATCAATGTTCTGGGTCCAGGTGGCCTTGGTGGTCAGGTCCCAGCCATTGAATATGTTCGGATGATCGAAGTACGTGCCAATCCCCAGCAGGCTGGAACCCCGGGTCTGGCCGTCGTACACGTATTTGTTGAACGTGCCGTCGGTACCCGCCCCGCCGCCGGTAACGGTCAGGTCATCAACCCCCTGAATCCGCTGGTGCACCACTTCGGCCATGAGGGTGGTTTGCTGCGCCATGAACGTCGGCCCGATCATGTACACCGCGTTGAGGTTGCCTTGCCACAGCTGGCCCCGGGCCGGTGCACCATTGCTCAGGTAGACCGCCGCACCGTCGCGGTAGCTCAGGTCGCCGGCAAACTGTACCGAGTCCCCCGCTTTGGTGGTGAAGCTGATGCCTGTCAGCTTGATGTTGTCGAAGTAACCCAACTGGTAACTCGGACCGTAGCCACTGCCCCCGACCTTGTTCAGTGAGGAGTAATGGGTCTGCCCGGTAAAGTCGAAAAACAGCGCCGGTACGCGATCGTGGTAGCGATAGTGGAACAGGCCGATTTCGGTGTTTTGGGTGATCCGGTAGCGGGTACCTATACCCCACTCGCCGCTGTTACCCGGCTTGACCGAGCCGCCATAACCCACCGCAGCTGAATCGGGCAGGCTGCTGACAATGCCGGGGGCCAGACGATAAAACTCAGCCCCCGGACCAAAGGTGTCGCTGCCGAAGTAATCACCCACCGGGTTGAGCTGGGTTTCTTCCCATTTGTATTGGTAAAAACCGAGCAAGGCCAAATCTTCATTGATCGACCACGAGCCCGATACCTGCCCCACAGGCAGGTAGGCGTCCTTGGCCTCGGTTCCCGGCACGTTGAATTTGGTCGCATCCACGGGCGCCTGGCCCTGGCTGATGTTGGGCCAGAACAGGCTCTCGCCCCAGGCCACCAGGTGCCGGCCGGCCTTGAGTGACACGTACTGATCGTCGTTGACGGTGAAGTCGCCATACACATAGGCGTCCAGCAGTCGGGCCTTGCTGCCGCTGAGTTTGCGCGTGTCCCGGCTGAAGTCGTTGTAGCGCCCGGTTTTGTTGACCGTGTCCGGCGAGTCGTTGTCGTTGCGCTGGTGGTACACCTCGTCATAGAAGTGGCTGCCTCGCATCACGGCACCGAGGTTGTCGTGCTTGAGCATCAACTCGCCAAATACGCTGACCCGGTTGTTGATCAAGGAACCCCGCTTGAAGTTGCGGGTGGCATCGTCGTTGTTGATGCTGTTGAGGTATTCGTGATCAGGCTTTTCTGTACGCATGGAGGCGGTGTAGTTGACCGTAAGCGACGAGTCGAGGGTGGTGTTTTCTCCCAGCTCGATGGTCGGCGCCGCCAGTACCAGGGTGCTCAAACCCGACAGTAAACCGGTCCCCACAAAACGTGTGCAGTGCTTAAGCATGCCGTGCTCCTTGTTTCTTATTGTTGTGCATCACCCGCCCGCCCGCGCACAGGCAACCTGTGGCAGACGGGTAAAGTCAGGGGGGTTGACCGTTTATTTGCCAGCCCGGCGAGCGGCTTCCGGGCCAAAGTCTCCGGGGGCCAGACCGCCCTTGTTCAGGACATAGCCGTTGCGCTGCTCATTGATCAAGTTGAAGGCCAGGTAACTGCCGGCGTTCAAGTCGTGGTACAGGCCGACACCTGCCTGCCAGGTCTGGGTTTCCGGGGCGTAGAAGTAGTTGACCATCGAGGTACGCCACAGCTCGCCACGGTTGTCGTAGTTGTCGCCCATGACCGGAAACCAGCTGTCCTCGTCGATGTACATCGTGCGCTTGCCGTACAGATGACGGTTGCCGGGCTTGAGCACACCTTCGAGGACCCAGACGCGGTGCAGTTCATAACGCATGTTGTCGGGATTGATGTGGCCCGGGGTCAGCATCCCGGCGTATTTGAGATCGCTGGCGTGCAGACGCGCGGTGTTGTAAGGGATATACAGCTCTTTTTTGCCAACGATATTCCAGTTATAGCGCTGGGCCGAACCGTTGAAGATCCGTACTTCGTCGACCGTGATCGAACCGCCGGAGCCCGGGAAGGCCATGTCAAAACCGTAGCCCGGCGACTGCCGCACGCGCCGGGTGCCCGGGTCGTAGCGCCAGCTCTGGCGCGGCTCGGTCTTGTCGTTCCAGTACTCGGTACCGGTGTTGATTTCGCCCTTGTCGCGCTGTGGCAGCAGGGTTTCGTTGAGGTAGAACGAGGAGTTGCCGGTGGTATCACCGATCTTGCCCGGCTCCAGCCCCGGCGCCATGTTGCGCGAGTGCACGCGGCCCCAGTTGATATTGCCGTCCTTGAGCACATAGGCGTTGTCCGAGGTGTATTCCTCAGTCCAGGCCCTGACCGTGAACAGCGAGGCATTTTTCAGCAATTCAATGCCGTTCTGCGGGATCGGAAACGCGACCCCGCCGGTACGGGCCACCACGCCTTCGCCATCATCCACCAGCTTGGCGACCGAGGCGTTTTCCAGAGTGGCCTTGCACACCGTGTCGGAAAAACGGAAATCGCGGTGGGACGGGTACACCGGCATGCGGAAGGTTTGCGGGTAGAGCTTGAACAGGGCTTTCTGGCCCTCGGACAGATGCGCACCGTACTGACTCAGGTTTTGCGCGGTAATCACGAACAACGGCTTCTCGTTGGGGTAAGGGTCGATCGGATGTTTACCTGTGCCTTCGAACTTCATGCCGGGAGCCGCCCCCAGCCATTGGCCGCCGAACGGCGGGATAGTGCCCTCGGCGTTACCCGCCTGCTGGGCGCCGACACAGGTCAGATCCTTGCCCAGCCGGGCAATCTGGTCGGCTGGGGCCTGGGCCTGGAGCGGCCCGCTGTAACTGTGCAAAACCAGAGCGACTGACAGCCAGCCGCCCACCTGAGAAAGACGTCGCATGGGGGTGTTCTCCTTGTTATTAGACGTACATGCCGATCTGCAGGAGCGCCCTTGCTCGCGATGCAGACACTGCAATTCTTCAATGGGTAGCGGCGATGCCATCGCGAGCAAGCTCGCTCCTACAGATTGACAAGCGGTTGATCGCAGGAAGCGCGTACGCTGGATGGTCTTTTGTTCACCAGCGGCTTGCCCAGGTTGAACCACGCAGCCAGCGCCGGGAGCAGAAAGATCGCGCCCAGTACGTTGACCAGAAACATGAAGGCCAGGAGCACGCCCATATCGGCCTGGAACTTGAGGGGTGCAAACACCCAGGTACAGACCCCAAGGGACATGGTGACGGCGGTAAATACGGCCGCCGTGCCGCGCTGGCACATGGCCCGGTAGAACGCTTCGCGCAGGTCTTGCCCGGCCGCCATCTCGTGCTCAATGCGCTCGTAGAGGTAGATCCCGTAATCCACCCCCACCCCGACCCCCAGCGCCATGACCGGCAAGGTCGCGACCTTGAGGCCGATGCCCAGCAGAGCCATCAGGGCATTGCACAGCACCGCCACAATCGCCAGCGGCACCAGAATGCACAGCACCGCGCGCAATGAACGGAAGGTCAACAGGCAAAACAGCGCCACGGAGAAGAACAACGCCGCCAGCATCACCACCTCGGCCTGCTTGACCGCTTCATTGGAAGCGGCCATGACCCCGATGTTGCCGCCCGCCAGATGGAAGGTCACACCCGGCACCTGGATGGCGCCAATGATGCGCTTGGCCTCCTCCAGTACATGGGCCACGCTGGCCCCTTCGTGATCGGTCAGAAACACCAGAATCTGCATTTTCTGACAGCTGTCGGTGACCAGCCCCGAGTCCGGCGAATAGGCATAGGCGCCCTGCTGCAAGCCCTGGGCGGAACCCGGAATCGCGGCCCAGCGCGGGTTGCCTTCGTTGTTGCCGGCAATCACTTGCTTGCCCATGCCGGCCACGCTTTGCACCGATTGCACACCTGGCACTTCGCGCATCTTGAAATCGAAGGTTTCGACCGCGCGCATGACTGCCGGGTCGAGGCAGGCTTCACTGCGTCCGCCAATGGTCAGAAACACCGAGAGCACATCCAGGCCGATGGAGTAGTTGCTGATGATTTTCTGGTTGTCCTGGTTATAGCGCGAATCGGCCCGCAGCTCCGGAGCCCCGGAACCAATGTCACCAATCTGCAGTTCACGGGCCTTGTACGCCCCCGCTGCCAGCAGCACCAGGCTGATGGCGAAGACCCACAGTGCCGGGCCCGGCGTGGCCAGCGCCGACAGCCGCCACCACAGCGGATGGCGCCGGGTCGAACCGGGGCTGCGGGCATTGAGCAGACGCGGCTCAAGTTGCAGATGGGCGATGATCAGCGGCAGCATGATTTTGTTGGTGATGATCATCAGCATCACGCCGATGCACGCGGTAATCCCCAGTTCGTGAACGATGGGAATATCGATCAACATGATCACCCCGAAGCCCAGGGCATTCATCAGCAAGGCCAGGGCCCCCGGGATGAATATCTTGCTGAAGGCAGCCTTGGCCGCACTGACCGAATCGCTGCCCGCCAGCACTTCCTGCTTCCAGGCATTGGTCATTTGTACCGCGTGGGACACGCCAATGGAGAAGATCAGAAACGGCACCAGAATCGACATCGGATCGATTCCCAGGCCCAGTAACGGCAATAAGCCCAGGAGCCAGATGACCGGCAACAAGGCCACCAGCAGTGCGACCATGGTCAGGCGCAACGACCGGGAATAGACCCACAGCAGCAGGCCAGTAATCAGGAATGCGATGGCGAAAAAACCCATCACCGTGTTCAGCCCCTCGACCACATCGCCCACCAGCTTGGCGAAACCGACGATGTTGATTTCGATGTCGGCATTACTGTATTTGGCGCGAATGTCTTCGAGGCTGCGGGCGATTTGCACATAGCTCACCGGCTGCCCGGTTTTCGGATCGGTGTCTTGCAGGTCGGCCCGCACCATGGCCGATTTCAGGTCGTTGGCCAGCAGCCGGCCAATCTGCCCGGAGCGTGCGGCATTGCTGCGTACTTGCTGCAGGTCTGCGGGGGTTGCCGCATATTGCGGCGGCACCACCAGATCACCGACGTAGCCTTCTTCGGTGATTTCGATATAGCGCACGTTGGGTGTGAACAGCGAGGTGACGCTGGGCCGGCTGACCCCGGAGATATAGAACACGTCGTCCGTGACCTGTTGCAGGGTCTGCAGGAACTCGGGGTTGTAGATATCGCCCTGGCCCTTCCAGTGCACGCTCACCAGCAGCCGGTTGGCCCCGGTGAAGATGCGGCTGAAATCCAGAAAGTTGAGCATGTAGGCATGGCGCACCGGGATCTGCTTGTTGAAACCCGGGTCCAGCCGTACGTGGGTGGCGCTGTAACCCAGGCCCAGGGTTATCAGCAGAAAAAAACCCAGCAGGGATTTTCGGTGCATCATTAACCGGTCGGCGCAACGGTTCACAAAACGCTGCATGGGAGGGACTTTATGAGCGTCGGCCATTTCGACCTCGCACAGCTAATGAAAAGACGATGGCGCTCATGCTCACGATCCCTCGCACATTCTTATTATTTTTTTGGGTTCCGGCCTGTTCAGCCAGTGGGATCGATAATCAAGCTGGCCCGAAACCCGGACATCGTCCATAAGGCCTAGGCTGTTTGAGGGGAAGATGGATGGCGTGCGGGCGCTGCCCGTTAACAGCCGTTGCAGAGCAGTTGGCGAAGGCTACGTCCGCTTGCGAAGCAATCGTAATCCGCAGGGCCGGGGTTATCTGAAGAACCGCGGGGCATGACTTTACGACGGTTTCGCAACCGGACTCAGCCTCGATTCTCTCGTCAGCTGCTACAGGTACAGGGCAATTGCCGAAAGGGGCTACAGGTTTGCGGAGCGCGTCAGCGTCACTCTTTGCTGGCCTTGAAGGTCAACTCGCCCTTGGGCCATTTGGCGGCTTTGGCAGTGACGGCTTTCAATGTTTTGCTCAAGCCTTCGGTAAGTTGCTCTTTGGCAGCAAAGATCAACATCACGGTCTGGCCTTCTTTGAATACCACGCCTTCACCCAGAGGTGAGGCGACATAGGCGTAATCACCGATGCCGTAAATGGTGGTCTTGATATCACGGAATTTTATTTCGAACTTGCCACCTTCACGGCTGGGCAACACTGCTGCGCGAAAATGATCGCCGACCTTGAGTTCAAGTCCCGGTTTGTCATCTACCACCAACGCTGTTTCGGTATCAATTTCAGCGATGTAAATACCTTCGGCGTTTTGTTCAGTTACGTATACAAAGCGCGAGTGGAACAGCTTGACCAAACGTGCCCGCAAGTCACCCAAAACGAACAACGCATGCATTTCCAAATTACTGACTGCCAACGCAAAACCCTCGAAAACCTGAAATGGAACTGTCCGGGCAAACCACCGACAGCAAAAATTAATTGAAAACCCGAGTACGACAAGTGCTCCTGACTGCTCGAATCAGGAGTGGCATGTAACATCTGGACTAAATAGAGCAACGCCATGATTACCCCGGCGAACAGGCACAACAGAGTGAAGCAGCGCCTGCATCAGCGAAAACTGGCTGAAAAAAATAGCCGGGGGGCACCATTCTACCGGGTCATGCCCGAAGATGGGTATATACATCCTCTTCTCTATCAAGCAATCAATCAATTTTTTTGCCGGATTGAGTCTGTGCCCGGCAGGGCTTTCGTCGCGTGAATGAGTTAACTGCGCCACTGAGAGTCAACTACTGCCATACTCGCGTAAAAATCGACCTGGCCCATGCCGCCGGGTCATGCAGGCTTCATTACCTCCAAGGGAAAGCGACACGTGACGGAATTTGATATTGGCGAATTTTTTATCCGCGGTGAGTCCAAAGACGTCGACGGCGAATTTCAGGCAGTGATCATCATGCGCGCCAAGCCACCACTAACGACTGTCACCTTCCATCAGGTCGAAAAGGATCGCTGGTTCAAGACAGCCGAACTGGCAGCAGATGCCGCCAAACAATCGGCAAAAGAATTAAAGGCTGCAGTGGACGCCGGCGCCCTCAACTCCTAGTGCCAACCTGTGTATTGCATCAAGCGCGCTGAGCATGCCCCCTGTTGCACAGTTGGCCGGCATTCAGCTGCGCCAGCCATGCCGCGCGGCACTCTTCGGCTTCCGGGCGACTGGAAAAAGCCGTCCCGCGCTGTTCACCATTGACCAGCACCACCCAGCAGGCCTTCTGCCCGGTATCGCGCAAACTCTTGGGCACACCACTCCCGATCATTACGGCAACATCAACTTGATTGGACATGATGGTTTCTCCAGCTATTAGTTAGGCACCTAACGATGTCGACTATATTAGTGGCTAACCGTCGCCGGAAAAAGCTATCTACGGCATAGATCAATTGCATAAGCCGTAACAATCTTCTGCTTTGCCTAGGCGTAATCCGGTGCTTTCTGATCGAATACCCAGCGCCCGCCTTCCTCGGGAATATTGAAGAATGCCCTTTGCACCACGGCCTCGCCCGCCCCCACGCCGGGGTTCCAGTTGGCCGACTGGTGGATATAGCGCTGGCGCAGCAAACGTTCTTCATCGGCGCTCAGCTTGATCGTCCCCTGGCGCACCTGGGCCTCAAGCGTGGCCATTATGGGCTTCAGCTCATCGGGCAACGCGGCCTGGGCATCGGTCAATGCGTTGAAGGGCACACCGTGCTCAACCGCCAAGCCATGCATGATCCGCAAATGCACCCGGGCAAGACGGCCATCGATCCTGCGCTGCATGAACACTGCAGCCTGTACCCGTTTCATCGGGTCTTCACGGCTACCTTCCTTGCGTTCAAGAGTGCGGATCTGCAGGAAATTCTCCGCAGCGCGGGGATCAATCAGGTCTTCGGCCTGCCATGCCAGCAACTGAGACTGGGTCAACTTCCAGGCCCGGGTCTGTTCAATGGCTGTGGACGGCTGCACCAGATTGCTCTGCCAGCGGCTCAAAAAAACCTGTTCCAGCATATCCAGCGGATAACCGCCGCCGACGTCGGCATGCGCCCCCGGCACCGCAATATCCAGCGGCCACTGTGGCGCGATGCGACTCAAGGAAAAATTTCGCCGTTGTTCATCCCGCGCGCTCAACTGGACCACCTGTTGCGCGCAGTCCGGGCCCAGGTACAGGTTGAGTCCGGGATTGATGTCATCGGCCACATCCCCCCAATCCTCCAGCCCGCCCATGGCGGCGACTGTGTCAAACAGACCAATAAAGTGGATGGAGCATGCAAAGTCGGCGGCCAGGGCAAACTGGGCGGTAAATGCGCTGGCGTTGATCTGGTTCACAAAATGCCGGGCCGCCGCCGCGCCGCGACTGAAACCAAACAGGTCCAGCTGCAAACGGCTCAGGGTATTGGGGGGCAGCTGCGCGACAAAGTGTTGCAAGCACTCCGTCAACCGGGTCCGGGCCAGTTCAGCCTTGCCCAGCACCCCCGTATGGCCACGACCATAGGTCTGGCCCGGAAACTGAGTATCGGCCGCGCCGGTGGTGGTGCCGATACCGCTGATATACAGCGAAGTCACGGCATGGCCAGCAGGGTCAAACCCTGACTGGGCCGGGTAGCACTGATGCAGCTTGGCAATATTGGTCACAGCAGAGGCATAGCTGCTGCCAGGATCAATCAGCAGCCCCTGTTCCTGACGCTGCTGTCCCTGCAGGCTATTGAACTGGTTATTGGCCGTCCCATCGAAAAAGATGCCGACCCGCAACACTGCTCCCGCGTTGCTTGAATTGCTCATCAATCCTGCCCTCGATTATTTCTACTGCGCGCAATAATGCCGCGCCCAATATAAGACGCAAGAAGCACGGCCAGCTCAAGATTCGGAAATTGTTTTGGAGGGGGTTACAACAATGGCTGCAATACGAACGACTGCAGGACCCGACTGATGCCGGAACCGCGTGGCGCGGCTCCGGCAAAGCAAACAGTCAGGCTTGACGCTGATGCTTGTCGATTTGCTCATGGCGCTCTTGAGCTTCGATGCAGTACTTGGTGGTCGGGCTGATCAGCAGGCGCTTAAGGCCAATTGCCTCGCCGCTGTCATCACACCAGCCGAAGCTGTCATCTTTGATGCGTTCCAGTGCTTGTTCCAGTTGAGGCAGCATGCGCTGGTCGCGATCGATAGAGTTCACCAACCAGGTACGCTCTTCTTCAACCGAAGCGGCGTCCGCAGGGTCAGCTGGAGTGTCCAGGCTTTCGATCGCGATGCGGTTCTGCTCAATACGCTCGTGGGTTTCAACCTTCATGTTTTGCAACAGCTCGCTGAAAAAAGCATGTTGCTCGGCATTCATGTAGTCATCCGCCGGCATGGCCAGCAACTTATCCTTTGTCATTGATTTCTCTATAAAAAATACGTGCATTAAGGCGAATTAGGGAGCGTCCTGACCGTTCTTCATCCCAACCAGTTAGGTGCCATCTATTTCAAGCGCCACCCGGCACTCAATTTACGAGGGGCGGCAGTCTAAGGCCGACTTATCGAGTCAGCAACTGAAATGACAGCTATTTGTCCAGCAAAACATGGAAAACGACGAAAAACCTGTTACGCAGGGGCTAATGGAGTGCGTTTATCGCAAGAAATTCAATTGTTGCCCTGAAAATGCCCCCAGTGCGGACTTCTGTCCCGCTCCCACCTACAAACCTCGCTCATTGCTGGCCTCAAGCAAGGGTTCCTATTGTGCGGCTCCTCTCCAGATAGCCAAGGAATAGTCATCATGACTGCCCCGACTGACCACACGACGCCCTCCCCCGAGATCAAATCCGCCCCCAGCCTGCTCAACAGCGGTGACCTGTATTCCGGAGCCTACAACTTTATGAGCAGCATCAGTGCCGGGGTCGATCCGCGCACCGGTGCGTTCTCTGCCTTGGTGAGCCTGCCCACCGGCGCCGCCAACGATTTGCGCGGGCCCATCAGCCAGTTGCATCTTAGCCATAGCCCGCTGATGGCCGAAGATCAGGGCTTCGGTCAGGGCTGGATGCTCGGCACCACCTCCTGGGACGGGGCCAGCCAACAACTGCAACTCAATTCCGGCGAGCGTTTTCGCGGTGAGATTGTCGGCCAGAGCATGCGTTTCCCCGATGTGCGTTTGCCGGTAGTCGCAGTGACCGTTCAGCGTCAGGAAATGTGGGTCCGGCATAACGATGGCAGCTGTGAACGCCTGATCCCGCTGGCCGGACACTCCAGCCTGTGGGTGGTCAGCACCCTGGTGGGGGCCGATGGCAGCGCCCTGAATTTTGACTGGCGTTCAGTCGGCAACGCGGCCTACCTGCAAAAGGTCAGCGATGCCCGTGGCCGCACTGTGCTGGCACTGGCCTACGAGGGCGTGACAACCCGTCTGACGTTGCAGCCGGATACCCCCGCACAGGTGGTGATGTCTTTTCACCGGGTCTCCGGGCAGTTGCGCCGGGTAACGGTGGACGGCCTGCCCGATAATGGCTGGCAGTTTGAATACAGCCGCAGTGATTCAGGTCTGTTGCTGCTGAGCAAATGTACCCAGCCCACCGGCAGCAGCGAAGAGGTGACCTATAGCGATGCAAACGGTCTGGCGTTGCCGCCGGGGGCGCCGTTTGCGCGGATGCCGGTGGTCAGTCAGACCCGCAAGGACCCGGGGGACGGCCAGCCGGTGCAACTGGTTCGTTATGACTACGGCCTGTACGGCAGCAACAACTATTTTGGCTGGCCGGCAGTGCGCCAGTGGCGTAATCGCGAAGACAATCTCTATCACCTGACCGGGGGCGGCGATTTTCTCTACGGCTCCACCGAAACCCTGATGGATGCCCGGGGCACGCCCCTGCAAACCATCAGCCGCACCTTTAACCGCTTCCACCTGCTGACCCGAGAACGCACGCAACAGGGCCAGACCCTGCAGGAAACCGAGACCACCTATTACGACGAGCCCTGGCTGCCCATTGCCCGGCAACTGCCGTATTTCCAGTTCCCGCATAAAGTCATTACCCGTAAGGCGCAGCTGGATGGCCAACGGGTGTTGCGAGAGCTTGTTACCGAAGAACAAACCCGCTA
The DNA here is from genome assembly GCF_003994535.1 of Pseudomonas sp. PAMC 29040. Taxonomy (NCBI): domain Bacteria; kingdom Pseudomonadati; phylum Pseudomonadota; class Gammaproteobacteria; order Pseudomonadales; family Pseudomonadaceae; genus Pseudomonas; species Pseudomonas sp. PAMC 29040. The sequence continues at coordinate 41,519 of NZ_RZAA01000011.1, forward strand.
CGACGACCTCGGCAACCCGGTGTGGCACCGCAATGCCCTGGGTGGAATAGAAGAGTCGGAGTACTACCCGGTAACCGGTGAGAGCGACAACTGCCCGGCCGACCCACTGGGCCGCATCACCCGCCTGAAAAGTCGTACGGTCAGCCCGCCACCCGGTACCGAAGGCCCGGTCAAGCAGACCCGCTACCGTTATCAATCCTTGCCCGTGCGTGGGGATGCTCCAGGGTTTGCATTGCCGACTTTTGTCCAGAGCAGTGAAGAACGTTTGTTGCTGGTTGAGGGCAATCAGTCCACTGAACTGGGCCGCTCGACGCAAAATTTCATTAACGATCCGGCCTCGCCCCATCACAGCCGTATGCTCAGTGAAACCCAGACGGTACAGGGTAAAAGCACTACCCGCGCTTATAGCTACAGCCTCACTCAGGCGCGCAACGCCCGCTCGTTGGAACGTGCCGTATTGCAGGAAAAGGTCACGATCACCAGCCACGACGGACATAAATCCAGCTCCCAATCTTCACAAGATCTGTACTCGGGGCTAATGGTCACCGAGCAGACCGACGAGCAGCTGCGCATGGCCTTTGCCCACGATGCCCTGGGGCGTGTGACTCAGGAAGTCGCAGCCCCGGATTCGGCGTTCGAGGCTGAGGTCAACTGGGCCTATTCGTTGTCGGCCAGCGAGCGCTGCCAGACCCGAATCGGCGCTTCCGGACGTAAGGAAACTGTCTGGCTCGATGGTATGGCCCGGGAAATCCGCCGTGAAAAACAGACCGACAGCGGTGAGACCTATACCGCCTGGACCGCCGAATATGACGTGCTGGGCCGGGTGTTCCGTGAAACGACTTACGATCCCGGTAACGAAGACGTCCCGGCCCTGAGCCTGACCACTGAACGCACCTTTGATGACTGGGGCAATGTGCTGACCGAAACCGGCGCAGACGGTGTCACCCAACATACCCTGGCCGACCCGGTAGCCCTGACCGGCAGCAGTTGGCAGACCGATGCCAAGGGTGTGGCCGGGGCCAGAACCGTGACCACCCACACCCTGGATGGCAAGCCGCTGACCGAGAGACTGTATTGCGCAGACGGCGTACTTCAGCACGAACTTAGCTGGAGCTATGACGGCCTTGGCCGCTGCATCAGCCAGTTCGATGCCATGGGCCTGGAGACCCGACAGCAGTGGGATGTACGGGACCGACTACTGTCCACCACCCTGCCCGACGGCAGTGTCATCAAGCGCACCTATGCCGAAGGCCATGACGGTGATTTACCGGCCACGGTCTCGATCACTCATCCGTCTTTGAGCACTAATGAAGTCCTGCTGGGCGAGCGCAAATATGATGGCCTGGGCCGACTGGTGTGGGAAAAGGTCGGGCAGGGTGTATCTGAATGGGAATATGCCGAAGGAGAAATCCACGCCCATACCCAAACCTTGCCTGACGGCACTCAAGTCCATACCGAACGCCAACCGGAACTGGCCGGCGCGTTGCTGTCGCTGCAAGCCCCCGGGATCAGCGTGTTCAATCAATACGATCCGCTAAGCGGCCGTTTGCTGGAAGCCCAAGGCAATCTGGGTCTGCAAAAAGATCACTGGTCCCCGTCCGGCCAACTGAGCAAAGCCGACTACGCCTGGCACGGCGACCAGCCGCGCTCGCAACAGCAAAGCACCACCCCGTCGGGCAAAGTGACGCGCCTGACAGATGCCGACGGTGCCGAACAGCGCTGCCAGTACGATGAATTCGGGCGTTTGAGCGTGCAGCAAGGTCCCGATGTGAGCATCAGCATTACTTACGATGCAGCCTCGCGGATTCACCAGCAGCGCACCCAATCAAACGATGGCTCGCGGGACATGACCGTAACCCTTGGCTACGACAGTCTTGGCCGTCCGGCCCGCCGAGAAACCTCTACCCGAACGCCGAATGCACAGCATGTAGAAGTGCAGACCCAGCAATGGCGTAAAGACGGCAAACTGACCCAGCGCGAACTGACCCGTGACGGTGTTCTGGTGCGTAGTGAAACCTTCGACTACGACCTGCGCGGACGGATGATTGCCCATCGCCTTGAAGGCCCGTCGTTGCCCGAAGATGCCCACGGCAAAACCTACCACGAGCAGCACTTTCAATACGACGCCCTCGACAATATTCGTCGTCTGGAAACGGTCTTTGCCGACGCCAGCGCCAGCAATATCAGTACATTTACCTATAACTCCGCCGACCTCACCCAGCTGATCAGCGTCAGCCACAGCCGCGCCGATTACCCGGCACCGGTAACCCTGGAGTACGACGCGCTGGGCAATCTCAAACGCGACGAGCGCGGTAATCCACTGCACTACGACGCCCTGGGCCGACTGATCGGGGTAACCCTACCTACAGGCCAGCGCCGCTGGCACTACGGCCCGGCGGGCAACATCATCAAGACCGAAGACTCTACCGGCCCTCGCTGGCGTTACCACACCGGCGGCCAGCTCAGCTGCGAGATGGGTGAAGACACCCAGACCCGCTGGGTAAGGGCCGGCGCTGTTCCCGTGGCAGAAAGTCGACTGGCATCGGCAGTGCGCGAAGTCATGCTGCTGGGCACCGACGCCCAGGGCTCGATAACCACTGAGGCCTATAACGGGATCAATACACCGGTCTACGGCGCCTACGGCCAGAGCCAGCCCGGCACCAGCCGACTGGGCTACGCCGGCTCCTTGCGCGAACAGGACAGCGGCTGGTACTTCCTCGGTGATTACCGCATCTACAACCCCGCACTGATGCGTTTCCACAGCCGTGACAGCCTCAGCCCCTTCGGCGAAGGCGGCCTCAATGGCTATGCCTACTGCGCCGGGGATCCGGTCAACCGCATCGATCCATCGGGCCATTCGTGGCTGGACTGGCTGTTGCCGGCGGCCGGCATCGCCCTGGCCGTGATCGGCACCGTGGCCTCCCTGGGTGCGTTGGCGGCGCCCACCGCGGCGCTGACCGCCAGCTATGTAACGGCCGTCACCACCGCGACCCTGAGTGTGGTGTCGCTGGCAGCGGACGTGGCCTCGATAGCCTTGCTGGCCACCGGCAATGAAAACGCCGGACGGATTCTGGGCTGGGTGGGCATGGCAACGGGGCTGGCTTCGGCGGCCCCGTCGATGGCCGGGGCTGCGGCCAAGGGGGTCAAAAAGGCCGGGAGGTTCGTGGGCAGCTGGCAGCACAAACTGCAGCATGCCGGCGGTGCACCGGGAGGCGGCCGGGGATTTCCCGGACATGCCCAGCGAGTGGGAGCAACGGCTGCGCCGATACCTAAGATGGATCTAGCCTATTTGCTGGAACAAGGACCGACCCGGGAGCGCTTTTTACCGCACTTGTCCCGTGCTGATCTGCAAAATATCGGGCAAACCAACTCGGCTAACAGGGCAGCAGTTTATTCAAGCTGGTCATCCACTTCTTTTGAACCACTCCAGCTTCCTTACAGTGGCAGAGCCGGCTTTGTTAACGGGCATCTGGAGCAACTACCCTATCCAATTATTCATAATCCCGACTTTGTCGCCGAGGTCAGACAAACAATTTCAGGTAATCACCCCAGGTATTACCCTTGGCAGATCGGTGCGGCAGGTATCGAGAACCCAAGACAGTTAAGAATTATAGAACCCATGATTTTCGATAACATGGTTCCGGACAGACTTGCTGACCCGCAATTTTTTACCGGAAGGTACGCAAGTTTTGAACTGGATTTTCAGTGGTTTTCACAGCGAGGGGAAATAGTGCGCAGAGAGCAACTTTGCCGGATTCTGTAGCGGCCTGCGCAGAGCTGAACATATTCAGCCGGAGTGTTGAATAAAGGTCCTGAACAGCAAGATCGTACAAGAACTGCAGATCCGGATTGATTAGCATAATCGCCTTTCTGGAGCAAAAGGATCCTTGGCCGTGACTCGAAAGGTATTTTGGGACGATCCCTATCGAACAACCCTGGACACTCTCGTCAGTCACGTCGATGGCGAGCGGGTTCAGGCCCGGGCAACGATATTTTTTGCGTTTTCCGGGGGCCAGGAAAGCGATGGCGGTTCCCTTGCCGGATACCCGGTGCTCAAGGCTGAAAAACATGGCCTGGACATCATTTACAGCCTGCCCCATGACCATTCGCTGAAACCAGGCGACGCCGTGGCCTGGCAGATTGACTGGGCGCGGCGATACCGGCTGATGCGCCTGCACTTTGCAGCAGAAATGGTCTTGCAGCTGGTCTATCAAAGATGCCCGGGCATCCAGCGTATCGGCGCGCACATAGCTCAGGACAAGGCCCGCATCGATTTCGCCAGTGATCAGAACCTAGCCCCGTTGTTCCCGGAGATCGAATCGGCGGCCGCACAATTGATCAGCCGCGACCTGACTATATTCACAGACTTCAGCGATGTGCCGACACAGCGCCGATTCTGGGAAGTCGAGGGTTTTGCCAGGATGGCCTGTGGCGGCACCCATCCCAGATCAACCCGTGAGGTTGGCGCTGTAAAACTCAAACGCAAGAATACCGGCCGGGGCAAGGAGCGGATCGAAATCATGCTGGTGGATCCAGCGCATGATGGCTGATCAGCGAACTGACAGAGCCTTGCGCATAAACACCCGGGCGAATCCATTTTCGCTGGCCCTGCGGGTTTCCTGGTAGCCAAGCTTTTTATAGATTGCGATGTTCTCGGTCATCAGCTCATGGGTGTAGAGCCTGATGGCGTCGCAACCATTACGCAGTGCATGGCGCTCACAGAAGGCCATCAGTATTTTGCCGATACCTTTGCCTTTATGCCGAGGCTGTACGGCGATATTGATAAGCAGCAACCCTGTATCCTCCAGGCTCATCACCAGCACCCCCAGCAGGTCCGCCCCTTCTTCAAGTACGAAGGTGTGGGTATCAGCCACCACCTGCCGGTAATCATCCAGCATGGGGCCCGGTTTTTTTCCGATCCTGCGGATGTAAGGCTCATAGGCCTGGTTAACCAGCGCAGCAATGGCCTCAGCATCGCCCTGACCGGCGCGACGAATAACTCTCACAGTATGCAATGCATGCCTCCCGGGCAAAGATGCCTTGTATCCACCCGTCATTCCCGCCCCCGCGGCCGGGGGCAGGCCTTCAATCAGCCAATGACGCGGTGTCTTTTTCGAGCAAAACCGCACCTGCCCCGAGCCGGTTCAAATGATCGCCCGGGTTGCGTAGCGGACAGTCCTCCATCGACAGGCAGCCACAGCCGATGCAACCGTCCAGCTGGTCGCGAAGCTGGCTGAGGCTGCGTATCCGTTCGGCCAGCATGTCCCGCCAGATTGTCGAGAGATGCGCCCAGTCCGTGGCCGTCAGTGGTCTCCCGGATGGCAGCTGGTCCAGCGCACCCTTGATGGTGGCCAGGGGAATACCGGCACGCTGTGCGATTTTGATGATGGCAATCCGGCGCAGAATATCCCGCGAATAACGACGCTGATTGCCCGCATTGCGCTGCCCGTGGATCAGCCCCTTGGCCTCGTAGAAGTGCACGGTGGCAATGGTGACACCGCAGCGACGGGCGACCTCCCCTACCCCAAGCAGCACGCGTACATCAATCATGGCCCCTGACTCCTGTTGACCTCACCTTTACATGAGGTCTTATAAAGAGTGTCGGCTTGCCTTTGCAAGCCTTCATTCGCTGCTGCGAGTGACCTCACCAAGTGGAGCCACCATGGACCAGCGTCACCTTCCGTCTGATCAACACCCGCAATCGGTACCAGCGCCACAGCCTTGTGCACGCCCCGCAAATACCGGCTGGGCCGCCCTGCTCTCGGGCGCCAATGGGGTGCGCTCACTCGCGCTCGCCGGTGGTGTCATCCTGCATGCGGTCAATGTCTATATAGCCACCACGATTCTGCCTTCGGTGGTCAGGGACATCGGCGGCATCGACTATTACGCCTGGAACACCACCCTGTTCGTCGCGGCCTCGATCCTCGGCTCCGCGCTGTCGGCCAGGCTGCTCGCCCGCACCGGGCCCCGAGGTGCCTATATCAGCGCCAGCCTGGTGTTTGCGGCGGGCGCGTTGATCTGCGGGCTTGCCCCGTCAATGCCGGTGATGCTGCTCGGGCGCTTTATTCAGGGACTGGGCGGCGGGTTCCTGTTCGCGCTCTCCTACGCAATGATCCGCCTGGTATTCGATGAATCCCTGTGGCCGCGGGCGATGGCGCTGATCTCGGGCATGTGGGGGGTGGCAACCCTGGTCGGCCCTGCCATAGGCGGCATCTTCGCCGGGTTCGGGGTATGGCGGGCAGCGTTCTGGTCGCTGATCCCGGTGGCAGCGCTGTTCGCCCTGCTGGCTGCAACCGTACTGCCCGGACGCAGTGCCGACAGAGCGCCAGGCTCGCCACTTGCGCTGGCCCAACTGCTGTTCTTGACAGCAGCAGTGCTCGCTGTTTCAGCCGGCAGCGTGTCGCCCGAGCTGTCACACAATATTCTGGGGCTTGGCGCCGCCGTCATCCTCACCGCCCTGCTGATACGTAGCGAACGCCGAGCCCGCCACCGGCTGTTGCCTGATGGGGCGTTCCGGATCAGCACTGCGCTGGGTGCTCTATATGCCACGATGTCATTGCTTGCGGTCGCGGTGACCAGTGGCGAAATATTCGTGCCGCTGTTCCTTCAGGTACTGCACCATCAGTCCGCCCTGGTCGCCGGTTATCTTGCGGCGCTGATGGGGGCCGGCTGGACATTGGGCTCCGTTGCCAGTTCAGGGGCGAGCGGCGCAGGCATCCGGCGCGCAATCCTCGCCGGGCCGATCCTGGGCCTGGTCGGCATGCTGATGCTGGCGGTTTTGATGGGTAGCCCAAGTAGCGGTGACTGGTTGGCGGTCATGCCGATCTGCCTGGCGCTGGTAGCAATCGGACTGGGGGTGGGCCTGGCCTGGCCGCACCTGCTGACCCGGGTGTTCCAGGCCGCGCCCGCGGGCGAGCAGGACCTGACCAGTGCGTCCATCACCACCGTGCAGTTATTTGCCACCGCGCTCGGCGCAGCGCTGGCGGGGATGGTGGCGAACCTCGCCGGCCTCACTGAGCCCGGTGGCATCGCCGGCACCATGAGTGCGGCCGGCTGGCTGTTCGGGGTGTTCGCACTGGCCCCGGTGATCGGCGTTTTTACTGCCCTGCGGGTGATCCGCTTGAGGCCGTCTTAGTCGTCAACCAGGCGCCCCAGAACAGGCTGCTGAAGAAACGGGTGGCCGCGCCGAACCCGGCCTCATGCAGCAGTTTTTGCACCGCCGCCTCGGAGTGTGGCGGGTCCGCGCCCTGGAGGATTTTGCCAAGCTTGACCTTTACTTCATCGGGGCTGGCTCCGTGTTGCCGCCAGCGCTGGCCCCAGGCCGCAAGCAATAACGGCTCGCTGGCATAGGCATGGTGATTGCCCGCGACAATCAGCGGCGCACCCGGTTCAAGACGAGCCTCGATCGATTGCAGAATGCGGCGCTTGGCATCGTCCCCGCCCAGATGGTGGAGCACACCGACAAGGGTGGCGGCGTCATAAGTGGCGTCTGCCGCCAGGTCCTCAATATGCCCAAGGTGGATATCGGTTCTTGCAAGCAAACCGCGGGCATCCAACTGCTGCCTTGCCACCTCCAGCATCGGTTCGCACGGGTCGAGCGCAGTGAAGCGCCAGCCTGGCTCCAGCGCTGCCATCGCAATGATTTCCTGGGCCGTACCACCAGCACCCACCACCAGAATTTTCGCCGTGTTGCGGTGGCCCAGGCTGGCCGCCAGCATGCACGCCGCCAGCTCGTGACAGGCGTCATATCCTGCCAGCGCGATGCGGCTCTGGCGCCCGTATTCATTGGCCCGTGAGGCATCAAATTTTGCAACGGCGTCGCTGGTGGATGATTTCAAGGGGGTTCTCCATGGCTTGAAATCAAACTACTCCCGCCGGACCGATAATAAAAATTCATTAATTTTATATATTGGATTCCAGCATGGAATACGCGACGCAATCTCAGGATTTACTGAGCGTTCAACAACCGCTCAATGCCTGCGGTCGAGGCTCACTGGCAAAGAACCAGGGCCGCAGACGCACGCCCACGCTATTGCCGATAAACGCTGCCACTAACCACAACCAGCCATGCAGGCTGCCCGAGGCGATGCCGCTGAAGTACGCGCCAATATTGCAGCCGTAGGCCAGACGCGAACCGTAACCGAGCAGCAAACCACCGATCACGGCTGCGAGCAGCGAGCGCGCGGGGATTTTCAGGCTTGGTGCGAAACGCCCGGCCAGCCCGGCGGCCAATAGCGCACCGAGAACAATGCCGATGTCCATGACGCTGGTGATGTCTTCCCACACCGGTGCGGCCAGGGCTTTGGCGTTGCCCGGGACCTGCCAGAACACCCAGCTTGCGACATCGATACCCAGCCCGCTGGCAACCTTGGCTCCCCACAACGCGAACGCCGAAGTAATGCCCCATGGCCGGCCCGCCAGCGCCAGGGTGGCGTAGTTGAGCAAGGCCAGTGCAATCGCCCCCCATACCAACGGCCACGGTCCGCGCAGGAAGCGCCGCAGGCCCTGGTGCTCGCTGGTCACGCCCGCTTCAAGCTGACCGTGACGGCCCTTTTCCAGGCGCACGGTCACCGCGGCGATGATCCCGAACATGGCCAGGCTTGCGAGCATCGCCGGCACCACACCGAAGCTCTTGACGATGGAAATCGCCGGGAACGACGGCAATGCAAACCACCAGTCAACGTGCTGGGTGGCGATCAACGAACCGCAGATAAAGAACAACAGGGTCACCAGCATGCGTGCATTACCGCCGCCCACGGTGAACAGGGTGCCTGACGCACAGCCGCCGCCCAGTTGCATGCCGATGCCGAAAATGAATGCACCGAACACCACCGAAATTCCGGCCGGTGCCACCAGCCCGACCACCGGCTGGCCGAACAGAGTGCCCGCCCCCAACGCGGGGAAGAACAGCACCACAGCCAACGCCAGCATGACCATTTGTGCGCGTAAACCTGCGCCTCGGCGATCAGCTATGAACACCCGCCAGGCCGAGGTAAAGCCGAAGGCTGCGTGATAAAGGGTCAACCCCAGTGCCGCGCCCACCACCAGCAACAGCACCTGGCGCGAGCCGACGCTGTTTTGCAGGAAGGCGGCGCCAAACACCAGCAAGACAAAGGCCACCAGCGGCGCAAACGACTTGCGCGCGGGCGTCATAGAGAGAGAACTGCTCATGAAGAATCTCGGTCCGTTTGATTACGATTAATTGCGAGGGCGCCGAGTATAAACCCGGGAGCGGCTCCGATCTGCGGGTAATTGGTGCCGGGCACCCAAGGCCTGTGCCCGGACAGGTTCAAACCGCAGCGGCTTCAACCCCTGTCAGGCGCCGAATGTTTTAGCCAGCGCGGTTGCTCCCCTGGCGGTCAGGGTGAGTGCCCTGGAGTCGAGATGACGGCTCACCCAGTCGCGTTTGAGCATCAGTTCCAGCAGTGCGGCCCCCAGCGCGCCGCCCATATGCGGCGTGCGCTCGCTCCAGTCCATGCAGGGATAGGCCAGGCGCCTGCGTTGCTGCACCAGGTAATCCACCTCAATCCCCAGTCTGGCCAGCAGCTGCGCACCTTTCTCGGTGAGGTCATAGTCCTGGCCCTGGATCTGGATCCAGCCCTCTGCCAGCATTGCGTCATGCACCTTCACCGCGATTTCGCCGGCGCAATGGTCGTAGCAAGTCCTTGCCTGTTTCAACGCCGAAGGTGTACTGGGCCTGAATACCGTCGCTGCGCGATCGGTGATCGACAGCAGCGCTTCCAGCGCCCGGGCCACTTGCGGACTGTTGAGCCGGTAGTAGCGATGACGGCCCTGCACATGCATCTGCACCAGCCCCTGCTCACGCAGCCGTGCAAAATGACCGCTCGCAGTGGACGCCGCAATATCGGCCAGTGCCGCAAGTTCGGTGGCCGTGCGTGCGCGACCATCCAGGAGCGCGCACAACATTATCGCGCGCGACGGATCAGCAATTGCCCCCGCCACCGCCGCCAGGGAAAGATCCGCAGCTTCAACATCCATAGTTCACTCAATCCCGAAGTGTTGATGTACCGGAGCGCCATACTGAGGCCAAATACCCTGAAGCGATAGATCGATGAGTCAATCAGGTTTCTTTGGCCACAAGGTGGTAGCGGCGACGACTTCGGCACCCTGTTCTGCAGCATGTTCGGCAACCGCTACCAGGACATGCCGCCGCCGGCCAGAGAAGTCATCAGCCAGGTTAAACAGGTTGGGCTGCCTACTAATCTGTAGTGAAGCAATACTAAATATGACAAATTGCCCGAGGATCAAAGAACCTGCGCCATCTGTCCGCAGGCTGCGCTTTCTGGCCATGTATGCGTCAGGCCAGCGCGCACCGAGCCCACCTTCCAGTTGCCAGCGAGGCTTGTCATGAGCACAACCCCTGCCGATAACCGCCCGGTTTACCAGGCTGCCTGCCATTGCGGCACCGTACGTTTCGCGCTACGGCTGAGCGATGGCCTGAACACGGTACGCCGGTGCAATTGTTCCTACTGCCGTATGCGCGGTGCGGTCGCCGTGTCGGCCAATCTGGCAGACATCGAGATAGTGCAGGGCAAGGATGCGCTGACGCTCTACCAGTTCAACAAGAACGAAGCCCGGCATTACTTCTGCTCGCGTTGTGGCATCTATACCTTTCACCAGCGCCGCTCTTCCCCCCATCAATACGGCGTGAACATTGCCTGTATCGAACACATGAGCCCGTTTGATTTCGCAGAAGTACCGGTGCTCGAAGGCCGCGCCCACCCCAATGACCGCGCGGACAAAAGGCCTTTGGTGGCGGGCTGGTTGCGCTATGAAGAGAATCGGCAGGTAACGGGTGATTGACGGCTGCCGGTCAGAACGGCAGTAGCAGCGCTACGGCTGGCGGCTTGCACGACCGGGTCGGCAAGCCTTGAGCCCGGCCCTAGCGCTGACGCAATAGGTTAACGTCGCCTTTGGCCCGGGTTTCGCGCAGGTACTCGTCCATCGAGTCATCCAGCGCCTGCAACCAGCGGGTATGGTGCGGGACCGCCGCCGTGCCGGTGATCACCGAACGATAGGACTTGTCGCGATAACCCATGATGTCGTGCTTCTTGTCGGTCTTCCACTTGAGAAAAATCCGGTTCACGGCATCGATATCGAAACTTGGATAGTCGGTCTGCTCGATCAGGTGCTTGATGTAACTGCCCTGGAATTCGTACATCGAGGCCGTGGACTCCAGGCTTTCTTCCCGGGCACGCCAGCGGGCGCTGTCGGCCTTCATGGCCGCCGGTGCAGGCAGGCCAATGCGCCCGAGCATGTAGTCGCGGGCATACCAGGCCTGGGCGTCGAACAGGTTGAAGCTGTACCAGAGGTCCTGCATGCCGAGGTAGATCAACTGCGGATTGTCTTCCCATATCACCCCTTGATAGAGCTCTGCGGGCCACAGCCGGTTGCCCGTCTTCAGGGTCAGTTCCTCGGACAGAAAGGGGAAATGGTGCTTGTAGCCGGTGCAGAGGATTATCGCGTCCACCCGCTTGCTGGAGCCGTCGATAAAGTACGCCATGTCGCCGTCCACTTTGCTCAGTTGCGGGCGCTCCTCCCAGTTTTTGGGCCACTTGTAGCCCATGGGCTGGGTGCGGTAAGCACTGGTTATCGAGCGCGCACCGTACTTGTAGCACTGCGAGCCGATGTCCTCAGCCGAGTAGCTGCTGCCCACGATCAACAGGTCCTTGCCCTTGAGCTCGGTGGCTTCGCGGAAGTCGTGGGCGTGCATGATGCGCCCCGAAAAGCGCTCAAAACCTTCGAAGGCTGGCACATTCGGGGTCGAGAAATGGCCGCTGGCAACCACCACAAAATCGAATACCTCAGTCTTGCTCTGCTGCAGGCTGTAGTCATGGGAAGTGACGCTGAACTCCCGCGTCGCCTGGTCGAAACTGACATGTTTGACCGCCGTATTGAAGCGAATGTAATCACGCACACCGGCCTTGTTCACCCGGCCCTGGATGTAATCCCAAAGCACTTCACGGGGCGGATAAGAAGAGATCGGTCGACCGAAATGCTCATCGAAGCTGTAGTCGGAAAACTCCAGGCACTCTTTCGGGCCGTTGGACCACAGGTAACGGTACATGCTGCCATGGACCGGCTCGCCGTGCTCATCAAGCCCGGTGCGCCAGGTGTAGTTCCACATACCGCCCCAGTCGGCCTGCTTCTCGAAGCAAACCACATGCGGCATGGAAGCGCCTTTGGCATGGGCGGATTGAAAGGCACGCAGTTGCGCCAGGCCGCATGGACCGGCACCGATAATAGCGACACGAATAGACATCTGATTCCCTCGACAGTTAAACGCAGAAAAATAAAACACCGCCCCGGACGGCTAAAGCCGCAGGCAACGGGAGAAAGAGTTCAGGCGTTAAGCTGCAGGTGGCGGGAACGAGCGCTTGCGTTTGAATGCCACCAGCACGTCGTGGGGCAGCATTGGCTGGTATTGATAGCGTCTGGAGAGCTGTGCATTGGCACAAGGAGAAGCCATGAACCGAGCGGATTTCAGGTTAGGCCCATGGCCATCACTGCGTTGCGCAGGACGGGGGGCCGAAAAGCGAAAGATACGTGTGTTCTCATGCATGGGGGCTGATCCAGCCTCTTTTAGTTATGAATGCTCTGTAGCTATAAGGGATTAAAACGTTGATTGCAAGAATAAAACCCGTAGGGCCAGCATGGGTAAGTGCCGGCCCGGGACGCTTGGGTTTATGCGGGCAGCCCTGGCAAGGGGCTGCCCGTCAGCACCCGAAACCGCCAAGGGGCGGCTGCCGAGCGACTAGCTGCGCGCGTCGAAGTCACTGGCATCGTGACGCTCGGGCAACTGCTGCGAAGGGTCCCCCGAAATCCGGTTGACCCGGCGTCCTCGCTGGACCGCAGGCCGCGCCTCAACGGCATCCGCCCAGCGCTGGACATGCTTGTAATCCTGCACCGAAAGGAACTGCGCGGCCTCATATAACCGGCCTTTGAGCAGGCCGCCGTACCAGGGCCAGATCGCTATGTCGGCGATGGTGTATTGATCGCCGGCGACGTATTCGTTCACCGCCAGCTGCTTGTCCAGCACGTCCAGTTGACGTTTGACTTCCATGGCAAAACGGTCGATGGCGTACTCGATCTTGATCGGCGCATAGGCATAAAAATGGCCAAACCCGCCCCCCAGATACGGCGCGCTGCCCATCTGCCAGAACAGCCAGGACAGGCATTCAGCCCGGGCCGCCGGTTCGGTGGGGACAAACGCCCCGAACTTCTCGGCCAGGTACAGCAAGATCGCTCCCGACTCGAAGATGCGCACGGGCTTGGGCCCGCTGTGATCCATCAGCGCCGGAATCTTGGAGTTAGGGTTTACCGCGACGAAGCCGCTGGAGAACTGATCGCCTTCACCAATCTTGATCAGCCAGGCATCGTACTCGGCCCCTTGATGACCGAGGGCCAGCAACTCCTCCAGTAAAATGCTGACCTTCTGCCCGTTGGGCGTGGCCAGGGAATACAGCTGCAGCGGATGACGCCCCACCGGCAATTCCTTGTCGTGGGTGGCGCCGGCCACCGGCCGGTTGATGCTGGCGAAAGTCCCGCCGTTTTCCTTGTTCCAGGTCCAGACCTTGGGTGGTACGTAATCAGTCATGCTTGATACTCCCGGGATTCAATTGCGCGGTGGACCAGCCAATATAGATAACGCTGCAACCGTGCAGTTCAGAACAGACGAAAAACTCGACCATACACCTTCGAAGAGCGCCGGAGTACCGACGGCTTGCAGCGCTGCAAGCCGGCCCGGACCTTGACCCGCAGACTGGCTGAATCTTCCAGCGTTGATATTTTTTCCAGTTAGCTGCATCCAGTTGCTTCTCCCGTGGGTAGTACAGGTAGTAGCCATAGCTGCTGAACTGATTACCTTTCTGGAGAGATTTGCATGAACGCTAAACGATTCCTGGGCATTGTCAGCACTACGCTTGCGGCTACCTGCTTGTTGGTCACAGTGCCAGCTGCGTATGCCCAAACAGATTTGCCCGACAGCATCAAGGTTCCTGACGGTCACAAGGTCGCCCTGGAGACTGTGGGCGTAGGCGAAATCACGTATGAGTGTCGCGACAAAGCGAACGTCGCAGGTCAGACCGAATGGACTTTTGTCGGGCCCAAAGCAGTGCTTAATGATCGCAGTGGCAAACAGGTCGGCACCTACTTCGGACCACCTGCCACCTGGCAAGCCAAAGACGGCTCTAAAATCACCGGGACGCAACTGGCGGTTGCAGACTCAGGTACTGGTGACCTTCCCTATCAGTTGGTCAAGGCCAACCCTGCGCAAGGCAACGGCGCGATGAGCAATGTCAGCTATATCCAGCGAGTGGCCGTAAAAGGCGGCGTAGCCCCCATGACCGAATGCACCGCTGCAAACAAAGGCAAGCGCGAGGTGGTGAAATATCAGGCTGACTATATTTTTTGGGCAGCTAATTAAGCCAAGGATTCAGAACAGGCGGTTAGCGCGCAAAGTCGTCTACTCTCCTTCGACGAAACCCCGGCCCGATGGCTGGGGTTATTTACCAACTGCCGGCGGCTGAAAACTTTGTCTCTACCTGAACCCTGTTTTGACTATGAAGCCTGTCTGGCTGCTTGCGCCCGAGGCGAGCAGCAGGCATTGCAGGACTTGTATCAGCAGGAAAGTGCCCGTCTTTTAGGGGTTGCCAAGCGAATCGCTCGCGACAACGCCCTGGCCGAAGACATCGTGCACGATGCCTTTATCAAGATATGGACTCGTGCCGCCAGTTTCGATCCTGCACGAGGTTCTGCACGTGGCTGGATCTTCATCGTGACACGGCATTTGGCGCTGAACTTCATGCGAGATAACGCCCGGGAAGTGCAGGTCAGCGAGCACAGCGAAATGGCACTGCACGATTTAGCGTCCATGCAGACATCGTCAGGGAATGTGGACAGCTTCGATTATCGAGCCCGTTCAGGACGTATTTATGTGTGCCTTGAGCAACTGGAGCCGGCGCGGCGCAACTGCATTCTTCATGCATATGTCGATGGCTATTCGCATTCGCAAATATCGCAGAAACTGGGCACCCCGCTGGGGACTGTCAAAGCCTGGATCAAACGCAGCCTGGTGGTATTGCGGGAGTGCATGGGATGACCAGAAGCCCTGAGGGTGAGAGTCCCGACAACATTGATGAATTGGCGAGTGAGTATGTGCTGGGCACGTTGCCGGCCGAGCAACGCATCAAGATTAAAAAGCGTCTCGCTCAGGACGCCGATTTGCAAACAGCTGTCGATGCGTGGGAACAACGCTTGCTTGCCTTGACCGAACTGGCTGAACCGCAGCCCCCCTCTGCCCTGCTCTGGAGGCGAATCGAGCGCAGCGTGAACAGCACTGACCGGCGAGCATCAGGAGTGGCAGCCACCGCGAAGCCAACTTCATGGTGGAACCTTCTTCCTCTATGGCGTGGGCTCGCGGGAACAAGTCTTGTCGCAACGCTGTTGCTCGGATCAATACTCCTGACACGAACAGCTGTGGTAAACCCGACCACCTACCTGGTCGTTCTGGTAGCTCCGCAGAACCAGGCGCCCGGCTGGGTTATTCAGGCGAGCAACCCCAGGGAAATCCAACTGATACCTTTGGAGGTAGCGCAAGTCCCGGCTGATAAAGTACTTCAGTTCTGGACCAAAGCGGACGGCTGGCAAGCACCGGTATCCCTTGGCCTGGTCAAGCCAGGGCAAACGTTTTCAGTCCCTTTGGATAACCTGCCCCCTCTGGAACCCAACCAGCTCTTTGAGCTGACTCTGGAGAATCCCAATGGATCGCAGACCGGAAAACCCACAGGACCGATTCAGTTTATTGGCCGGGCCGTTAAAGTGATCTGAACAGGGGTTGAGTCGCCCCAGGTTCCGTGGACACCTTCGAGACACTGCCTGTAACCGAGAGCTGTCACTCCACTATCCAAGATGCAGGAGAATCATTGAGACAGTTTTTCAGACTTGCAACACGACTGGTTTCAGATAGAGGCTCGTGGCAATGACGGTCTCTGAACGATCCAGTGAGCAAGGTTTGGAGAGCAAAAGGGCGTAGGGGTTAATCATCTTCTCATCGATGGCCATTGTTCTTTGGCGAGGCGATTCAGCACCCACCCGCATCAGTTACCAGATAATCAATGCCTAAGGACAGCCCCATGTCATCCAGAAAAGCAGTGTTGAGCCATGTTGCGAAAACGTTCGATATCCAGCCTGATTACCCCTGGATCAAATTCCCGAAATACGCCGTCCTGAGGGACCCGGGATCTGAGAAATGGTTTGGAATAGTGATGAACGTACCCAAGGAAAAGCTGGGGCTCGCAGGCGAGGGAGAGGTTGATATTCTGGATGTGAAATGCGATCCGGACAAAGCGGGTTCACTTCGTCAAATGGAGGGTATTCTTCCGGGTTACCACATGAACAAAGAGCACTGGATCAGTGTGGTGCTGGACGGCTCGGTAGCAACCGAACACCTACACGAACTCATTCAAGATAGTTACGAGTTAACTGAGTAGCGGTTCGAACTGACAAATCATGGTTACTCGGTTGCACAGATTTTATCTGCGCTCCCCCATCGGGTGGTGTTTGGCTATTTTGACCGATTGCAACCTTGCACGAACGTCTGCTTCTGGCCGATTGCAGCCTGTCGTAAGAGGCAGCAAAGAAGTGTCGTCATCCATCCTGTAGTGCGGCACCTGCCAGCCACAGCAAGAAAGCATTCACATGCATCTGCCGCTCCCACCCTGGCACGCACACAGCAACATAACGCGGCCCGGGCAGGCTTACTTCTGGTCTATAGGTCACTAATTTTCCATGCCTGAGGCTGTCGGCAACCAGTACATTGCTTGCCAGCACCAGTCCATGACCCGCGATAGCAGCGCTCAAAGCAAAATGCTCATCGTCTAACTCACGCATCTGCGCCGTTTCAAGCCAGGCCTGGCATTCTGCGGCCGCGCACCAGCTTTCCCAGTTGATTGAAAATACGCCCGGAGTTTTCCAGTGCACGTTGATCAGTTCGATCTGATTTACGTTTAGCGAGGCAACCAGATTCGGGGCACCGTAAACCGAAAATTGCTCGTTCATGAGTTCCTGACGGAACAACTTCGGGTCATCGCGGCTGACCGAGCGAATAGCAAGATCGATACTGGAATCACGCAGCAGATCGACTAGTTCGTTACGTGTATCAAGCCTCACATTGTATTGTGGAAAGCTCCGATAGAAACCACCCAACCGTGGAATCAGCCAGGCTGCCGCCAAGCCCGGAGTAGTAGAAATGGTCAGGGTTTGGGGAGCAGTGTCCGGATAGAAAGCCTCCAGACTGCGGCGAATGTCTGATAATGCGCGATGAGTCTGGCGATATAGCATCTCGCCCTCTTCGGTCAACACCACACCTTGTCCAGATCGCATGAACAGCATTGCTCCGAGGCGGGCTTCCAGTGTCCTGACCTGATGGGAAATGGCCGCGGGGGTGACTGAGAGCTCCTCAGCTGCCGCTTTAAAGCTGCCCAGTCGCGCAGCCGCCTCGAAGGTGCGCAGCGCGTTGAGTGGAAGAGTCGAAAACACGCCTAGTTTCCTGGATGAATTGAATTGATGAGTATTAAATTTATCTCATTTTCCGTGGTGCGTACGGAGCGATACCGTCGCAGATATTCGATCCACTGCCCCTTCGGAAAACACCATGCAAGGACCTTCGCGGAAAATTCTACAAGCCATCCTCTATGAATCAATCGCTGTTGCGGTGCTGTCGCCCAGCATCTCGTTTATATACGACGAAGGTCTGGCTCATGCGGGTGCGCTGTCGTTGATGTTGTCGGTATGCGCGCTGCTGTGGAACGTGCTGTTTAACTATGCTTTTGAGTTCTGGGAAGCGCATCAGCCACAGCGTGCTCGCACGTTGGGCAGACGTTTGCTCCACTCACTGGGTTTTGAGGGGGGGCTGGTTCTGCTGTTGGTGCCACTGGTGGCATGGTGGCTGAAGATTTCTTGGTGGGCTGCACTGGTCACCGATCTGGGGCTGTTCGTTTTCTTCTTTTTTTACGCGCTGGTGTTTCAGTGGGTCTTCGACAGAGTATTCGATGTACCAAACTCCGCGAAGGGGGAAGCTTCGGTTAACCCATAATCCGCTCGGAATTCCGATTAGCCTACCTGTAGCAAGACTAGGATTTGAGTATGAATAATGCCACTAAAGCGATTGAACACTACATCTTCGGCAAGGACGGAAATCGGCCTGACTTGTTGCGGCATGCTTTTAGTCTGGACGCATCTCTTAACGTGAGAGTGCAGACAAGCACCATCCTGTTTCCCCCTTGCGTCAGCGGGCGCGAAGCTATTGCTGAAGTACTGGTGCGCAGCTTTAGCCAGCAATATGAGAACGTTTATACATTCTGCTTCGGAGACCCTCCAAAGCCCGAGGCAAATGTTCATAAGTGCAAATGGCTGGTTGGCATGTCAACAAAAGCGACTGGAGAGTTACGTGTAGGCTGCGGGGAATATCATTGGGTCTTTTCACCGCAAAGCGGCCTGGCCATTCAACTGTCCATCACTATCGAACACATGCTGGAGTGCCCTTCTGAACATAGGCGAAAAATAATGGATTGGCTTCAAGGTCGCAGCTATCCATGGTGTGAGTCTACCGACATGCTTGATTCGGCACCTTCGCTCAATTGCCTCCAGCCGGTTCTTGTCTACGTTGCTACTTGACCCCTATCAATGTAAGCGTGCGCGAGCATTCGTGCTTGGCCGAGAACTGCCCATCACGAAGGGCAACTCCCGGCCAATAGCGGTCATTCAGCACAGCTGAAAATGGCCGGGAGCTGCCAATCGCAGCCCCATTGGCCTTGCTTTACGAATACGGGATTTTGGGTAGTTGCAGGCCGTGCATACAGTCATTGGCAACGTTGATGCACAGCGGTTAGCCAACGGGAAACTACCTCTAACTCCTTGTCGGTAAATTCTTCCGTCAATCTCGCGTTCAATGGGCCTAATTCGGTCGTCGCCAGTAATGCTGCTTCTAATCCTGCCTCTGTTAGCCAGAGCCGGTAGCTGCGCTTATCTTGTCCATCGACTCGACGATCGATCAACCCTGACTTCACCATTCGATCCGCTAACCCCGTCATGGCCGATGGCGCGATATCCAAGGCAGATGCCACTTCTCCGCTAAGTGCCCCATCTTGGGCGCGGATTACAAACAAAGCTCCGGCTTGAGTTGCACTGATGCCTGCGGTATTGGATACGTGCCGTTCAATATGCCTGGATAAACTTTTTTGAGCTGAGTTCAATAGATAAATGTAGCGACGATCATGTCTCATATTGATTTTCCGGCAATTGGGTATTCAGCCAAGCGACTACTATCGGCCACAGTTTGTCAGCATGCCGATGACGGAAGAACCCCAAATGGCCGATAGAAAATCCTTCACTGTCTTCGGGGCCTAATTGGCGGCGTTCAACAGTGCACTTAGTTAGATGCCCCATCATCAGGTCGATAGCTTGCGCCGGTGCCCAAAGATCATCATTGAAACCTAACGCCAGAATAGGTAACGAAGGTCGAGAAAATCTGGCAGCTGCGTTAACTGATGGGTCATCAAAAAAGTAATTGCGAAGGCTTGTCCAGCGTGACCACTCGAGCATGACATTCGCAGGAATATCCTCTCCGAGGCCCAGTCTGCGACCCGGAACGTAACCGAAGAGTTTGGCGGTTAGAGGCCCTATGATTTTCAGCAGAACCGATACTTTCAAGCGCTCCATGCCTGGCTTTATAAATCTGAGACAGCCTGCATGTGAGCATATAGTCACAGCTGCACGCAGCTTGCGACTGCTAGCACTCAACCCGATGGCGTGGCCACCAAAGCTGTGGCCTACAGCCAAATGGGCAAGGCTTGGGTAATGCTCAGACACCCACTGCGTTACGGCCTCGACATCGTTGTCAGCCCACGACGTAAATCCGGCTTTAACATCCTTCGGATGTGGCCCATCCCTACCGACGCCCCGGTAGTTGTATGTGATGACAGTGAAGCCATTCTCTGTCAAAAATTGTGCAAAAGCGAAATACATTCGTTCGGTGACAGCCGTCGCAGGATTGATTTGAACGACTGCTTTAGCAGCGCCAATCGCCTCGTGAACATGGAGCTTTACAGGACTACCATCAGGGCAAATAGCTGTGTTTTGTACTGGGCTCATAGGATTATTTCGCATGTGAAATAATATACTTAACATGCGAAATACACACTCATCAAGCCATTGCTACATGTCGCGCTTGTCTTAGGGCTTGTGGCAAGTTAGATCTGGCTAGTTTTTCTCACGACGGTTGCCGTTTGAATTGATCGCGGAAGGACGTTGGTGACCGCTTCTGGCCGATTGTAGTCCCTCGCAACAGGCTGCTATCGGCCACAAGCTGCCGGTCAGCACGGGCGGAAAGCGGCCAATAGCTGCCTCAAGCCCTTTCCGCGAATGCGTCGCCCGCGGCCTAATACTCACTCGCAGAGAACGATAACAATCAGCGTTGATGGAGGCTGTCGAGGTGCACATTCAGCCACGCATTACGAATAAATTCGCTCCTACTGCAGCGCGAGTGACTGCCAACAAAGCAGAACAGATATCTTGGACTAGCTTTATCTGAATCACTGAAGCCTCCGACCACAACTCAACCAGGCCAAAGTTCGTAATGCTCAAAAAAATCGATTTGACGATCACCCACGATTACCTCAATCCATTTGCCTCGCCGGACGCACCCAAACTTAGCCCGGAGCTGGCGGACTACCTGTTGGATAGTGCCTGGTACTACCCCAAGCTGTGCCTGCAGATCAACTGCCCCGAAAATGAGCGAGAACGCCTACAGCAAGCTATCAGCAATACCTTTGCAGAAAAGAGCGAGCAAGTCAGAGGGGATATTCTCATCCTACAGTTGGAAGCGCTGACACTCCTGGGCCTGGCACTGGCGGTGGGGCTGATAGGCAATGCTCTAGGCATTGAAAGCACCATCCCAGTGGCAGTATTTACCGTTACGGTGTGGATGCTGCTCTGGCGCAGCGCAGAGATATTTTTTCTGGATATCCGCAGCGCTTATCGGGAGTTGCGTAAGTACCGGCGTATAGCAAGCGCAACAAAGCAGTATTGATTGAAAGTGTTGATTCGCCGCTGATTTAATAAGTACCCTCGAAGACCAGCTCTTGGCAGATTTCAATCCCTCGTGGCAGACAGAAACGATACCATCAAGCAGTCCACGAAAATGGGAGTGGCCGATAGCAGCCTTTCATGACAGGCTGCTATCGGCCAGAAGCAGTCACTCAAGACTTTACAAAAGCAGGGGCGATTCACTTCAGGCCCACACTGAGTGAGTAGCGTATCTGCTGGTCAGCGTGCCTCCGTTATGCCCGCTCTTGCATGAACCCACTCGGTTATCGTTTCAAGGGCACCAGGGGCGTAGGCATGACGACCCTCCATCAGGAATCTCAGCATGGTTAGCCAGGTCCATTCGCTGGTTAGTTGTGTGTTATAGGGAACCGCCCTCAGGAGTCCATGACTTGCATCCGGTATGACTTCTATCCGATTGGCGGGATGGTTGCCCCCTACAGTCTTTCGGTAAATATCTGCATTGACCTCAGGATTAACATTCAGATCGTCCGCCCCCCACAACGCGAGCACTGGAACCTCGAGCTCTTTCAAATCTTGGGTTGCATCTTCGTGAAGATTTCGTCGCACAAAAGCCCACCGCTCCGGGCTCATATCGCCCAGAAGGGTTGCTGACGGCACTTGCGAAGAGGCAAACAAACGTTCGTCAGCTGCGGCTATCTCCGCCATCGCCCGTTCAATGTCAGCCGCAGACATCCCTGTGCGCTGCAACCGCTGCCTGGTGTAATAGTCTCCTTGCCGTTGCCAAGATACGGCGCCTCCGACAAGTACAATAAAGTCCGCACCATTGGGCCTAAGGCGGGGCACGACCCAACCGGCTTGCGAAAACCCAAGAACACCAACAGGGATCCCTTGCAACTTGCTGCGCAGGGTAGAAATCGCGCTGCGCACGTTAACAGAGCGGTCACTCATCGACTGATTGAGCCAATTCCCCTGCGAGTCGCCAATGCCCGGTTTATCCCACGATACAACCGCAATGCCTGCATCAAGAAGAGCGTTGATGAGTGGATCGTACCCCTGCTGCGATGTGCGATCTTGTGGGCCATCACCGTGAACCAGAACCACTGCCGCGGTTGCAGTTTGGTCAGGCAGCCAGAGCGTACCCGCCAGGAGCAGTCCATTTGCTTCGAATGTAAAAGGCTCACTTACTCTGCGATCCAGACCATAGGTATCAAGACGGGATAGAACAAAAAAAACGATGACCGTGGCGAGGCAAACGACAGAAATCAACCATCCGCGATTACGCTTCGTGCGGATTACTTTATGCATAGTCACTACCTTTTCGTTTCATGAGCTGCGGCCAACTTGCGCAGACTTCAGACCCACTGTATCTACACCAGAAGAGCGCCCTCTCTACCCGGCTTTGCGCAATGCGTTGGCAACCAGTGTGAAGGCGGGAGATGGCTGTCGACGGCTGGGGTAATACAAATAGTAGCCAGAGAACGGTGGGCACCAATCTTCCAGCACCCGCTCCAGCCTCCCTTCACGCAGGTGCGGCTCAAACTCCTCCTCTGGCAGGTACGCAATGCCCAGTCCGGCCAGGGCCGCATCCACGATATGGCTCGACGTGTTGAAAATGAGCTGGCCGTCTACACGCACGTTTACCTGCTTGCCGCGCTGCTCAAAGTCCCACACATAGAGCCCGCCAGATGTCTGCATACGCTGGTTGATACAGCTATGGTTCATCAGGTCGCGCGGGTTTTCGGGAGTGCCACGGCTGGCAAAGTACCCTGGCACGGCGACAACAGCCATCCGCAATGGCGGGCCTATCGGGACTGCGATCATGTCTTTGTCGATAGTGTCACCCAGGCGCACGCCTGCATCAAAACGATCCGCCACAATGTCCCTGAATCCGTAACTCACGTCGAACTCAACGTTGATGTCCGGGTATTCGTGGAGTAGCGCGGTGAGCTTGGGTAGCAACGTGGTACGCAGAACATGATCGCCGCAAGTGATGCGTACGGTGCCCGCAGGCTTGTCGCGCATTTGCGTCAGGTTATCCAGCTCTGCCTCGATTTCATCGAAGCGATTACCGATTGCTTGCAGCAGTCGCTCGCCCGCGACAGTCGGCGAAACGCTGCGGGTGGTACGCGTCAGTAACCTGATTTGCAGGCGCGCTTCCAGACCACTGATGGCCTGGCTCAGTGCCGACTGGGTAACGCCCAGTACCCCCGCGGCACGGGTGAAGCTACCTTCGCGCGCCACTGTCACGAATGAAAGCAGATCGTTGAGGTTTCCTCTGACCATGGTATGCAGCACCTTTCACAGCTATTAATTAGCTCAGCTTATAGCCTTGTTAAGTATTCATTAGCTAGTCCCGGGAGTGATCGTTCGTCACCATTACCGCTATGAATACGAATAACCGCGAGGCCCCGATGGGCACTGTTTCAACCAGCAACCAGGCGCCTGCCTACTGGAGCGGTGTCTTTGCGATGACGCTGTGTGTTTTCGCCCTGATCGCTTCTGAGTTCATGCCTGTCAGCCTGCTGACGCCGATGGCCGTTGATCTTCAGATTAGCGAAGGAATGGCCGGGCAAGGCATTGCGATTTCGGGGGCATTTGCCGTGCTGACCAGCCTGTCGATCTCGTGGCTTGCCAGAACCCTCGATCGCAAGCTGCTGCTGTTGGCACTGGCCGGGTTGATGGCTGTCTCGGGCTTGATCGTCGGGCTGGCCCCCGACTATCAAACTTACATGGTCGGCCGTGCGCTCATCGGTGTAGTCATTGGCGGTTTCTGGGCGATGTCCGCGGCGACGGCCATGCGCCTGGTACCCGCTGCGCAGGTGCCGAAGGCATTGGCCATCTTCAATGGCGGTAACGCGCTGGCGACCGTAGTTGCCGCACCGCTGGGCAGTTATCTGGGCTCCATTATTGGCTGGCGCGGGGCTTTTTTCTGTGTGGTACCCGTCGCGGCGATTGCTCTGGTCTGGATGCTCATCAGCCTGCCGCCCATGCCGGTGGAACCGCGCAAACCGGGCTCCGGAAATGTATTCAAACTGTTCAAAAATCTATCCGTGGCGCTGGGCATGGCCGGTTGCGCAGCCTTCTTCATGGGGCAGTTTGCGCTGTTTACCTACCTGCGGCCCTTCCTTGAAACGGTAACCCGTGTCGATGTATCCACGTTGTCGTTGATCTTGCTGGTGATCGGTGCGGCAGGCTTTATCGGCACCCTGATCATCGGCCGGGTTCTGAGGGGCCGCCTGTTCCAGACGTTGACAGTCATTCCGGTCTTGATGGCCTTGATCGCGCTGGCACTGATCCCTTTTGGCCACTCGATCATCGCTGTTGCTGCACTGCTGGGCTTATGGGGGCTGTTGGCGACTGCGGCCCCGGTGGGCTGGTGGAGCTGGATCGCACAGGCCATGCCGAATAATGCCGAGGCTGGCGGCGGCCTGATGGTAGCCGTGATTCAACTGTCCATTGCTCTGGGCTCAACCGTGGGTGGAATGCTGTTCGATAGTCACGGCTATCAGAGCACGTTTGTCGCTAGTGCAATTGTGCTGCTGGGTGCCACGGTGACCGTACTGGCGGCTACCCACGCTCGAACCGCTTGAACCACGCAACGATCCTGGAGACGGGTCATGACCGGGAGCATTCACCCCGCCGCAAATACCCCGCAGCGCGAAGGCTGGGGCAAGCGGTCATTTGGTTGGCCTGGCGTGCTGTATTCAGCTCTCGTGCTTGGCAGTTACATCCTAATGAATGATGCCGCGTCGGCGTCCTCGATCACGGAGAAATATCCCATGTGGATGACAGTCGGCGAACAACGCTTCGCCATCACCTTGGCCGACAACACAGCCGCTCGGACGTTTGCCACGCTCCTGCCACTCACGCTGGAGATGAACGATCTCAACAGCAATGAAAAATACGCCAGCCTTCCTGCAGCCCTGCCCTCCAATGCGAGCAAGCCGGGAACGATCCACGCGGGTGATCTGATGTTGTATGGCAATGACACCCTGGTTGTTTTCTATATGACCTTTGAATCGAGGTACGCATACACACGCCTTGGACATGTGGACGAAAACGCGAACCTTGCACAAGTGCTGGGCCGACATGCCGTGAAAGTAACTATCTCCCAAAACTGACTACTCTGCTTCGATAGGGCTACCAATGAAAAAGCTCATGGTTTTACTCACCCTTCTTGTCAGTTCACTCTCAGCAACAGGAGCCGATATGTCCAGAGGCGCGGATAATTTCTATACCAGCGACAAAGTGACAGTGCAGAAGGTCAATTTCAAAAACCAGTACCAAATGAACGTGTCAGGCAATCTGTTCATCCCTAAAAACCTCGACGCCAACACCAAAAGCCCTGCGATTGTTGTTGGTCACCCGATGGGCGCGGTCAAGGAGCAAAGCGCTAATCTGTATGCCACTAAATTGGCAGAAAAGGGCTTTGTGACACTGTCACTGGATCTTTCATTCTGGGGCGAAAGCGAGGGGCTGCCACGCAATGCAGTTTCGCCGGATATTTATGCCGAAGACTTCAGTGCCGCGGTGGATTTTCTTGGCACCCGGCCTTTTATCGATAAAGAGCGGATAGGCGCACTCGGCATCTGCGGGAGCGGCAGCTTTGTTATCAGCGCAGCCAAGATCGACCCACGCATGAAAGCCATTGCAACGGTCAGCATGTATGACATGGGCGCAGCCAATCGTAACGGCTTGAAGCATGGGCAGACGCTTGAGCAGCGCAAAGAGACCATCGCGCAAGCCGCACAGCAGCGGTATGTAGAGTTCACCGGCGGTGAAACGCTCTACACCAGCGGCACGGTCCACCAACTGGACGAAAATACTCACCCGATTCAGCGTGAGTTCTATGATTTCTATCGCACACCCCGTGGCGAATACACACCAGCCAGCTCGTCCAGAGAGCTGACCACGCACCCAACGCTTACTAGCAACATCAAATTCATGAACTTCTACCCTTTCAATGACATCGAGACGATTTCACCTCGTCCGATGCTATTCATTGCCGGAGCCGATGCCCACTCCAGAGAGTTCAGCGAAGAAGCTTACAAGCTTGCGGGTCAACCCAAGGAGCTCGTCATCATTCCTGGCGCTGGCCATGTTGACCTTTATGATCGCGTCGATCTCATTCCTTTTGAAAAACTGACGAGCTTTTTCCAGAGTAATTTGAAGTGATGACAGTGAAGTCGAATTAACCATTCGGCTTGAACGGTGTTTGTCCAAGGTCCGCTTCTGGCCGATTGTAGTCCTTCGCGACAGGCTGCTATCGGCCAATAGCGGACAGTTAAGATACGAGTTCAGCTACCGTTTTGCAGTAGTGCGGACAGCGCAATATGCCGGCTTGATCTACGCACTTGAGTGAGAGGTGGCGTCCTATGAAAAGGGGACACATTTATTTTTCTAACGGTTTTCGATATCAGGACAGGGATCATTGCCGACCAAGCAGCCTTGAGAGCGGTGCAGACGTATACCAGGGATGTCTGCCAGCGACCCTAAAAGGCCCGGGTTTCGCTTTGTCTTTTGCGGCCAGTTCATTTTGACGGTTCTTCTTATCCAACTGGCAGCCCAACCAGAGTGTTGCGATACCGAAAACAAACAGTAGTACTACCTGATATATGGGCACTATTTTCTCTCTGGAAAATTAGATGCGCAGAAAAATTTGGCTGCATCGTGCACTATTTTTTCGAAGCGCTCAAATGAGTGACGAGTGAGCAGCGTTTTGATGGTGGGCTGATAGGGCTTAAAGAAAATAAAGACCTGCGAGCAGGCCATGATGGCCTGCTGCAGTAATATTCAGGAGTAGCGAGGGCAATAGTGTTTTTGTTTTTGTAGAGTCCTGGGTCGCTACTCTCTTGTGTTGCTTTATTGTTTTTAAACTGCGCTTCGGCAGCTCTCGCAGCGCCATCCCTTATAACTTTCGGAATTCTCAAGCGCTGTAACCAAATCACGACCGCCTATACTATTTTTGCAGTTGTTATGTTTTTCATTTGGTTGTTTTATCCCCTCGCATTGTTTTTTCAGGAAGGGGTTTACCACCGCTTGCTGCCTTGACGAAAGTGCTCTAAATCCCTTGTCTACCGCTAGCTGGGCGAAGCTATGTACGCTTGGCTTTTCACCTTGAAATGCGTTCTGCGCGATAAGGGCCGAGAAAATCTCTCGCTCGATAGTCATTCGTTAATCCTTTATTCAATCAACAAGTTTGCTCATGTTTTTTCTTGTTCTGAGCAATGCGAAAGCATACGTTACCATTGGGTGTGGTTTTATTGAACTGGGTTTCCATCCAGCTATAAAAGGCAAGGCTTCTCCTTTTTGGTCGGTAAATATTGGTTTCTTGGTGTTTAGAATATTTCAACAGGCCTTTGTTGCAATTTATTTCTTGTTCGAGAGAGTGAGGAAGTTTCGCTTAGCACACAGTACCTGCCGTGGGAGACTCCTGTCTGTCGCACTAAATTTATGAATGACGATACTGCTTATGAAGTTCTATAAAGTTCGGCGATTCCCTATTCCGGGCTGTCGACAAAATCTCCACGGCAGGTACTGTGTGCGAAGCGACCTAAACGGCCTTGACTAACTAACAGGGGGGCGAAATTCTCAAGTCTCCACAGAAGTGGCGGTACGTTTGTGGCTAGAGGCTGAGTCTCTGGTCGAGTCGGTTCGGGAGTGCCAACACAAAGCCTTAAGCGATGAGGGCGCTACTCATCATTTAATCGGATGGATCCGCTCAGGATGAATTGCCCCGACTTTCCTGGACGCCTTTGAGCGACTGCTTCTGGCCGATTGTAGTCCCTCGCGACAGGCTGCTATCGGCCCATATCTGCCGGTCGCAGCCGGCAGATATTTACCCAACGAACCGTCGATGGATTTATGCCCCATTGGCCTCAAACCGCTCTTCGTGGCGACCTCAAAGCGGACTGCTTTCCTTGGCCTGTCCTTTCCACTCGCGGACTTCATCCTTCGCCTTGGGTGCCTTCACCTGAGATATGAACAGCGCCGCCAGAACTGCCGGAATAGCGCTGAGGATGAAAATTTGACTGACCGGCATCTGCATACCGATAAACAGGCTGCCGAACAGTGGCCCCAGAATCGAACCAAAGCGCCCTACTCCCAAGGCCCAACCGGCCCCTGTAGCGCGGCAATGGGCCGGGTAGAAGTTGCTGCTGAACGCGTTAAGTGTCAGTTGTCCGCCTATCACACACATACCGGTGGCGAAAACCAACCCGATCATCACGACCTTATTGTCGTGAAACAGCCCAATCAGGAAGGTGAACAATCCAGCTGCGGCAAGCACCACACACAATAGTTTTGCCTTGTTGGTGACACGGTCGGCAAAGTAGGACATCGCGCCTGCGCCGATCGTCCCGGCAAACAGGAACAATGACGTGATCAAGTTTGCTTCACTGAGGTTGACGCCGTTCTGTTTGAGCAAGGTCGGCAACCAGCTCACCATGAAGTACAGCAAGATCAACGCCATAAAGAACGTTGCCCAGATCATGAGCGTGGGGCGGGCATAGCCATTACGGAACAGCTCGACCACGGCAAAGCGACTGGGGGATTGAGACGCCTTCGACTGCGCATCCCATACCGGCACCGGCTCCCAGTCGAGTTTCATTCTGCGCGTCAACTTGCGCAACCGAACAAAAGGGGCTCCGTCTTTGAGCAACCTTGGCAACGACTCCGGCAGGAACAAGAGCAACGCCGGCAAGAGCATCAAGGGGGCGATACCGCCGGTGAGAAATACCGACTGCCAACCAAATCGGTCGATCAATGCTGCGGCCACGAAACCGCCCATTGCCCCGCCCAGGGAGAAGCCACATGCCGCCAGCGTTACCATCAATGTGCGCTGGCGAGGTGGCGAGTACTCGGACATGAGCGCCATTGCGCAGGGCATGGCACCACCCATGCCGATTCCGCAAATGAAGCGAACCCAGACCAACCCCTCGATGGAGTTGACCAGCGCCGTTGTCAACGTCAGCAGGCCATAGACCGATACGCAGCCTATGAGTACAACGCGAATGCCGATTCGATCGGCCAGGGGCGTGACCAGCAGTGATCCAAACGTCAGTCCCAGCAAGTTAGCGCTGAACACCGGGCCGAACAGTACTTTATCTACGTTCCATTCCTGAGCCAGTGCCGGCACGACGTAACCAAGCCCGAGCGCGTCGTAGCCGTCGGTGATCAACAGCAACGTCAGTAACAGTAATAGCCGCCATTGAAATCCTGAGATCGGGTGGCGATCCAGGGTCGCACGAAAATTCGAGATCTGATCCTGCATGGTTGTTTACCTGATTATTATTGTTTGGGTAAGCAATGGGTGACAGCGCGCGGGTGTGCGAATGCCAACCGCACCTTGAAGCCCTAAAGCTTCAATACCAGTCGGCCGGTCCTGGCTCTTGAACAGCAGGCCATCATTCGATCGTTTACCTGCCGTTCCGAGGGGGTCAAGACCTGATCCCGGTGATCCACTTCACCCTGAGCAACGCGCACCTCGCATGAGCCGCAGAGGCCTTCGCCACAGTCACTGGGAATATCCACGTTGAAGGCTTGAAGGGCCTGCAAAAGCGTTTGCTCGGGGGCCACCTGGATGGTCAGCCCGGAGTCTTGCAAATCGACCGTGAAGCCCTTTTCAGTGCTCGCATCAAGCGGCTTGAGCGCGGCACTGAAATGTTCGATGCGCAAGGTCAGGTCTGGCCTACAGAGCACCTGCTCTTGCAAGTGAGTCAGCAGCCGCTCTGGGCCGCAAGCGTATAGCTGGGTCCCAGCCGCAGCCGTATCCAGCAGCGAGCTGACCTGCAGCCGCCCCCCTTGTTCCGCGGAATAAAACTGCACACATTCCAGGTGGTCACGCGTGAGTCTCTCGATAAAAGCCATTGATTGCAGTGAGCGCCCGGCGTAATGAATGCGATATCGCTTACCCAATTGTTTGAGGCGGTCTGCCATGCTGATGATCGGTGTAATGCCGATACCGCCTGCTATCAGCAGGTAGTCATCCGCCGTCTCATCCAGTCGAAAGTGGTTCCTCGGGCCGCGAATTTTCAGCGCCATGCCTTCGGCGACCGTTTGATGGATAAAGGCAGAACCGCCTCTGCCGCTTCCCTCCTTGAGAACAGCAACTCTCAGTTCGTGGCCATTGTGCAAAATGCCACACAACGAATATTTACGAACATAGTCACCTGCGATCACATCGATGTGGGCGCCCGGCGTCCAACCCGGCAGCTTACTCCCGCCTGGATCGGCCAACGTGATACCCAAAACGCCGTCGGCTTCCTCCTTTACTTGCGTAACGATCACATGGCGGTAAATATCGGCCCGCGCGGGTGGACCTATTTTCAGTGGAAGGTGACTGTCAACGATCCCTGGTACGGCCCGTTCCGGATTGCGCTCTGGATCCCACTCAACCCACAAGTGCTCCGGCCCGTGGAATGAAATATTCGGGATGCCTTCAAACTTCTGGTTCTCCACCAGCCGCATGTGAGGCAGACGCTTGGTAAATTCTTCAATGAAAATGCGCATTTCCATACGCGCCAGATTCTTGCCCAGACACTGGTGGCTGCCATAACCAAACGATAGATGGTCGGTGGTGTTGTCTCGGTAGATATCCAGCTCGTCGGCGTTTTCGAAGTGTCGCTCATCATGGTTGGCGGAGGCCATGACCACCATCAACCTGGCACCTTTGGGGATCTCGACATTGCCAATGCGCGTCGATTCGGTCGCCAACCGCCGCCACGCGACAATCGAGCCGGAAAAACGCAGGCACTCCTCCACCGCATTGGGAATCAATGCGGGATCGGCGCACAGTTGATCCCAGGCCGTACGGTGGGTCAGCAATAACTTCAAGGCATTGGCTGAAGCATGCGCGGTGGTTTCATGCGCAGCGACGATACCGGCCATCATCATGGAGTGCAGATAAGAGTCGGTCACGATCTCGGGGATATCCTTCTGCCGCTGAAGGGCATAGCCCATCCAGCCTTCGCCCGAATCCTCCTTGCGCATTTTTTCCAGTACCTGGCCGGCATACCGCCAGAATTGTCCAACCGCTTCGGCGACGGCCACCTGCTCTTCTGGAGAGGGCCTGCCCCATGTGTTCACGGTATGGGCGATCGAGTACTTGCGCAGAGTGTCCATGTCCTCTTCGGGGACGCCCAGAAAATGCAGCGCTACCGTCAGCGGCAATTCCCAGAGCATTTGATCCACCAGATCGGCCTTGCCGGCATTGATGAAGCGATCGATGTAATCGCGCGTTAAACGCCGCACCATTGGCTCATGGTGGGCCAACTCCTCTACCGAAAACGACCCCATCAGCGCCCGGCGTCTATCCATGTGCGCCGGTTCATCTTCATTGACCAGTGTTCTATCCATGGCGTAACCGTGACCCATCAGCACGTCCTGTGCCTCCTGGGCAAAAGGTGTGACCTTTTCCAGTGCGTTGGCGGGCGAGTAAATCCGATTGTCACGAAATATCGCTTTCACATCCTCGTAGCGGCTGACAATCCAGTGACCCATCTTGTCACTGTAAAACACCGGCTCCTGATCCCTGAACCAGCGCAAGGCACTGGCAGGATCCAGCTGATACGGCTCGTCGAAAGGATCAAAGCTGGCCGCCGCCTCAGAGAACGGACACCCCGCACTTGCAGCGGGTTTCATCTGGCCATGATCGAACGGACATTTTCCGGCACTGACTGATTGACCGGCTTCACGGGATGCAGTCTTTTCCGGCGCACTGGGCTGAGACATGGTTGACCTCTTATTGTTTTACTTTTATCGCACAACTGTGTACTAATATAGAAAAAGAGCATATGCCGTTCTTTTGTTTGCGTCAAAGAACCTGGAGCGTCCTCCTATGGAAAAGAGCAAGAACACCCTGCAAACCCTCGATCGAGGGCTTCAGGCTTTAAGCATCATTGCTCAACAGGACAGCGGTATATCCATCGCCGAACTGGCCGCTCGCCTTGAGGTGCATCGGGCCATTGCCTATCGAATCGTGACCACGCTGGAGGATCACTTTCTGATCAGTCGCGGGGCTGAAGGTGTTATCCGTCTTGGCGCTGGAGCAACTCTCCTTGCAGCTCGCTTCGAACCCCGGTTGAGGGCTGTAGCACAGCAACCGCTGTTCGACCTGGCCAAACAGTCGCAAGCCAGTGCTTTCATTTCCGTTACTCAGGGCAATGAATGCATGGTGATCATGGTTGCCGACCCCGAAGAGTCGTTGATGCGCGTCGGGTATCGAATCGGTAGCCGCCACCCTCTTCACCAGGGCGCGGCCGGGATTGCGATTCTTTCTGGCCGCAAGGCGCATCCCGAAGACTCGGAGGCCGTCATACAGGGGCGTGAACTGGGCTATAGCCTGACTCACGGTCAATTGCAGCCCGGGGCCATTGGCGTGGCGAGCCCGATCAGTCGCCCTCACAACCAGCATTTTTTTGAAGCCTGCGTGGGTGTTGTTGCCTTGAACTCGCTGGATCTGGATATCGCCACTCAAGCTGTACCTGAAGCGGCGGCGATCATTAGTCAATTGCTCGGTGCTGCCACGGCATAAGCTGCACAGACGTAACTCGGCAAGGCCGCGCCACGGTCTGTCAGAGAACGCTTCTGGCCGTAAGCAGTCCTGCGTGAAAGGCTGCTTGCGGCCAACAGAAGACGTTCGCAAAGCCGTAGAAGCGCGCTGGCTAAATCCTTACACTTGAAGCCAGCTACAACAGCGTCCCCACCCAACCGGCCCAACGAACTTGAACTGGCGGTGGCGCGTTTCAGAATGCAACGCGTGCCCGATACTCTTTGAGCAGTTGTTGAGACGAACTGTGCTTGATTGATCCTTCTTGAGGCAGTGAACATGCAAAAATTATGGATGCGCTACTCGCAATTGCTCGACAAGGATCTCAATGCCAAGATCTTCGACAATTTCAAAAATATGGTTCTGTGCGCGCTTCTGTTTGCAGCGGGTACGAACGCTTTGCACAGTGATCACAAGCTCTTTATGAGCATCACGGCCACCAACATGGCTGGGTGGGGGGTGATCACCATATCTGGAATACTCATGCTGCTGAACGTCAGTGATGGTATTCGCCGCCTGGCCCAACTGCGCTACCACCTCGTCTTTCAGCTTTTGATAGTGCTCGTCTATATATTGATTTCCGCACGGGTGGTGGAAATGGTCTGGAGCTACCGCGCGTAACGGATGGAGCTCTCCCGGCCCCGAGATTTGAAGTGCAGCACACTGCTGTGTGGGTGGCTGATTAAATCCACGGGCCCCCTCGCAACATCAAGAGCCAGAGCAGATTCAACTCTGCCCCTCTCTGCGACCATGGTTGACCCAAAGGCTGACCCTGCCACTTCAGTCCGCCCATCCAATGATGCTTCACCCTGATTTGCAATTCCCGGCATCTCCCCCCGACCTTTATGAACAGTTTGCCCAAGATGCAGTCAAACAGGCCTTGGGCTGTGAACGCCATTAGAGCTAGTCTTGCAGACGCAGTACACAATTGGCCAAGCATCAAAAGTTGTTTCTTGCCCCTCGAAAAACGCCTTCCAAAGGATAGATAAATTGAGAAAACTCATTTCGGTGGTTGCTGTAGCGACTACATTTGCCATGGGTACTGCATTCGCTCAATCCCCCGCGAAACCAGATGTAAACCCAATCGCAAATAGCGCTATCAATACCGCAGTTGCGCCTGGTACTGGCGCAGCAAAAATTGCAGTGGCCAACGATGCTCAAACCGGAGCACTGAACGAATGCAACAACTCCATCGGCGATCAGCCCCGGACAGCTTTGCAAAGCTGCCTTGAGGGCAAGACTCGCGAAATCACTTCACAAATGAATATCGCCTACAAAAAACTGGAAGCTCAAACAAAAGAAATCGATTCGAGTGCGACGGCCAAAGCCCTTGAATCGCTGCTCGCCTCTCAGAAGGCCTTTGAAAAATTCAAGGATGCACAGTGCCAATGGGAAAGTGATTCCATGATGGGGGGATCGGGCTCTGGAGATATTTTAAGTGCTTGCAAAGTCGATTTGATGCGCTGGAGAACGAAGCAACTTTCCGAGCCAGGGGCGTAGTCAAGCTCACAGGTCGTGAGCCACTCCATGCGGGCATGGCCAGTATCGCAGTCAAGGCTCAACTCAATCCATCTGCAGTCAGGTGACTGTCAATACTGGTCCAGGGCAAATAAACCGCATTCAATCAAGGGCAGTAGCAGCTGCTCACACTCAGTTTTGCCAAAAGCAGCAGTCGTACGGGGTATTAAAGCCGACCCTGACTGCTGCAACAGAGACAGCGCCTACTGAACGATTGGGGCCAGTGCTGCTGGAAAGACTTCACTTGCATTGCCAGGTATATTCCTGACCCGAAGCACATCTTCAATTATTTCCTTGAAAATCGGCGCTGCAATAGCGCCCCCAAAGTAACCATTTGCAGTTGGCTCATCCACGACTACAGCCATAATGAATTCAGGCGCGTTGGCCGGAGCGATACCTACGAACATGGCTCTATATTCATTACTTTTATATCCACCGCTGGATGCCTTGCGTGAGGTCCCGCTTTTACCCGCAATGACATAACCTTCGATTGCTGCGCGCTTTCCACCTGCTCCGGGTCCATCCACGGCATGTACCATCATGTCCAGAATGTTGTTGGCGACCTCCGGGCTTATGACATTGCGTGGCGGCTGCCTCTTACCCTTGATTAGCGATAGCGGTATCAGATCCCCATCATTGGCAAATACGGTATAGGCTTGAACCAGTTGCGCCAAGTTGACCGACAAACTATACCCGTATGAGAGACTCGCCGTAGCGATATCTGACCATACCCTCCTGACGGGAACTGTCCCAATACTTTCCCCTGGAAAGTAAATCGCAGTATTGTTTCCGAACCCCAGATCAGTAAGCAATTGCGAAATCACTGCTCCTCCTGTCGGAATAGCCACCTTGCTCATGCCGACATTTGAAGAGCGACGGATGATTCCCGCCAAGTCTAACTGGCTGTCTCTGCCTACATCCCGAATGGTATATCCATTGATTTTTATGAAACCCGGCGCTATTGGGATAATGGCATTTTTGTCAATTACATTAGCTGTCAGAACGGCGGCCATACTGAATGGTTTTATTACCGAGCCTGGCTCATACACATCAGTAAACACACGATTTCGAATAAGCTCCGCGTTGAAACCTCTACGTGCGTTTGGATTGAAGGAAGGCATCGTAGACAGTGCCAGTATTTCTCCTGTTCTGGCGTGTATGAGAATTGCACTTGCCGACCTGGCTGCATTGTTCTTTACCCCTTTGAGCAAAGCTTTTTCAACATAATATTGAAGTGTCGAGTCAATTGTTAAATGCAGATTTTCTCCGGGGGTAACGGGCTTGTGCACCAGGATCTCACGGGTGACTCGCTTGTGTAAGTTCAAGGTACGTTCTTCCAGGCCAGGCTTGCCAGAAAGCTTTTGGTTGTACATCAACTCGATGCCTTCGATACCCTGCTGGTCAATATTAGTGAAGCCTAATGTCTGGGCAAGCATCGACGTTTGAGGGTAAAACCTTTTGTATTCCTGGCGCTCATAAACACCTGGAATAGATAACTTCATGATCTTGTTCGCGCGCTCAGGATTAATTCTTCTGGCCAAATAGGCAAAAGATTTACCTTGTTCACTCAATGTTAACGCCCTGATCCGCGAGGCATCAATATCAAGCTGTTCATCCAGGATGACTGCCTGCCGATTCGTTGGGGCAAACTGCCTGGGATTTACCCATAAGGTACTCACGGGTGTGGAAACTGCCAGGGGCTGATTAAACCTGTCAAATATAGTCCCGCGAACGGGAGCTGTTTCAATCAACCGCATTGAGCGTTTACGACCCTCATTGCTCAAGAACTCATGAGAAAAAACCATGAGGTAAGTTATTTTGGCCGCAAGCGCCATTGAGAGGGAACAAAAGATAGCGATCACGATGGTAAATCTTGGATTTGTTGCTAGGGAACTCACGCTGTACATCCTGATTTATACGTTCAAAACAAAACCACCCTAACTAAATTATTATCATCCTGCTTTGTAATATTAAGAAACATCATTGCGTCAGCGATTGATCTCCAGTGTATTCGGTGGAAAATCTGGCTGTAAGATTTAGCACCACTGGATAGTTATCATTGGCGCGACTGTTGGCAAAACAAGCTCCTTGCCAGGTTTTACTAATTCTCCTGATTTTCCTGGCGCCTCCAATCGGCCAATCGCGGACTTTCAATATTCGCCAGCCGAATGTGAGTCGTTCACCTGCGCCGAAAGAACCACATCAAAAAACGATGTAATGAGTCGACTGGAGCGACGCTCGGCCAGGCAATAAAGATAGGTTTCGGTGTAGAGCGGATCCCCCTCGATGCGGATCGTGCGAATACGAGGATCGGCGATGAACTCCGCTTCGGAGACCACCCCCAGCCCGATCCCACGCACCACAGCTTCGCGCAATGCCTCGCGGCTGCCGATTTCCATGGCGATGCGGGGCACAACTTGTGCCGCCAACAAGGCCTGTTCCAGGACCAGACGAGTAGTGGAACCGGGCTCCCGTTGCAGTAGCCGCTGGCCGTCCAGTTCCTCGAGTCGTACTGACTCGCGTTTTGCGAAAGGATGCTCATGGTGGGCAAACAGGATGATGGCGTGACGTGCGTAATGCACGGCGCAGAGTCCTGGATCTTCGTGCCATCCGGCCAATACCGCAATATCGGTCACGTAACTCTCAAGATCGGCCAGCACCTGCGCCGAGTTGCCAACCCGTATCGAAACATCGATACGCGGATGCTGCTGAAAGTAATTGTCGACCATCTCGATCACATGAAAAGGCCCCACCGCCCCTATCTTGAGCTGGCCACTGTCAAGCCGCCCGGAGTCACGCAGCAAGTTGTGCGCGTCCAGATCCAGCGCAGCCATCGCTTGCGCAATGGGCAGTAATTGCCGGCCGACATCGGACAACTCAATGCGCCGCCCGCGACGGTGAAACAGCTCCAGATTGTATTGCCGCTCCATGCTCTGGACTTGTGTGGTGAGCGTCGGCTGGCTGAGCCCAAGGGCCCGTGCGCCGGCACTGAAACTTCCGTGACGTGCCACGGCGAGGAAGGCACGCATCCTGGCGGTCGACATCCATAGACTCCATCAATACTTAGCTGCGAAAACCTATATTGAATTGATCGTATGACTGTCACGTGACATTTCTAGCCTGAGGTCACTCCAACCAATCGCCTGGAATGCCATGAACAATTTCTCCGGATTTTTGCGTGTCGCCGCTATTGCCTGCCTCTCCATAAGCGCTGTCTGCCAAGCAGGAGCGAACGAGAAATTGAGAATTGGCCTGATCCCGTCGGAAGACTCCCAGGCGATGATCGAGTCGAGCAAGCAAGTGCTCAGCAGCCTTGAAGCCAAACTGGGCATGCCCGTCGAACCCTTTGTCGCCACGGACTACAACGGCATCATCGAAGCGCTGCGTGCAGGCAAACTGGATGTGGCCT
Organism: Pseudomonas sp. PAMC 29040; assembly: GCF_003994535.1. Classification (NCBI taxonomy): domain Bacteria; kingdom Pseudomonadati; phylum Pseudomonadota; class Gammaproteobacteria; order Pseudomonadales; family Pseudomonadaceae; genus Pseudomonas; species Pseudomonas sp. PAMC 29040. The sequence goes on from NZ_RZAA01000011.1 coordinate 79,081, forward strand.
ACCTTGGCCCTTTCTCCTATGTTCTGGCAACGTCGGTAGCAGAGGTCGAAGCGTTCGCAGTAGCCGTCACCCAAAAAACCGGGCAAAGCGCCTACAAGAGCGTGATCCTTGCTCGCAAGGACAGCGGCATTCAGCAATTGTCCGATCTGAAAAATCACACCTTCGCGTTTGTCGACCCCAGCTCTGCTTCTGGCCATCTGTTCCCCAAAGCCGGGCTGGAACAGGCCGGTTTTGATCCCGCAACATTGTTTTCGCGAGTGGTGTTCTCCGGTTCCCATGACGCAAGCATCCTCGCTGTAGCCAACGGCAAGGTAGATGCTGGCGCCGTCGCCGACCGCATTCTGACCAACGCCGTGGCCAGAGGACTGGTGAAGCAGGATGACTTCCAGGTGGTGTGGAGTTCGCGTCCGATCCCGGAGTCTCCAATGGTCTGGCGGCAAAACCTCGACCCGGCACTCAAGAAAAAAGTCGCTGCCGCCCTGGCTTCGGTGAAGGACGTGCCTTGGGGTGACCAGGGCCAATTGGATGGCTTCCAGCCCACTACCGATGCGGCTTACGACGTCGTCCGCGAAACCGCCAAGGTGCTCAATCTCGATTTGCGGAGGCTCAAATGATCAGCATCCGCCAACTGACCAAGCACTACGGCCCAAACCCGGTTCTACGCGGGATCGACCTAGAGGTGGCAGCAGGGGAATTCGTGGTGGTGCTGGGCCAGTCCGGTGCGGGTAAATCTACTTTGCTGCGGTGTATCAACCGACTGGTCCAGGCCGATTCCGGAACACTCTCAGTGGCAGGCATTGACGCACTGGCCTGCCGCGACACCAGCGTTCTGCGACGTCAGGCGGCAATGATTTTTCAGCACCACAACGTCGTACCGCGTCTGAGCGTACTGAAGAATGTACTCACCGGATGCCTGGGCGCGGTGTCAACGCTCACCTCCATCATGCAGTTGTTTCGGCGCGAGGACGTGGCGCTGGCCATGCAATGCCTGGAGCGCGTCGAGCTGGCGCACAAAGCCCGCGAACGGACCGATTCGCTCTCCGGGGGGCAGATGCAACGCGTGGGCATCGCACGTGCCCTGGCGCAGCGCCCAAAAGTGATTCTGGCCGACGAGCCGGTGGCCAGTCTCGACCCGAAGACTGCGCGCCTGGTGCTGCAATATTTGCGCGACGCCACGCGGGAGCTGGGTATCACGGTGTTGTGCAACCTGCACCAGGTCGATTACGCCCGGGAGTTTGGAGACCGGATCGTAGGCCTGGCCCACGGAAAACTGGTGTATGACGGTAGCGCTTGCAGCATGACCGAAGACGACTTGCAGCGCATATACCCCGGCCAGACAACGGCCCCCCAGGGCGCCACTGCGAGAGCGGACGAACTGATAACCCCCGTCGCGCAAGTGAGGGCTCAAGCATGAAACAGCAAAGTTATCTGTGGACCGTGAGACTGCCTCGCGGACCGCGTGGGTGGCTGTCCACTGGCGCAATCGTGCTGGCGGTCATTCTGACACTGCACTGGAGTGCCACTGGCGCGCAATTAAGCGTGGCTGAACTGGCGGCAGGGTTGCCACAAATTGGTGATTTCCTTGCACGCACCGTCCCACCCGACCTGAGCATTGTTCCTCGACTGTTGGCGCCTGCCGTGGAGACGCTGCAAATTGCCATTTGGGGCACATTGCTCGGCGTGTTGATGGCCATTCCGCTGTCATTTCTTGCGGCCCGCAATCTGAACAAAAACCGGTTGGTGTTCCACGCAACCCGGCAGTTTCTTAATTTCACTCGCAGCATAAATGAGCTGATTCTGGCCCTGATATTTGTCTCGGCGGTAGGCCTTGGGCCCTTCCCCGGCGTGCTGGCGCTGGCGTTGCATGGCCTGGGCATGCTTGGAAAATTCTTTGCCGAGAGTATCGAGGAGATCGACCAAGGCCCGATTGAAGCACTCCAGGCCACCGGCGCACGGCCCTTGCAGGTCATCGTTTTCGGGGTACTGCCGCAGGTCATCACGGCCTGGATTGCAGTGGTCCTTTACCGCTTCGAAGTCAATTTACGCTCGGCGACCGTACTCGGCATGGTGGGTGCGGGGGGGCTTGGTTTTGAGCTGGTGAGCAGCCTGAAACTGTTCAAGTACCAGGAGACTGCCACCTGCATCATCGTCATCACGCTGATGGTGATCGTCGCTGATGCGGTGTCGGGTCGATTGCGCAACGCGATCCAGCGTGGCGCTCACAACTGAACATCCCTGCCCCAGGCACTCACATTGAATCAAGTATCGGTTCTGCCGATTAATGCCTGCGAATTATCGATTTGAGCTGTTGGAAAAGCCCCCCGAGTATGGGGCCACTTCCAACAACAAAAATAAAGGACCCGCCATGATTGCCCGATTCCACAATCCCGTTGATACACGATTCGGCTGGGGCAGCCTGCTTGAGCTTGCCGACATCACTGAAAACCAGAAAGTCGCGCTAGTGACCTTTCCCGAAGCGCGCGGGCTGGGATTGGTTGATCGCATTCAGGATCTGCTGGGCGACCGTCTGGTGTATGTGATTGAAGATGTCCAGCCTAATCCTGACGTGGCCCGGCTACGGGACACCTATGAGCGATTCTGGCAGCAAGCCGGCGATTGCCATGCGGTCATCGCAGTAGGCGGCGGCAGTGCCATCGACACCGCCAAGGCGTTGATCGTGGGCACTGAATCGGGGCACTTTGATGAATTGCTCGCATTGCTGGCAACCGGCAAACCCTTCGTCCCGGCGCGCAGCAAAATACTGATCGCGGCGCCCACCACGGCGGGTACCGGCAGCGAGGTGACGCCCTGGGCGACGATCTGGGATTCGGCCAGCCATAAAAAATACTCGCTGCACCTTGAATGCACCTGGCCGAAAGTCGCGATTATCGACCCGCAACTGATGCTGACCGTGCCTGGCGGCGTCACCGTTTCTACCGGGCTGGATGCCTTGTCCCATGCGCTGGAGTCGGTCTGGAACATCAATGCCAATCCGGTTTCCGACACCTTCGCCATCTCCGCCATTGCGGACATTTTCGAATGCCTGCCGCAGCTGCGTCGTGATCTCACCAACAAGGAACTGCGTTCGCGCATGGCACTGGCCGCCCTCAAGGCAGGATTGGCGTTTTCCAACACCAAAACCGCCCTTGCCCACTCGATCTCTTACGAGATGACGCTGCAATACGGCCTGGCGCATGGCATTGCCTGCTCCTTTACATTGCCGCTGGTGCTGGGCCTGGCCTGGGGTCGCGACGCAGCGCGCGACCGTACTCTGCAACGAATTTTCGGCAACGACCTGGACAAAGCTCAGGATCAGTTGCGCGAATTCCTGCATAGCCTGGGTGTGAAAACGGAATTTTCCGACTATGACGTAACGGCGGAGCAAGCCGAGCAAATGATTCTGTGCGCCATGCAGGGCGCAAGGGGCAAAAACTTTATCGGCTCTCAAGCCGCCTGGCCCCTGCCAACACTCGACAAGTACTGTCAGCGGCATGACGAGCCGCGACGATTTCCTGCTGCCCTCGCAAAAGAGAGCGGCCGCTAATTGACAGTGGCAGTCCCCGGACAGCTGCAACCAAAAGCAGCAAGCGAGGTGCGTCATGCTCGACGCCCCTCCTTCTCCCCGGCGCCATTGGCTGCCACTCGTTACTGAGGGCATCGGGGCCTGAGTGTTTAAAACGCTTTCTCGAACACTGCTAAGATTCCTGAAGGGCGCATTCCGAGGATAGCGTCACCCCTGCCAACACCCGGCAGGCGTTGGTACGCAGCCAGGTAAAAGTTGAGCCCTCTGCGGGTTGCAACAAACGGCCAGTCTTTGCTTCACCTCAGCTACTGCCACACCTTTCGACCCATAAGGGGCCAGTCCTGGAGAGTGCAATGAGTCCTCGATCTCTACGTACCACCGCACTGGCTGTCACTTTTACCCTCGGCTTTTTTCCCGGAGCTGATGCCGTCGAATACACCCACGTCAATCCCGCCGCCAGTACCATAAGTTTTACCTACCACCAGATGGGCTCGAAGGTGTATGGCACGTTTGGCAAGTTTGTCGGGACCCTCGGTTTCGACACCGAACACCCCGAGGCGGCTCAGGCCAAACTGACCATCTACCTCGACAGCATCGACGCCGGCAGCGAAGACGCCAACACTGAATTGCAAAAACCTGCCTGGTTCGACACCACTGCTTATCCAGTGGCGACCTTTGAATCGACGCGCATTAAAGACCTGGGCAACAACCGCTACCAGATCATTGGCAACCTTACACTCAGGGGCCTTACCAGGGAGGTAACAGTGCCGATGCTTCTGAAATCAGAGCGAAGCATCGGCATTTTCGACGCAGAGCTGGTGCTCAAACGCAGTGATTTCAACGTCGGGGCTGGTGAGTGGTCTGACAGTCTGGTTTCCAACGATATAGACATACAGTTTCGGATGGTTGCACCGGAACATTGATTAGACTGCGGCCTGAGACCCTGGCTCGCATTCCTCAAGTCAATATCCCTTGATTTGTGGTGGCTGGCGTCCGGTCTCCGCTGCCCTCATCACCGGCAGTATCAACTGCCTGCAATGAGGGCAATCCTTCAGCCTGCTTTTTGCCAGGCGCATATATCCAGGGTTGCGCCCCGGGTGATTTTTTGTTGCGCCACCTCTTCAGGCAGCAAGAGTGACTGCCCCTGATCACAGATCAGCAGGCGCTTACCCTGATAAGCGATGTCGCTGAGAATCTGGCCCCAGTGCCGGTACTGCACGTCATGCCCCTCCCCCGGATAAGCGCGTACGGCAGCAATGTTTGAATAATGCCCGGCCCAGAAATCCTTGTGCTCCATGGGCACTACGCTATCGGCGGTGCCCGCATAAATGAACACCGGTGACTTGACTGCCGCCCCGGAAGCCACCGGTTGCTGGCAATACAGGCGCCACTCATGCAACAGGGGTTTCACGTCCTGGGTGCCTTTCATGAAGAAGGTGCGCAGACCATCATCGTAGGCCGCATCTTGCCAGCCGCGGATGTGTTTGATTGAACTGTCGGCAGGCATGGCCCACCACTGCGTGGGCACCGTATAAGCCAGGGCAGTCGTCGCCAATTGCTCATCGGACAGCTTGCAACGCTCAGCGGGCTTGCCCACCCCCGGCTGTGAATAGGCCGCAGCGTAGTGAATCGAACGCACCCGGGGCGCAAGGTCTGCTCCAATCCGGGCGACATAAGGACCACCACCGGAGATCGCCAGCAAGGAAAATTCATCAACACCCAGATGGTCAAGCAAGGCATGGACATCGGCACTGTAGCTGCCGTAATCGCCTTTCGGATCGAAGGCACTCTGGCCAAAACCGTTACGTTCCAATGTGATGAACCGCAGCTTTAATTGCTCGCGGGTAGAGCGCAGAAAATTGGTCAGTTCCAGGGCTCTTGCACTGGTGCCGTTGCCCCCGACAAACACAACCGCGATCCCGTCTTCAGGGCCCTCGTCGATATAAAACAGCTCTTTTCCCTTGTCCGACCATTGATGCACCGGGGTCGCCATCTGATCAAAATCGCTCTGTACGACAACTGGCTGCTCAGTGCTCGCGAGTGCAGCGCAGACGGTAAAAGGCAGGCAGAGCACAGTGACAAATCGTTTTTTCAACATGACATCCTCTTGTACTTATTATGAAAGCCGAGCCCGACTACAGGCGCGAACACCGCCCCTCAGGGCACGTACTTGCCGCTGCGTCGCACAACGCCGTGATCGGTACCGCCAGCCAGCCGGGCTCCTGCAAGGCACCTTTACTATACGCATCAGGTCCCGGGGGTCTTTGTCGAGAACGGGCCAGCCACCAGAAGTCAGTAACTGGAGCGATAGCAACCGCGCCGGCAAACCTTCCGGGAGCCTGTAACAGAGGGGGGTTTTAAGATTTTTTCCGGCGTAACAGCAAAATTAAAAAGCCGACCACCTGCATCGCGATCACTCCTGCCACCAGTCCCTGTACCCACGGGCCCAGGATGCTCAGCCATTGCAGCACATAGATCAAAAACACTGCCGAAGCGAGGATCCAGCAAATGTTGAGCACACTGCGGATCAGTTTTGGATGGCGTCGATACCATCTGGAAGGGCCTTGTGCTCTGACCCGGGAATCAATCAGGCCCAGCAATTCGAGGATGGCGCAAAGAAAGTCGATCATGTCGTCCTTTAACGCAACGGGGTTGTTTGCAGGGCACGGAAGCCGTCAGGCGGATTAAATATAGCAGCCGGCCGCGCAAAGTCTTTTGCACAGCGTCGGGACGATTTTAATTGCTTGTTTTTTTACAACTTCCTGTACATGAACAGCAGCACCAAACCAACTCCCACAAACAACACTGTATAGATGGTTTGCCTCATTGCCCTGGCGTCTGATTCAACCACCTTGATTTGACACTCCCAGGAAGTAAAGCACCGCGGTATACAAAACTCCACACCTTCTATACGACATGCTATAACCCTGCCTTCGTAATGCCTGACCACAATAGCTTTACCAAGATTAGAACCAAATCCCTCGATGAGGCGGGTATAATCAGGCACCGCTGTTAACTTGATCAGCTTGCCACTGTTTTCTTTAACCAGAAACGAAGTCGAATACTGAGAGCTGTCCGCATACGCATATAGTGCACCTTCCGTCGTGACTAATACCCTTTCTACCGGCCTTGGTTCATCCCAGTAACAGTACAGATAAAAAACGCTCAGCGAACATGCGATCACAAAGCAATAGCCCGCACTGCCAAGCAATTTACTGGATTTGAAATTTTTCCAAAAGGCGCCAATCACACCACCCCCCCGGGCCACACAAGCCTCGTTAAAAAAATCACTCCCGCTCGCTCTGCCCCCGCCCATCATCATGTCTTGAGCACGCCTTGCATAATAGATCAACCTGCCGGCAGCCCTTTGTTTTTCAATGCATCTGCCATCCGTGACCACGACTCAAAGAAAAAACTTGCACCGCTGTTTTATAAACAGTCTTTTTTCTGTGACATCCGTCACACTCTATAGAAATAGCCCTATGACTAATGACGATAATCAATTTCAGGTTATCGGCAATATCATCTAGTCCGCACGGACGATGCTGCCCCTCTTCAAATATTTATAGTCAAGGCCGCCATCCTGTGGCCCGACTTATTTCAATGTCTGCAGTAACTATTGACAGCCATTATTGATTTATCTTATCAATCAAAGGTTATTTATAAACATGCATAACAATTATAAGAAAGCATTACTGGTAATGGGTTTGAGTGTGATCGCGGGGGGGCTGCAGGCTGCGCCTCAAGTGCCAATATCCGCCGCACCGCCAGACCCTAAAGCCATTGAACGGTTTGAACTACGCACCGACCTGATGAAGCAATACCCCAACATATTGAATACCCTGCGCTCCAATCCGAACGCCGGTTTTGGCGGCCCTGTATCCGCGGCCATTGCCAATCATATGTACAGTAGAACCAACCAGGCCGCGATTGACGATGCGCGCTCAAAGCTGACCATAGAGCCACAGGGCAAGGGGACCTGGTTGTTACGCCTGCCCTTTGTCAATGTCGCGGTATTCGAAACGGCCGAGGGCCTGGTGCTGGTCGATAGCGGTTATGCACCCGCAGGGCCGGCTCTGCTTGAGGCGCTGCGCAAGATCAGTGACAAGCCGGTTAACACCATTATTATCACCCACCACCATGCCGACCATGCATTTGGTGCCTGGGCGCTGCTCGCGGCCGGAGAGAAGCCGCGCATCATTACCACTGACACTTTTCTTTCCGAACTGGCCACTGACATCAGGCTGGTCAACTTCTCCATGGTGCGCCTCAACAATCAGGACCCGCGGGATGTTCCGCGGCGCATGGAAGATACCATCCTGCCCACCGAAACCTTCCACGGCACCAAAACCCTTAGCATTGGCGGCGAAGACTTCGTATTGACCCAGGCCCGCGGAGAGTCTGCCGACCAGCTTTGGGTGAGCGTACCTTCACGCAAAGTGGTGGTCAGCGCCGACTTTTGGCAACCCTTCCTGCTCAATGCCGGCAATGGCAAGCGCCGTCAGCGCCATGTCGCCGAATGGGCACAGGCATTACGCGATATGGCCGCAACCAGACCGCAACGGGTACTGCCCATGCATGGCGCGGCAATGGTCTCTGGCGCTGAAGCTCAAGACAAGCTGCTGGCAGCTGCCCAGATGCTGGATTCGGCTGTCACCCAAGTGGCCAACGGGCTCAATGACGATAAACGTCCAGATGAAATCGTGGATGCCGTCAAGCTGCCTGAAAAACTGCAAGGGCGCACGGACATGGCGCAGACATACAACCGCTTTCAAGACGTTGCAAAAATGGTCTTGAAAGAAGATGGCGGCTGGTGGAATGGCGTGCCTTCGGATTGGTCCCCTGCCCCGCTCTCGGCCTTTGGCAGTGAAATAGTCGACCTGAGCGGCGGAATCGACAAATTGACCGCCCGAATTAGGGTATTGCAGGACGTTAATCCGGCCCTGGCCTGCAAACTGGCAGACATGGCCTACTTTGCGGCACCGGATAATAAAGACGTCCTGCAAGCATCTCTGGATGCGTACTCCAGACGCATTGTGCCAGGCGTTCCCACTCAAGAAGTGACGGTTTACCTGGAACACATGCTCACGCTCAAGCAACGTTTGAAGCATCTGAATAACCCGCCAGACCAGAGTAGCGCATCCCTCTGACCCACCTCTTTTTCAACGCACCAGTTCCTGCAGGTTAAAATGAAAACCAATAAAAAAAATATGGCATTGACCTTATCTTTACTGGCCGGACTCACCGCCTCTTGCACTGCGTTTTCCAAAGTCACACCTGAGGAAGCCGCTCAACTGGGGAAAAATCTTACCTGCCTGGGTGCAGAACGTGCAGGGAACGCTGCCGGCAGCATTCCCGCATTTACCGGCGAGTATGTAGATCAAGTACCGGGCTGGAATCACACCTTGTATTCCGGTGACCAACCCGTAGACCCGTTCAAGGATGAAGTGCCCGTTCTGGTGCTCACTTCAAGCAACTACAAGGAACACGCGGCCAATCTGACCGAGGGCCAGAAAGTCCTGTTCGAGAAATACCCTGACAGCTACAAAATGAACATTTATGCGGGCAAGCGGATCTTTGGAGTACCCGATTATGTCTGCCAGCACGCTCAGTGGAATGCCCTGAACGCCGAACTGGTGAATGACGGAATGGGTATCAAGGGCCTGGGGCAAGTGCCTTTCCCTATTCCTAAAAGCGGCCTGGAATTGCTGTGGAACCATATGCTGATCGCCGGGCCCTGGACCCAGGACATCACCCGTTCAAACGCATCGGTACTGCCTAACGGCAGTATTGGCTGGGGTAAAACCCGTCTTCGCGGCTTGTCACCTGCCAATAATCCGAACGAGCTACCGGTCTCCGAGGGCGTGCGTGCATTTTCCTGGAACTTCACCATGCAGCCACAACGGGATGCAGGTGTCAGCACGGTTTCACAGGACTACTACGACTGGAGCAAACAGGGACGTCTGGCCTGGAGTTATAACCCCGGGACTCGACGGGTTCGACAGTTGCCGGGGTTTGGCTTCGACCAGCCGATGATTGGCACCAATGGCACCATGGTCGTGGATGACGACCGCCTGTTCAACGGCTCGCCTGAACGTTACGAGTGGAAAAACCTGGGTAAAAAAGAGATCTACATCCCGGTCAACGCCTTTCGCGTCAACAGTGGTGCAGTTAAATACAGTGACTTGCTGACCCCCTCTCACCCTGATCCTGACTACCTGCGCTTTGAGCTGCGTCGAGTCTGGGTGCTGGAGGCCAACTTGAAAGCAGGCTATCGCCATTTGTACAGCAAGCGGGTCATTTACCTGGATGAGGATACCTGGGCCGGCACACTGGCGGACAACTACGATGCCCGCGGAAAAATCTGGAAGCACGCCATGATGAATTACTTCCAGCATCCTGACGCCAAGCTGGCGATTTCCGGGGTGCAGTTTTTCTATGACCTGAGTTCGAGGCAGTACACCGCTTACGGGCTGACCAACGAAGAGCGCAAAGGCCCGATCATGAACAATCTGAAGCTGACGGCCGATATGTACACCCCCGATGCATTGAGAGCGAGCGGCCGCTAAGCCTGCTCCCGGCCACAGAGCACTGCCTGCCCGTCGGTAAATGCGGGCATTGGCACTGCTCTTTGTACGCCTGCCAATCACCAGCCGTGAGCGGATGCAAGCTCACCCTTTTCTTGCACCGTCCGGTCAAGGCACTATGCATGGCGACGACTTTCAGTCAGACACCAAGCCGGGATCTTTTTCAGGGACGACGACATGACCAGGGTCTACCAGGGCAACTGCCTTTGCGCAGCCGTCAGCTATGAACTGCTTACAGCGCCAAAGGCCGTCAGTCATTGCCATTGCAGCCAGTGTCGCAAAGGCCATGGTGCCGCATTCGCGTCTTATGCCAGCGTGCCCCGCAGCGCACTGCGGATACTCAGCGGCAGCACCAGCATCACGGGCTATTGCTCGTCGGCCTCGGTGCTGCGCGAATTCTGCATGCACTGTGGCTCGACCTTGTTCTGGTCACGCTCTGAAGGCCAATTCAGCGAATGGGTCTCCATAGCGCTGGGCACTCTGGACACGCCCTTTACGCCGCCAAAGCAACAACACCTGTATGTCGCTTCTGCCGTTCACTGGTACACACCCTTGCAAACATGCCCCCGGGAACCCATCGACGGGCAGACCGTCAACCAGCCCGAATGACCGGCCAGTGGCGTCAGCTTGGGAACTGCAAAGGTACGAACGGGCCAGCCGGACTGACCCATGGTGGCTACTGCCCGAGTCGCGGCAAATAGATAGCAATACGGATAACAAAGAGGGTCAGGGCGCATCCGGCAGAACTACCGGCTGCGCCCTGACCCCAGGATGCCTGCATCCACAACATACAGGTGGTTTGCTTGACGAGGGCTAAGGAGTGGCGGGGCAAATATGCTCAAGCTATTGCAAGCACCGCGAACGGATCATGATTCGCGAAGGAACAATCCCTTGGGCAAGCGTGACCGCCGCCACTTGATCCCACTCCGACAAATTAAACTTTATTCAACATCAAATAATTATGGGTGGACACCAGCCCGACTCGAAGACGGTGTTCGGTGCCATAAATATCCATCACGTGGAGCGGCATCATCATTTTATTCGGCACCTGATGCTCGGCCCCGTTCTGTGCCCGATAATAAAATTGATGATTCTGGTCAGTGAGAAAATGCCCGATCACAACTTCACCGGCACGCGGGTGAAAGATACGCGGTGTAAAGTTTGGGAAGGCTGTGGCCAAGAGACTGTGCACCCGATAAAAATAGCCATCGGAGCCATACCAATTAGGTGGCTCCTGCATTCGTACGTGGGTTTCGCCAGGATAGGAAATATAGGTAAACGTTGTTTTTGAGCGAGTCACAGGGCCTCGAGATGCCCACATCATCTCGCCCCCTATCGCTCCATCAGCACCGCTCGGGTGAGAAGTGACCGATTTGATTGGCACTTTACGGCCGTTGGGCATGCGGATATTAACGTGTTGCTCAAATGCACGATACTCGCCCCAAGAAAACTTGTTCGATGCAACCAGCGTATCCCTCAGATAACCTGAGCCGTCGGCTTTTCGATCACCAAAGTTCTCGTTCGGCAAGGACGGGAAGCTGACAGGCTCCACCTCGAACGAAGAGTTGAAGCGCCCGCGTTTATCACCCTCACCCAGGTCGTCGGTCACATCGCTGTAGTTGCTGCGAAATACCGTGCCATCACCGTTGGTAATGCGTGCCGCCAATCGGCGCGCAGCGCGGGCGCCGGTTGAAACATAAAAAGTGACGCACTGGTAGCCGCCGGGGCAGTCCGCCAGGGTTGCGTCCATCGAAGGAGAGATTAGAACCGGGCCGAAAGATTCAGATGTTGGCTCAATAGGCTCGGAGACTTTCGCGTCTGGATCATCTGCATAATCTGCATCATCTGCGCTGCTGTCACTGGTTTCAAACAGCTGCGGCTGTTCCAACCTCAGGGATCTGATTGAATCAAGAAAGCCTCGATCCCAGATAAAGCCTCGATGGTGCCATGAACTGGTCCAGTCTCCGGAAAAGTTATCATTATAATCAATCAGGGCCGACGTGTTGTAATCAATCAGTCGAATCTGATCCAGATCACTTTTCGGGATAGTTGCAACATTACCTGCCGCATCTTTCGCCGCCAGACGCACGGTAACGCGTAACTGCTGGCGCTTATTGTTCAGCAGCGGATAACGGGCATTTTGCAGGTGCGCGTCGTTCTCGACAAACACTCGGAAGTACGAAAGCTGTTTCCAATTAGTCGCCTGTGTTGGCGACGAGTCAATAATAGACATGGGTTCATCCTTTATAATGAATAAACTAATTTAAGTAATGGACTGAACAATGAATATCCTGGCTGCACCCTACCCATCGGCACATCAAGATATCAATACAACTTGCGAGGGCAGCCACCTCTTTATGCAAGTTACGAAATAAAGTGTATAGCGGCCTGTTTACGTCGAACACAACCAGCCCGTGTAGACGGCGACATTACAAAAGCCATAGGGTCTTTATCTGTTTGTGAACACAGTGGTTAATTCGAACTTTGTTGTGGCCCGCGAAGGTACATAACTATTGGGGAGCCGGCCCGGGGTAAAAAAAGCTGCTCTTGAGCCGGGAATGGAACTGCGCTGAGCAAGTGCCTGGTTCTATGTCATGCGGGCCACTGGTATTGGCCCGCGCTGGATCCGGCGGATTCAAGCCAGCAGTTCGATGATCCACTGCGCTTGCCGGGCGATCTCCTGCACCTTGTGCTCTGGCACGGCCTGCTGCGCCCGTGCCAGGTTGGCCAGGTTCTGCTGCTTGTGGCGCAGGATGCGCTGCCACTTGAGCAGGAACGCCGGGCTGCGGGCCTGCATCTGCAACGGTCCGAAGAACAGTTGCTCAGGGCTGTACAACACCGGCCCGTCGTGTTCGGCAACGATGATTTCGTAATCGAACCGGTTTTCCTGGAGCAATTCCTCGTGATGGATCCGGTAGCCGTTCTCCATCAGCCATTGGCGCAATGGTTGTTCGCCGCCGTTGGGCTGCAGGATCAGCCGTTCCTGGCCGCTGAGGCGCGCCTTGCCACTGTCGAGGATGTCACGGATGGTTTCACCGCCCATGCCGCAGATACTGATGGCAGTGATTGCGTCGCCCGGGGCGATTGCCGCCAGCCCGCTGGCCAGACGCACAGTAATGCGTTGCTCCATTGCGTTCTCGCGCACGGTACGTTCGGCTGCACTGAAAGGCGTCAATGCCACCTCGCCGGCCACCGCAAAGGTGATCAGGCCACGGCGCATCAACGCCACCGGCAAATAGCCATGGTCCGAGCCGATATCGGCCAGACGCGCACCCGCCGGCACATGCGCCGCGACACGCTCCAGGCGCATGGACAATGTATGTTGGTTCAACTGCAGTTCCTTATCACCACGAATGTCCGACCCCTCTGGCTGGCTCACGCCTCTATCGGGGGAGCAGCTTTGCATGCCAGCGTTGGTCGTCATGCCCCCTGCCCATTGTGACAAAAGCTGAGCGCCAAGCATAACCGGCGTACTGGCCGCGGGTGGCCAGTGCCCATGATTTTGGCGGTTTGATTAAAGCTGACGGGAGCAAGGGCTCGAGCGCCTTGCATATGGAGCGCCTGAACCAGCCTGCAGGGCCGTTACCGCTCGAAGTCGCTAGCGCCTGGCGATAGATACGGCTTGCCCTTTCGCGCTCGTTGCGCGCTATGTAATATCAGCGCAGGCTGATACTGCCTGCCGCTCGCGTCCGCAAGGAAAGGTGAAAGTATTGTTTCTGTTCCCGAATCCTCCCGTTTCTTTTGACAGTCGAGGTTTGGCAATGCGGGCACCGTGCGCCTCGACCTCAGGAGAACAACCATGATTTCGATCGAACAAGCCAAACAGATGGCCAGGCGGCTGCGTGCCTCCCGAGAACTGTTCGCGCAAGAGCTGACTCATGCCACGGCGCTGGAAACGGTGGCGCACTTGCTGGGCTACAAGGACTGGAACACTGCGTCAGCAATACTGCCCGCCGAGAATCCCTTGCCGGTCATCAGGTTCGACAAGGCCATCCCGATCCTGCGGATGTTTGACGAAGCCAAGGCCCGGGAGTTCTATCTGGATTTTCTGGGATTCAGCGTCGAATTCGAGCACCGCTTCGAAGCGGATCTGCCGCTGTATCTGGGGATCAGCCGCAACGGTCTGCAACTGCATCTCTCCGAGCACCATGGCGATGCGAGCCCCGGGGCGACCCTATTTGTGCCGATGCACAATATTCAGTTGTTGCATGACGAACTCCAGGGCAAGCGCTACGGCTACGGACGCCCGGAGATTGTTCAGCAGGGCTGGGGGCAGGTTCTGGAAGTCCATGACCCCTTCGGCAACCGCATCCGCTTCTGTCAGGACTAAGACGTTGTCGGATTGAGCGTGAGCTTGGCAATGCGGCTGCCGGGCACATGATTAACTGTAGGAGCGAGCTTGCTCGCGAGCTCTTCGGGGTGCATCGGAAAAGCTCGCGAGACAAGCTCGCTCCTACAGGGGTGTGGGCTATCGATTCGGCTGCCGGGTACATGAATTATCTGTAGGAGCGAGCTTGCTCGCGAGCTGTTCGGGGTGTATCGGAAAAGCTCGCGAGACAAGCTCGCTCCTACAGGGGTGTGGGCTATCGATTCGGCTGTCGGGTACATGAATTATCTGTAGGAGCGAGCTTGCTCGCGAGCTCTTCGGGGTGCATCGGAAAGCTCGCGAGACAAGCTCGCTCCTACAGGGGTGTGGGCTATCGATGCGGCTGCCGGGTACATGAATTATCTGTAGGAGCAAGCTCGCTCCTACAGGGCGTGGGGTTAGCGCTTGAGCTTGCGCTTGTTGCGGTACTGGTCGATCACCACCGCCACCACGATGATCAGGCCCTTGATGATGTCCTGGATGTAGGCGTCAACCCCGACAAAGGTGAAACCACTGGCCATGACGCCAAGGATCAGTGCGCCGATCACCGTACCGGTAATGCGCCCTACTCCGCCCGCCAGGCTGGTGCCGCCAATCACTGCCGCGGCAATTGCATCCAGTTCATAGGACATGCCCATGCCCGCCTGCCCGGTGGCAGCCCGTGCCGACGCCACGACGCCGGCCAGACCCGCCAGCAGACCGGCGATGCTGTAGACGATGATCAGGTGACGCTTGACGTTGATCCCCGAGGTACGCGCCGCCTGCATGTTGCCGCCGATGGCGTAGGTGTACTTGCCATATTTGGTGTAGCGCAGGGCAATGTGGAATATCAGCGCCACCACCAGGAAGATGATGACCGGCATCGCCCCATGTCCGATGGCGGTGTAGGAGTCCGAGAGCATGCTCACCGGCTGGCCTTCGGTGTAGTAACGCGCCAGGCCACGGGCCGACACCATCATGCCCAGGGTGGCAATAAAGGGCGGAATCCCGGTAATCGCAATGATGCTGCCGTTGATCGCCCCCGCCAGCAGCCCCACGCCAAGCCCGGCCAGCACCGGGATCCACACCGGCAGGTCGGTCAGCGACGGGAATACCGCCCGGGTGAAATCAGAGGTTTGCGCCAGGCTGGCGGCAATCATCGCCGACAGCGCCAGCACCGAGCCCGATGACAGGTCGATACCGGTGGTGATGATCACCTGGGTGACACCAATGGCCAGCAAGCCAATCACCGACACTTGCAGGATCATCAGCACCAGACGCTGGGAGTTCATCAGGAAACTCTGGTCACGCACGATCCAGCCAAATACTTCAAACACCAGACCAATGCCGATCAGCACCAGAAAGATGCTCAGCTCGGTGGGGAACCGACGACGGCTTTTGGTTTTAGGCGGGGCCACGGCAGGCTTGTTTTCAGTTATTGCGTTCATGGACGTTTTCTCTCTTGTTCTGCTGCGCCACTGACCCTGTCGGGCCGCTGCACTGAAGTCATTAATGAATCGCGGTAATACCGGAGGCCAATTGCATGATTCGCTCCTGGGTCGCCTCGCTGCGGTCCAGGGTGCCCATCAGTTCACCTTCGTGCATGACCATGACCCGGTCGCTCATACCCAGCACTTCAGGCAGTTCCGATGAAATCATGATCACCGCCATGCCTTCGCTGGCGAGAAAGGAGATCAGCCGGTAAATCTCGACCTTGGCCCCGACGTCGATACCCCGGGTCGGCTCATCCAGAATCAATACCCGGGGGTTGGTCATCAGCCAGCGGGCCAGCAAGGCCTTTTGCTGATTGCCGCCGGACAGGGTGTCGATGCATTGCTCAAGGGAAGGGGTTTTGACCCGCAACTTTTTGCACATGTCTTCGCACAGGGCGCGCAGGGCTTTTTGCTGGATAAAACCATTGCCGGCGTAATGCGGCAGAATCGCCATTTCCATGTTTTCCAGCACCGACAGGCAGGGGAAAAGTCCGGTCAGCTTGCGGTCTTCGGTCAACAGGGCGAAGCCCTTCTCGATGGCCATGTTGGGACTGGTTATACGCACGGGCAGCCCGTCCAGCTGGATTTCTCCACCACTGCTCGGGGTGATGCCGAAAATGGTTTCGGCGATGTTGGTTCGTCCCGAGCCCATCAAACCGGCAATGCCCATGATCTCGCCTGCGTGCAGGTCAAACGTAACCCCCTTGAACACGCCGTCCAGACTCAGGTCGCGGACCGACAACAGCAGTTCGCCCAGCGGGTTTTCCCGCACCGGAAACAGCTGGTTCAATTCGCGCCCCACCATCATCGAGATCAGGCTGTCGCCGTCCATGCTGTCGGCCCGCTGCAGGCCGATATAGGCACCATCGCGAAACACTGCCACTTCGTCGGCGATGCTGAACACTTCGTTCATTTTATGGGTGATGTAGATGATGCCTTTACCCTGGGACTTGAGGTCGGCAATAATCGAAAACAGGTGGGCGACTTCCTTGTCGGTAATGGCCGAGGTCGGTTCATCCATGATCAGGATGTCCGAGTTGTACGACACGGCCTTGGCAATTTCCACCATCTGCCGCTCGGCGATGCTGAGGTTGCCTACCAGTTCCTGGGGGTCGAGGTTGATGCGCAGACGCTCCAGCAGTTGCGCAGTGCAACGGAACATCTCGCGATGGTCGATCATGTGCAGCGCGTTGAGCTGCTCGCGGCCGATCCAGATATTTTCCGCAATGTTCATGTGCGGCATCAGGTTCAGTTCCTGATGGATCATGGCTATCCCTGCCTGCAAAGCCGCCAGGGGACCGGCGAAGGTCACGGGTTTGCCCCGCAGTCGCAACTCGCCGGAGTCGGGTTGATAGATACCGGCGATGATTTTCATCAGGGTCGACTTGCCGGCGCCGTTCTCCCCCATCAGGGCCAGAACCGAACCCGGACGTACCCGCAGTTGCACGTCATCAAGCGCCACTACGCCGGGAAAACCCTTGCTGACGTTGACCACCTCCAGCAGATAAGGAACCTCTTGAGGGAGAGCCGCAGGCGCGGGCGCCATGGTCGAGGTGCTTGAAACAGTCGCTGACGCGAGCATAGCCAGTACTCCTCAGATGCCTCGGTGAATGTCCGAGACAGCGGGCAAGGCTTGAGCCCTGCCGCATATTGTTGTTATTGGATTGAGATGACGACTACTTGAAATCCTTGGCATTGTCTTTGGTGATCAGCTGGAAAGGCACCCAGACCGCCTGCTCTACCGGTTCTTTCTTGATCATTTTCAGGGCGGTATCGACCGAGCCGTAGGCCTGGCCCTTGGCGTCCTGGAACACCGTGAGCGCCAGCTCGCCCTTCTCCACCGCACGCACGCCGTCGGGGGTGCCGTCGACACCGGCAATCAGCACAGTGCCGGGCTCGATGCCGGCCTGCTTCAAAGCCATTGCCGCACCGATGGCCATCTCGTCGTTGTTGGAGACCACCGCATCAAACTTGCGGCCCTGGGTCAGCCAGTCGTTGGTCAGGGTCATGCCTTTGTCTCGCAGCCAGATCCCGGTCTGCTCCTGGTCAACCTTGATATCGGGGTACTTGGTCAGTTCCTCTTTCACGCCTTTGGTGCGGTTGGTGGTGGCGTTGTTGGCCAGATCGCCCAACAGGATGACGATATCGCCCTTGCCACCCATTTTTTTCGCCAGGTATTCCATCTGCATCTGACCGGCTTCTATATCTTTGGAGGCCACGGTGGCAACGCCCGGCGGCAGTTTTTCATCATCCGGGCGGCGATTGACGTAGACCAGCGGAATCCCCGCCTTGACCGCTGCTTCGGTGATTTTGCGGGTCGCGGCGGTGTCCACCGGGTTAACCACAATGGCGTCGACTTTCTGGCTGATAAAATTTTCGACCTGACTCAGCTGCTTGACCACGTCAGCGCGGGCATCTTCAAACTGCAACTGCACGCCTTCGGGGTTGCTCTTGGCTCTTTCGTTCATCGACTCACGCAAGTAAGTCAGATACGTGTCATCGAACTGGGACATGCTCACACCGATTTTTACGTCGGCCATGGCTGCGCCGCTGGCCAGCATCATCGACAGTGCAAGGGAAGCAAAACGTAGGCGGTGTTTCATTAGGGCAGTCTCCACATTCTTGTTGGTTTTATAGATGCGGTACGTACTTGAATGACAGCTGAGGTCAGGTCTCGCTGACCTGGAATTGACTCTATTGGAAAATAATTTCTATATCAACCGTATTTAGAATTTATTAAAAAAATAATTCTATTTTAGCTTGCCTGATCGAGCCGGATGACTTGCCTGCGCTCGGCACTCAGGCGTGCCGCGTCCAGCACCCGCAGGGCTTGCAACGCATCCTGCGGGTCCACCGGCACTGCCCCCTGGTGTTTTACCGCGTCGATCATTTGCAGATAAAACTGCTGCCAGCGGCCATGTTCGGTGGGTACCCGCTCACGCTCGGCCCCCTGCTCGAACCAGCCCCAGCGCCGATGCTCTTCGGCGCCCCAACGCTCACCTTCGGTTTTGGGCGACAACCCGGCGAGCACTGCCGCCTCTTGTCCGTCAAAGCCTTCAACGCTGTAGCTGCCCAGGCTGCCGGTCACCCGAAACCTGGGGCGTGGACTGCTTTGCAGGCAACTGCCACCGATGTGGGAAACCACGCCATTGGCGTGGGTCAGGGCGATGAAGAACGTGTGATCGATGCCGGGGTGCCCGGGGCTATCGGCCAGTTCGGCGTAAACCGTCTGCACCGGGCCGAACAGCTGCAGCGCCTGGTCAACCAGATGGCTGCCCAGATCCCGCAGCCAGCCACCGCCGCTGGCATCCCCCACCGAATCGGGAGCAAAGCGCTCAACGAATGATTCAAAGC
The DNA here is from genome assembly GCF_003994535.1 of Pseudomonas sp. PAMC 29040. Classification (NCBI taxonomy): domain Bacteria; kingdom Pseudomonadati; phylum Pseudomonadota; class Gammaproteobacteria; order Pseudomonadales; family Pseudomonadaceae; genus Pseudomonas; species Pseudomonas sp. PAMC 29040. The sequence continues at coordinate 98,383 of NZ_RZAA01000011.1, forward strand.
GGGTGACCTGGCCCAGGGCAGCGGCATCCAGCAATTTGCGGATGGTCAGAAAATCCGAGTCCCAGCGCCGGTTTTGATACACGCTCAACAGCACGTTCTGACGTTGAGCTGCGGCCACTAATTGTTCGGCCTGATGGGTATCGGCGGCGAAAGGCTTGTCACTGACCACCGGCACACCCAGCTCGATGGCCTGCATGACCAGCTCCGGGCGGCCTTGCAGCGGGGTAGAAATCACCAGTAGATCAACCCCGGCTTCGACCATCTGGCCCAGGCTGTCCCAGGCCTTGACCCCGGGGTATTCGCTGGCCAACAAGCGGCGCCGCTCAGGCGAGCGGGTAACAACCCCCGCGAACGTGATGCCGGGCAAACTGGCAATCAGCGGAGCATGAAAAAAACGGCCACCGTGGCCAAAACCGACAAGTCCAATACGCATAAAGCCTCCATGTACCCGGGCGAACCTGTCTCCTGCAGGAGCGAGCTCGCCTCGCGAGCTTTTGATCTTGAAGAACTCGCGAGGCAAGCTCGCTCCTACAGGTTTTTCTGGTATTTGGTTTATTGGGCGTGCGGGCCGTAAAACCCCGGACGCTCCGGCAACTGCACTTTGACGATTGCCCCGCTCTGCTGCGCTTCGATGCAGGCATCCGCTGCCACCGCAGCAGCAAAACCGTCCCATGCCGAGGGGCCGCCTACCCGGCCTGCACGCACGGCGTCGATGAACGCTTGCAACTCAACGTCGTAGGCGCCGATGAAACGGTCTTTCCAGTCCATCAAAATGGCGTTGGACAGCTTGGCGCCGCTGCGCAGTTGCACTTGCGACGGCTCCGGAAGTTTGGCAATCCCGGTCTCGCCCACCACTTCGCACTGAATGTCATAGCCGTATTGGCAGTTAACAAACACCTCAACATCGATCCGCGTGCCCTTGGCCGTTTCCAGCAGCACGATTTGCGGGTCTTTGAGATGGGCCAGGGCTTTGCTGGTCTTGCGCGGGAACACCACTTGCACCGAAACGTAGTCGTCATCCAGCAACCAGCGCAGCACGTCCAGTTCATGGATCAGGGTGTCGGTGATCGCCATGTCTGTCTTGTAGTTCTCGCCCACCGTCGGGTTGCGGTGCGCGCAGTGCAGCATCAACGGCTCGCCGATCTGGCCGCTGTCGATCACGGCTTTGAGTGCGCGGTAGCCCTCGTCATACGGACGCATGAAGCCGACCTGGACCAGACGCTTGCCATGGGCAACTTCTGCATCAACGATGGCCCGGCAGCCGGCGGCCGTCACTGCCAACGGCTTCTCGCAGAACACCGGCTTGCCGGCCTTGATCGCGGCCAGCACAAACTCTTCATGGCTTGGCCCCCAGGATGTCACCAGCACCGCATCGACTTCCGGTGCATTGATCAGGGCATGCCCGTCCGGGTACACCTCGGCGCTCAGCCCCAGATCAGCCACCACCTGGGCGGCTTGCAGCAGATTGATATCGGTAACGGCCACCACCTGGCTGTTGAGCAAGGTCTGGCTGCACCGACGGATATGGTCACGACCGATGGCGCCGGTACCGATCACGCCAAGCTTCAGGGAATTAGTGTTCAACGACATATGCCTGCTCCTGTTGGATTTTTTGTCAGAGGTTTGCGATCAGTACTGCCGGGCTTTGGAAAGTGCGAGGTTGAGCTTTTGTGCCGCCGCATCGGTCCGCGGGCTGGTGGACACCTGGGCCACACCCACGCGCCACCAGGTCAGGTAGCTGTGGATCATGGTTTTGGGCAGCACCTTGATGTCGATCAGGGTCGAGACCGTTTGCAAACGTGCATCGGCCAGTGCCATATGCAACTGTTCAAGGGTGCTGACCTTGTAGGTTTTACAACCGTAGGCCGCCGCGCTCATGGCGAAGTCCACCGGCACAAAACCACCGTCGAGCTTGCCGGTTTGCGCATTGCGATAACGGAATTCGGTGCCGAAGCTGTCCATCCCGTTGCCCATCTGCAAGTTGTTGATGCAGCCGAAGGTCATGTTGTCGAACAGCACCACGTTGATCTTGCGCCGCTCCTGAATCGAGGTCGGCAGCTCGGAGTGCAGCATCATGTAGGAACCGTCGCCCACCAGCGCGTAGACCTCACGCCCGGGTTCGGCGAGCTTGACCCCCAGCGCCGCGTTGACTTCGTAGCCCATGCACGAGTAGCCGTATTCCAGGTGATAGGTGTTGACCCCCTTGCTGCGCCAGGCCCGTTGCAAGTCACCGGGCAGGCTACCTGCCGCGGCCACGATCACCGCGTCGTCGGCCAGGCTGTGGTTGAGCACGCCCAGCACCTGGCTTTGGGTCAGGCATGAACCGGTCAGCTCGATAAACTCGCGCAGCACCGCCGGGTCAAGGTGGTCGGTGATCTCGGGGGCGAAGTCCGGCTGCTGATAGTCGACCTGATAAACCCGGTCGACTTCCGCGTCCAGTTGCGCCCTGGCCAATTTGGGGGCATCACCCCAGTCTGAGCGATAGCCCTGTTGCCCGAGGATCTCGCCCAGGGCTTGCAGCGCGGCCCGGGCATCGGCCAGCACTTGCACGCCATCGAGTTTCAGGGCATCGCAAGGGCTGATGTTGAGGTTGAGAAACTCCACCTCAGGGTGCTGAAACAAGGATTTCGACGAGGTGGTGAAGTCGGTATAGCGGGTGCCGATGCCGATGATCAGATCGGCTTGTGCGGCCAGCAAGTTGGCGGCCAGGCAACCGGTCTCGCCGATCCCGCCGACGTTCAGCGGGTGCGCCGAGACAATCGCGCTTTTGCCGGCCTGGGTTTCGGCGAACGGAATATCAAAGCGCTCGGCAAAGGCCTGCAGGGCTGCGTTGGCCGCGGAGTACTTGACCCCGCCCCCGCAGATGATCAGCGGCTTGCGTTTACGCGCAACGATGGCCTGGGCGTCGGCCAGCATCGCCGGGGTCGGCAAGCGACGGTCGATGCGGTGCACGCGTTTTTGCAGGAAGTAATCCGGGTAATCGTAGGCTTCGGCCTGAACGTCCTGTGGCAGGGCCAGGGTGACGGCGCCGGTTTCAGCCGGGTCGGTGAGCACGCGCATGGCCTGGATGGCCGCGCTCATCAACTGCTCGGGACGGTTGATGCGATCCCAGTATTTACTCACGGCCTTGAATGCATCGTTGGTGCTGATGCTCAGGTCGTGGAACTGCTCGATCTGCTGCAGTACCGGGTCAGGCTGACGGCTGGCATAGACATCGCCCGGCAGCAGCAACAACGGGATCCGGTTGGCGGTGGCAGTGGCCGCGGCGGTGAGCATATTGGCAGCCCCGGGGCCGACCGACGAGGTGCAGGCGTAAATCTTGCGTCGCAGGTTCTGCTTGGCGAAGCCGATCGCGGCATGGGCCATGCCCTGCTCGTTGCGGCCTTGATGCACCACCAGATCGCCGCTGTCCTGCTCCAGCGCCTGGCCCAGCCCCAACACGTTGCCGTGACCAAAAATGGTGAAAATCCCGGCGATAAACTTGCTCTCGACCCCATCGACTTCGACGTATTGGTTATCGAGAAATTTCACCAGGGCCTGGGCCATGGTCAGTCGTGTCGTACTCATGTTTTCACCCTGAAAAAATACCTGTCCCGACTACTTGCTGCCCGCTGCAGGAGCAAGCTCGCTCCTGCAGGTCAGGTGGGAGTTGTGGGGTTGGCTATTTGGCCGTCGGCATGCTGAATTCCGGACCCTTGGCGATGCTGTCCGGCCAGCGCTGCATCACGCTTTTGTAACGGCTGTAGAAGCGGATACCTTCTTCGCCGTAGGCGTGGTGATCACCAAACAGCGAACGTTTCCAGCCCCCAAATGAATGCCAGGCCATCGGCACCGGAATCGGCACATTGATGCCCACCATGCCGACCTTGATCGTGCGGGCAAAGGCCCGGGCCACGCCGCCGTCGCTGGTGAAGCAGGACACGCCGTTGCCGAATTCATGGGCATTGATCAACGCCACGGCACTGGCAAAGTCAGGCACCCGGACAATCCCCAGTACCGGGCCGAAAATCTCTTGCTGGTAGATACTCATCTCAGGGGTGACCTGGTCGAACAGGGTGGCGCCAACAAAGAACCCCTGCTCTGCGCCCGGCACTATCAGGTCGCGACCGTCGACAATCAACTGTGCGCCCTGGGCCACGCCCTGATCGATGAAACCGATGACCTTGGCCTTGTGCTCAGCGGTCACCAGCGGCCCCATTTCGCTGTCCGGCTGCAAGCCATTGCCGACCTTGAGCCGGTCGATGCGCGGCAGCAGTTTTTCGATCAATTTGTCGGCCACATCACCCACGGTCACGGCAATCGAGATCGCCATGCAACGCTCGCCTGCCGAGCCGTAAGCTGCACCGATCAGTGCATCCGCCGCCTGATCCAGATCGGCATCGGGCATCACGATCATGTGGTTCTTTGCCCCGCCCAATGCCTGAACCCGTTTGCCACGCGCGGTGCCCTGCTGATAGATGTACTCGGCAATCGGCGTGGAGCCGACAAACGACATGGCTTCGATGTGCGGATGCTGCAACAGCGCATCGACCGCGCTCTTGTCGCCTTGCACCACGTTGAATACACCATCCGGCAGGCCGGCCTCAGTCAGCAGGCGCGCCATCAGCAGGCTGGCTGACGGATCACGCTCCGAAGGCTTGAGGATGAAGCAGTTGCCCGTGACCAGCGCCAGCGGAATCATCCACAGCGGCACCATGACCGGGAAGTTGAACGGGGTGACCCCGGCGCACACGCCCAGGGGCTGGCGCAGGTTCCAGTTATCGATACCGCCACCGATGTTGTCGCTGAAATCGGTTTTCAGCAGAGCCGGCGCACCGCAGGCATATTCAACAATTTCAATGCCGCGGGTCACTTCGCCCTTGGCATCGGAAAACACCTTGCCGTGTTCGCGGCAGATGATTTCAGCCAGTTCATCGTGGTGTTCGTCGAGCAGTTGCTTGAACTTGAACATCACCCGCGACCGGCGCAAGGACGACTGTTCGGACCAGGCCGGAAATGCCTTGAGTGCCGAAGCCACGGCCTCGTCTACGGTGTGCTGGCTGGCCAGTGCCACCCGTGCCTGCACGGCGCCGGTGGCTGGATTGAATACGTCGCTGAAACGCTCGCCGCCTGTGTCCTGGAGCTGGCCGTTGAGGTAGTGACCGATAACCGGGGTAGTGCTCATTATTGTTCTCCGAAAACGTTAAAGATCCATCAGCCAGCTGTGCTGCGGGTCGTTGTGAAATTGCCAGACGCGTTTGGGGCCGGCCATGACGTTGAGGTAATAGGATTCATAGCCATAGGGCACGCTGACCGGGTGGTAGCCCTTGGGCACCACCACCAGGTCGCTGTTCTCCACTGCCATGGCCTGATCGAGGCTGCGGTCATCGGTGTAGACCCGCTGGAACACGAAGCCCTGGGGCGGGTTGATCCGGTGGTAATAGGTTTCTTCGAGAAAGCTCTGGTGCGGCAGATCGTCGGTGTCGTGTTTGTGCGGTGGATAGCTGGACGAGTGCCCGGACGGGGTACGCACCTCCACCACCAGCAGCGAATGCGCAGGCTCGGTGTCGGGCAGAATGTCGCAGACATAGCGGGTATTGGCGCCTTTGCCGCGCACGCTGCGCTTCATGGCCTCGGGTTTGATCAGACGTGCACCCAGCCCGGCGGTGGCCGAACCCGGTGCGGCACAGACAGCGATTTGCACCTCGCCCAAGGCCAGTACCCGGGCCTGACTGCCTGGCGGCAGGTAGGCAGCGAACGGCGATTTGTCCTCGAATACCGAGTCGCGATCGCCAATATCGGCCCAGCTGAAAGCGCCCTTGCCCGGCTCTTCGCCACTGATGGTGACCCGCCCGCTGAGCAGCACCAGGCACAGCTCCTGATCGCCGGCGCTGACCGGCAGATGTTCGCCGGCGGCCAGGCGATAAGCGCTAAAACCCACGTACTCCAGCGCACCCTGTGGCAGTTCGACCATGGTTTTACCCGTGGCCTGACTCTTGATCAGCAAGCTCATTTTCCGGTCCTCGCATCCAGCAGGCCGCGCAGGGTTTGATAGCCCTTTTGCGCATAGGCAAAACTCGGCGCCACGGCCGGGTCCTGTTCGGCTTCAACCACCAGCCAGCCGTGGTAATCGGCAGCCAGCAACACATCGAGCAATGCCGCGAAATCAATGTCGCCATCGCCGGGCACGGTGAAGGTGCCGTTGATGATGCAGTCCGGGAAGCTCCACAGGTTGTTGCGTGCCAGTTGCACCACGGCCTTGCGCACATCCTTGAAGTGCACGTGGCAGACGCGGTCAATATGTTTGCGCAACACCTCGAGCGGCTCGCCACCGCCCATGTAGCAATGGCCGGCGTCGAACAGCAGACCCACTTCGGGGCCGGTCAGGCTCATCAGGGTGTCGATGTCCGACGGCGACTCTACATAGGCGCCCATGTGATGGTGATAAGCCAGGCGCACGCCCTGGGACAGGGTGAACTGTGCCAGTTCATTGAGCTTGTCGGCATAGGCTTGCCACGCCTGTTCGGTGTGAAAGCGCGGGCGCTCGACCAATGGAATGCGCTGGCCCTGGATCGAGTCGGCGACTTCGCCATAGACCAGCACTCTGGCTCCGTTTTCGGCCAGCAACTGCACGTGACTGGCGATTGCATCGATCTCCTCGGCTGCCGAGCGCCGGGCCAGGCGGCTGGAATACCAGCCCGAGACCAGTGCCAGATCGTAGGGACGCAGCACATCGCCGACGCCCTTGGCGTCCTTGGGGAATTTGCCGTTGAGTTCGAAACCCTCGTAACCGATTTGCTTGCCTTCACTGAGCGCCGTGCTCAATGGCGTCTCGCCGCCCAATGACGGCAAGTCATCGTTACTCCAGGAAATCGGGTTGATGCCAATACGAATAGCGGGCATGGCTGCACCTATTATTGTTTTCTGAATTAAACAGCACCCTGCGGCTGTACTTGAACCTGTGCCTGAAGCTGGATCTGAACCTCTGAACCTGAACCTGAATCTGAACCTGGACCTGGACCTGGACCTGTACCTGTACCTGAACCTGAACCTGTAGGAGCGAGCTTGCTCGCGAGCTTTTGATCTTGAAGAGCTCGCGAGCAAGCTCGCTCCTACAGATGCAGATGTATGCGCAGATGCAGATGCAGGTACAGGTGCCGATGTAGATACAGGTGCCGATACAAGGACAGATACAGGAACCGGGTTAGCGGCGGGCCGCTTGCCAGGATTCGATAAGCTGCACAAACGTGCCCTGCACCTGTTCAATCAATGTTTGATCATTGATCTCCCCCGCCAACCAGGCACGGCTTGGCTCCTGGAAGATCGTGCGGCCCACGGCAAAACCGCGGCAGGTGCTGCTGTGACGTGCCTGGCGGAAACCTTCTGCCAGTGCTTGTGCCGGGGCATTCAGGCCCAGCAGCACCACGCCCCGGCAATAGGGGTCGCGCTCCTGAATCAGCGCATCAAGCTGCTCCCAGACCTCTGGCGTCTGGGCCTCGATTTTCCACCAGGCCGGGTAAATCCCCAGGTTGTACAAGCGCTTCAACGCGCGGTACAGCACATCGGGATGAGTCGAAGGGTGATCCTTGGGCGGGATGATCTCCAGCAACAGTTCATGGCCGCTGACCAGGGATGCCTCATACAGCCCCTTGATCTGCGCTTCCTGCTCCAGGCGCAGCAGCGGCTCGTCGTCGGGGTGAAACTGCACCAGACACTTGATGATGTGTTCCTGGGGCCAGCCAATCAGGTTGCTGCCAATCGAGCGACCATGCTCAAAGGCCAGTGGCCGTGAACCCTGGACCTCTACCGGGCGGGCAATCCACCAGCCGCGACCGGTGGCGGCATTCAGTGAGTCCTGGGCAAAACGCTGGTCGGCCAGCAACCCGACATCGGCGTCGATGCCCTGACGCCGCAGGTCAGTTTCAACCCGCTCGACCGCGCGAATAAACAGCTGTTTGAGCGCGCAGATACTGTTGTGATCGCGGCCATACTGCTGGGCCACTTCAACCAGCTGCCAGCGGTGATCGAAGGCGAACACAAACAGTTGTTTCCACTGCTTGCGCGGCACACTGACCCGGTGCAAGCGCTGTAATGCCACGTCCTGATCCGGGCGGGTGATCGGCACCGGGCTACTGAACAGGTAGTCGAGTTCGGCAGGCGTCGGCATCGCCGGAGCACAGGCATGGCGCGACACCACCAGGCCGCCGCAGGCATTGGCCAGCTGGCTGCAGCGCTCATCGCTGGCATCCTTGAGCCAGCCGCTGAGGAAACCGGACATAAAGGCATCCCCGGCCCCCAGCACATTCAGTACCTCAACCCGCACGCCGGGATAAATGGCACCGTCTTCAAGCCGGGCCGGGATCTGGCCCTGGATCACCGTACAGCCCTGGGAACCGAGCTTGACCACCAGCGTTGCTGCGGTCAGCGCCCGTACCGCACGCAATGCCGCCAGCAGGTCGGTGCCGCCGCCGGCAATCAGAAATTCTTCTTCAGTGCCCACGATCAGGTCGAAGCGCGGCAGGATCGATTGCACGTGGGCGGTGACTTTGCTGTCTTCGACAAAGCGTGTTTCGCCATCGGCCTTGCCCGCCAGGCCCCAAAGCACCGGCCGGTAATCGATATCCAGAATACGTTTGACGTTGTGCTGTTCGGCGTATTCCAGCGCCTGGACGCTGGCCTGATACACGCCTTCGGTGGAGAAATGGGTACCGGTAATCAGCAGGGCCTTGCTCGAGGCTATGAAGGCCGGGTCGATGTCTTCTGCGCGCAACGCCATGTCGGCGCAATTTTCGCGGTAGAACACCAGCGGGAAGGTTTCGCGGTCTTTAAGGCCCAGCAGCACCAGGGCGGTCAGACGCTGCGGATCAACAGTGATGGCGCTGACGTCACAGCCTTCACGAGCCAGTGACTCGGTGAGAAAGCGCCCCATATGGTCATCCCCCACCCGGCTCAGCATGGCCGAGCGCAAGCCCAGGCGCGCAGTACCAAAGGCAATGTTGGCCGATGAGCCACCCAGGTATTTGGCAAAGCTGCTGACATCCTCCAGCCGCGCGCCGACTTGCTGCGAGTAGAGGTCGACGCCCAGGCGTCCAAGGCAGATCAAATCCAAATCACGCCCTGTGGCAAAACGAGTCTGTCCCATGCTGGCTCCTGTTATTTTTATCAGCCTGCACTCATCACCCCGAAGGTTGAGCGCTCTTTGTGAGATGAAGACTAAAACGTCCGGACACAATAAACAATATTTATTCCATAATTTTTTAATGTAGAATTTTTGTTCCATATTGATCCAAAGGGATCAATTTTCGACCCTGTAACGATTCAGCCACAGGGTCTTTGAACGGCCGGTCAGGATTTATTGCGCACCTACCCTGTAGACTTTGCAGGCTAAACTGCCCCATGACCTGAAGAGCCATCCATAAGGACTCCCTATGCCCTCCCCTGATCAGCCGGCACCGATCGAGCAAACGCCAGAGAGCGAACAGGCCGGCCCACCGATCAATGCCGAACGCCTGTTGCAGCTCATTACCGAGGAATACGAGAGCCTGCCACGTCAGCTCAAACGTATTGCCAGCTATATGAGCCAGCAAAGCGACCGGATCATGGTTGACCGGATCAGTGATATTGCCCGCGAGTGCGAAGTCCACCCTTCGGCCATCGTGCGCTTCTCGCAACGCTTCGGTTTCAGTGGTTTCAGTGAAATGCAGGCGCTGTTTCGCGAGGCCTACACCCACAAGGCCACGCCGGCGCAGAATTACCAGCAACGTATTCGCAGCATGATTGCCAACAAGTCGCAAAAAGCCAGCGGCGGCGATCTGGCCCGTGAGTGCATCAACGCGACCCTATCGGGTATCGAACGTCTGGGGCTGGAACTGGATGACCAGTCCTTCGACAAGGCCGTGGACCTGGTGGTCAACGCTGACAATATCTATGTGGTGGGGGTGCGCCGCTCTTTCGCCGTGGCCGACTACCTGGTGTACAACCTGCAGCACACCAACAAGCGCATTCATCTGGTGTCCGGGCTGGGGGGCAGTTATCGCGAGCAAATGCGCAGCGTGCGGGCCAACGACCTGGTGATTGCCATCAGCTTTACCCCCTATGGCAAGGAAACCCAGCATTGCCTGCGCATTGCCCAGCTGCATCAGGCCAAAACCCTGATCATCACCGACAGCAACCTGTCACCGCTGGCCAAACGCGCCAACAGCGTGCTGCTGGTCAATGAGGGCAGTTCGTTCGCGTTTCGCTCGTTGAGCGCAACCCTGTGCCTGTGCCAGGCCCTGTTTATTGCCGTGGCCTACCGGCTGGAACTCAAAGTGGATGAAATCCACGAGCAAGTGGGCTTTGACGACTAGGACAAACAGCTCCAAACATCAAAATTAATGCAGTTAATCAGCATTATTATGAATTTGCGGACTGTTACCAGCTGTTGCACACTGCTCCCGTTCCTCCCCCAAATGAAGGGACATTTTCAAGGGCTTGCCGGGAAACCCGCACAGCCCTTTTTTTATCCTTTCAATCGCCAACCCCCGGATTTTCCTCACCATGCATACCCGCTGGATCAGCCGCCTATTGCCTGCGGCCACCAATACCCGTCCCACCGAATGGAGCCGCGCCGCCATTGGCGTATCCCTTGGCACGCTCTTGAGTGTCTGGGTCTGCAGCCTGTTTTTCGGCCTGCCGGTCGCCATGCATTTGATTGGCCCGCTGGGGGCCAGTGCGGTTCTGCTGTTTGCCGTGTCTTCAGGGGCGCTGGCGCAACCCTGGTCGATTATGGGCGGCTACCTCTGTGCAACCCTGGTGTCATTGGCGGTGGCGCACTTCTTTGGGCGCAATCTGGACAGCGCCTGCCTGGCGGTAGGCCTGGCGCTGATTGTCATGTGCCTGTTGCGCTGCCTGCACCCGCCCGCCGGGGCGCTGGCCTTGCTGGTGGTCCTGGCAGATCCGGACAGCGCCAGTCTGGGCTGGGGCCTGCTGGCGCCGGTAATGCTCGCGGCGGCGTGCATGCTGGTGGCAGCACTGGCCTATAACAATCTGACCCGGGTGCGCTACCCGAACCCCCCCCCGGAGCCGAATCCGGTCGCCCCCCAGGTCGCGGGCGACCCGGGCATTACCGCCCAGGACCTGCAACAAGCCCTGGAGCAAATGGATGCGTTCATTGACGTGACCCCCGAAGACCTTGAACAGCTGATCCGCGCCAGCGAGCACTATGCACGCCGGCGCAGTATCGGTGAGGTGCTCGCCCAGGCCCGTTAACCGCCAGACGCAAGCGCCCCGGCCGTTGCACTGATGCCCGAAACTCCTGCTAGGGTTATCCGTGCAGCGCCCGGGTGCAGCCACTGTCAGAGTGTCTGCCGGCCCGGACGTAGAGGCCCCCTTGGCACAGTCCCACAGGTGGCCCGAATCCCGTCGGTTGATCCTGATCAAGGCCGCCATGCTCAAGACCATTGAAAAAGAGATTTCCAAGCAAGCGGCGCCCCACGCCTTGCGAGCTGAATTCGCCCAACATGACTTCGAAAAACTGCGTAACTTCTGCCGCCTCACCTTCAGCGCAAGCATCTTCATGTGGCTGTTGTTCAACCTGATCGTCAGCATCAAGGGCCGCCAGGGGTTCACCGCCCTGTCCATCCTGTTTCTGAGCACCCTGGTGGTGCTCACCATCATTCTGGGCTTCATTCGCAAGTCCTGGCATTTCGACATACTCAATGCCCTGTTCGTGGCAGTGATTGCCATCGGTATCCGCCTGATCATTTTTGGCCTGCCGGCCGATGCCCAGCCGATCTGGCTGATTCTGGCCTGCTCCAGCATCCTCTACGGCGCCTCCGTGATGCCGCTGGGCCATCGGGGGTTTATCGCAGTGGTGGCCATCACCTGGCTGACCCTCAACCCTTTCCTGATGACTCAAGTGTCGGTCACCGATCTGCGGGGCACCCTGATCCTGTGCTATCTGGCCTTTCTCAGCAGCCTGACGATCTACAACTTTTTCAAGTTGCGCAAAATCAAGCTCTACAACTTCACCATGTTCAGACTGCTGGTGAGCCAGGCCTACATTGACCCCTTGACCGAGATTCCCAATCGCCGCTCCTTCATGACCCAGGCCGGCAATGTATTGGCGACCCGGCCACGGGAGCAGGATCACTACCTGGCGATGATCGACATCGACAACTTCAAGAAGGTGAATGATCTTTACGGCCATGATATTGGCGATGAGGTGCTCAAGCGCACTGCAGCCAGCATCCAGGCGGTGATGGCTGACCATGAGTATGCGCGGCTGGGCGGCGAGGAGTTCGCGGTGTACCTGGCGGGTGTGCGGCGCAGCGATGTCGAGGCGTTGATGGACGAGTTGTGCCGGCTAGTGCGCGTAGACCCGCACCCTTACCCGGTGACCGTCAGCATCGGGCTGACCCGGGTCGAAGACGATGACAGCCTGAACCAGGCCCTGGCCAAGGCGGACAAGGCGCTGTATGTGTCCAAGCACAGCGGCAAGGACCGGTTTACCTTTTATTAGGGCCGGTGCCTCGCTGCTGCAAGGTTCAGGCTGATTAGCGGTCCTGGCTTAAATCGGTATTGCCGTCCCAGCCACCACCCAGTGCGGCAATCAGTTTGACGCTGGCGATCAGGCGGCTTTGTCGCAAGTTGAGTACGTTGCGCTCGGTGTTCAGGGCAGTGGCCTGGACCACCACAACGTCCAGGTAAGCGATCAGGCCGGCCTTGTACTGGTTGCTGGTCAGGCGTAATGACTCGCGGGCCGACTCCAGTGCCTGCTCCTGGACCACGGCCTCATCCCCCAGCACCTTCAGCTGCACCAGGTAGTTTTCCACTTCGCGCAAGCCATCGAGCACGGTCTGGCGGTATTTGGCCACGGTCTGGTCATACAGCGCCTCGTTACGGTCAACCTCGGCCGAACGCTGGCCACCATCGAACAGCGGCAAGGAGACTTTTGGCCCGACCGACCAGAAACGGTTCGGTACGCTGATCCAGTCCTGATACTGACTGCTGCTGTAACCGCCCTGCAGGCTCAGGCTGAAGTCGGGATAGTAAGCGGCTTTGGCCACCCCGATATTGGCGTTGGCGGCAATGATCGAGCGCTCCGCCGAGGCGATGTCCGGACGCCGTTCCAGTAACTGCGAAGGCAGGCTCAGCGGGATTTGCGGCAGCGCCGGAACGGTTGTGGTTTCAGCCAGGCTGAACCCGGAAGGCGCCTGCCCGGTCAGCACGGCAATGGCGTTCTCGAATTGCGCCCGCTGCCAGATCAGGTCGATCATGTTGGCCTGGGTGTTACGCAACTGGGTTTGCGCCTGGGCCACGGCGTCCTTGCCGGAAATCCCGGCCTTGTACTGGTTTTCGCTCATTTTCAACGAACGCTGATAAGCCTCGACCGTGGCTTGCAGCAGGCGTTTTTGCTCATCGATCACCCGCAGTTGCAGGTAGTTCTGCACCAGCTCCGACTGTTGGCTCAAACGCATGGCGGCCAGGTCGGCCAGGCTGGCCTCGGCACTGGCTTCGTTGGCTTCCAGCCCGCGACGCAATTTGCCCCAGACATCGGCTTCCCAGCTGACCCCCACCTGGGCGTTCAAGGTGTCGCGAATGCCGCTGCTGGAACTGGTCAGGCTGGAGTTGGAGCTACCGGTGCCCTGGCTGGAGCGGGTTTTGCCCACGCTCAAGTCGGCGCTTGGCAGAAAGGCCCCACGGGCGCTGCGCACCAGGGCCTGGGCCTGACGGAACTGGGCCTCGGACTGGGCCACTGTCTGGTTGCTGCTGTTGAGTTTCTCCACCAGGCCATTGAGCTGCGTATCGCCATACAGCTCCCACCAGGCACCACGGGCCAGCGCATCGCTGGGGTTGGCCCGGGTCCAGCCGGCAGCCTCTTTGTAATCCGCTGCTGCCGCCGATTCGGGACGCTGGTAGTCCGGACCTATTGCACAGGCGCTGAGCAACAAGCCAGATAACAGCAGCGGAGCGAGTTTAAGCAAACGAGAAGTCATAGCGGAGTGTCCAGAGCAGCATCAGTGCGCACGCCACGCCATTTGTTGAAACGATGGCGTGCGCGGTCAAGATAGAGGTAAACCACCGGGGTGGTGTAAAGGGTCAGGATCTGGCTGAAGATCAGCCCGCCGATAATGGTCAGGCCCAGGGGCTGGCGCATTTCTGCCCCTTCGGCGGTGCTCAGCATGAGGGGCACGGCCCCCAGGATGGCCGCCAGGGTGGTCATCAGGATCGGGCGCAAACGTTGCAGGCAAGCGCTGCGAATTGACGCCTCGGGGCTGAACCCGGCGGTCCGTTCCAGTTGCAGCGCGAGGTCGATCATCAAGATCGCGTTTTTCTTCACCACCCCGATCAGCAGGAACAGACCCAGCAGGGAAATCAGGCTGAACTCGCCCCCCGTGAGGTAGATGCTCAGCAAGGCGCCGACCCCGGCCGAGGGCAGGGTCGAGAGAATGGTCAAGGGGTGGATATAGCTCTCATAGAGAATCCCCAGCACCAGATACACCGCCAGCAGCGCACCGAGAATCATGAACGGCTGACTCTTTTGGGTGGCGGCAAAGGCATCGCCGGTGCCGGCCATTTTGGCAATCACGTCTTCGGGCAGGCCCAGCTTGGCAATGGCCCGCTCAATCGCGGCGGTGCCCTGCTCGGTCGATACCCCGGGGGCCATGTCAAAGGAAACGGTCTCCGAGGCAAACTGGCCTTCATGCTCCACCCGGTCGTCCTGCAGACTGTTCTCGTAATGGGCAATAGCCGACAACGGGATGCGCTGGCCTTCGGCAGTGATCACTTGCACCTGCTCCAGGGTTTGCGGGTCCTGGGCGTACTTGGGATTGACCTCCATCACCACCTGATACTGGTTCAGGCTGTCGTAGATAGTGGAAATCTGCCGCTGGCTGTAGGCGTTGTTGAGCACGGCGGTGACCATATCCATGTCCACCCCCAGGCGCTTGGCCTGATCGCGGTCTACCACCAGCGTTACCTGCTGTGCGCCCCGTCCTTCACGGGCATCGATGGCCGTCAGCTCGGGCAGGGCCTTGAGCGCAGCCACCACTTTCGGGTACCAGATGCGCAGTTCACCAAGGTCACCGCTTTGCAGGATGTAGGAGTACTGCGAACTGGTTTGCTCGCGTCCGCCGCCAAATTGCAGATCCTGGTCGGCCATCAGCATCAGGCGCCCGCCGGGTACTTTGGGCATGGTTTCACGCAGGCGTTCAATGACCTTCTGCGCCGAAATCCTGCGCTCGGAAATGGGCTTGAGGCGCACGATCATGATTGCGTTGTTGGTGCCGCCATTGCCGCCAATAAAGCCGGCAACACTCTCCACCGCCGGATCGGCCAGTACTGCCTTGCGGAAGATTTCCATCTTCGGCTGCATCACGCTGAATGACAGGCCGTCGTCACCGCGGACAAAGCCGATCAACTGCCCGGTGTCCTGTTGCGGCATGAAGGTCTTGGGCACCACCACGTACAGCGCCACGTTGACGCCAATGGTCACCAGCAGGCTCAACAGGGTCAGGCGCTTGTGGCGCAATACCCAGTCCAGGCTGCGGGCATAGCCGGCGACCATGCGCTCGTTAAGGCCCATGCTCCAGCGTTGCATGGCGTTCTCGGTACCCGGCACATGGGGCTTGAGCCAGCGCGCGCAGAGCATCGGGGTGAGGGTCAGCGACACCACCAGCGACACCACGATCGAGGCCGCCAGGGTGATGGAAAATTCACGGAACAGGCTTTCGACAATCCCCCCCATAAACAGGATCGAGAGAAATACCGCCACCAGCGAAACGTTCATCGACAGCAGGGTAAAACCGACTTCCCTGGCCCCCAGCATCGCCGCTTTCATCGGCGCAATACCGGCATCGATATGCCGCGAGATGTTCTCCAGCACCACGATGGCATCGTCCACCACCAGCCCGGTGGCCAGAATCAGCGCCATCAGCGACAGGTTGTTCAGCGAGAAGCCGTACAGGTACATGATGGCAAAGGTGCCCACCAGCGATACCGGCACCGCCAGGGTCGGGATCAGTGACGCCCGGAAGTTACCCAGAAACAGGAACACCACCAGAATCACCAGCGCCACGGCAATCAGCAGGGTCATTTCGGCTTCGTGCAAGGTGGCCTTGATCACCGGCGAGCGGTCCATGGCCAGGTTCAGTTTGACGCTGGCCGGCAACACCGCCTGCAGCGCCGGCAACTGGGCCTTGATCGCGTTCACAGTCTCGATGATGTTGGCCCCGGCCTGGCGGTTGACCACCAGCAATACGGCCGCATCATTGTTGAAAAAACCACTGTTGTAGCGGTCTTCAACGCTGTCCTGAACCTTGGCCACATGGCTCAGGCGCAAGGCCGCGCCGTCCTGGTAGCGAATGATCAGCGGCTCGTAATCCTTGGCCTTTTCCAGCTGGTCGTTGGCCTGGATCTGCCAGTTGCGATCGCCATCGGACACCGCGCCCTTGGGCCGGCGCACGTTGGCGTTGGCAATGGTATTGCGCACGTCGTCCAGGGCCACGCCGTACTGGTTGAGCAGTTGCGGCTCCAGTTCGATGCGCACCGCCGGCAGCGAGCTGCCGCCGATCTGCACTTCACCTACCCCCGGGACCTGGGACAGGCTCTGGGACAGGATGGTGGAGGCCAGGTCGTACAGTTCGCCCTTGGACAGCACGTCGGAGGTCAGCGACAGCACCATGATCGGTGCCTGGGACGGGTTGACCTTTTTGTAGGTCGGCATGCTTTTCATGCCGCTGGGCAACAGGTTGCGCGAAGCGTTGATCGCCGCCTGCACCTCACGGGCGGCGCCGTTGATGTCGCGGTCCTGATCGAACTGCAGGATGACCCGGGTAGAACCCTGGCTCGAGCGGCTGCTCATGGTGTTGATCCCGGCAATCGCGCCGAAGGAACGCTCCAGCGGGGTAGCCACGGTGGATGCCATCACCTCGGGGCTGGCACCCGGCAAACTGGCCGAGACCACGATCACCGGGAAATCCATCTGCGGCAGCGGCGACACCGGCAGCAAGCCGAAACTCACCCCGCCCAGCAACATGATCGCCAGGCTCAGGAGCATGGTCGCGACGGGACGCTTGATGAACGGACCGGACAGGTTCATAGCGACGCCTGCTCGGGCGCAGCCGCATCACCCCGCCAGCGGCGGCCCAGGCGATCGAAGTACAGATAGATCACCGGAGTGGTAAACAGGGTCAGTACCTGGCTCACCAGCAGACCGCCGACCATTACCAGCCCCAATGGCTGACGCAATTCAGCGCCCGAGCCGGTGGCCAGCATCAGCGGTATGGCGCCGAACAGCGCCGCCAGAGTCGTCATCAGGATCGGCCGGAAGCGCAGCAGTGCCGCCTGATAGATCGCTTGCTCGGGGGCCATGCCCTGATTGCGTTCGGCATCGAGGGCGAAGTCGATCATCATGATCGCGTTCTTTTTCACGATACCGATCAGCAAGATGATGCCAATGATCGCAATCATCCCCAGATCATTGCCGCTCAGGATCAAGGCCAGCAAGGCTCCGACCGCCGCCGAGGGCAAGGTCGAGAGGATGGTGATCGGGTGGATATAGCTCTCGTACAGCACGCCAAGCACGATGTACATGGTCACCACCGCCGCCAGAATCAGCAGCAAGGTGCTCGACAACGAAGCCTGGAAGGCCTGGGCTGCGCCCTGGAACTCGGTCTTCACCCCCACCGGCATGCCGATGTCTTTCTGCACCTGATCGATCAACTCGACCGCTTGCCCCAGGGCCACCCCGGGCGCGAGGTTGAACGACACCATCACCGAAGGGAACTGGCCGATATGGGAGATCGCCAGTTGCGCCTGACGCTCTTCGACCTTGGCCAGGCTCGACAGCCGCACCTGGCCGCCATCGGTGGTTTTGACGTGGATCTGCTCCAGCGCCTGGGGGCCGATTTTCTCGCCGTCCCGGGCTTGCAGCACCACGCGGTACTGGCTGGCCTGGGTATAAATGGTGGAAATCTGCCGCTGACCGAAGGCGTCGTACAGGGCATCGGTGATGTTGGCCACCGACACCCCAAGGCGTGAAGCCGCATCGCGGTCAATCATCAGGTACACCTGCAGGCCCTTGTCCTGCAGGTCGCTGGCCACATCGGTCAACTCGGGCTGATTGTTCAGCGCCGTCACCAGTTTCTGGCTCCAGGTGCTGAGCATCTCGGCGTCCGGCGAGGACAGGCTGAACTGGTATTGCGTACGGCTGACGCGGTCTTCGATGGTCAGGTCCTGCACCGGCTGCATGTACAGGCGAATACCCACCAGCTGGTCGAGCTGCGGTTGCAGGCGCTCGATCACTTGCGAGGCACTTTCACTGCGCTCGCTATGGGGCTTGAGGTTGATCAGCATGCGCCCGCTATTGAGGGTCGGGTTATCGCCGTCCACCCCGATGTAGGACGACAGGCTCTCGACATCAGGGTCCTGCAGAATGATCCGAGCCAACTCTTGCTGACGCTGGCTCATGGCACTGAACGAGATGGACTGCGGCGCTTCGGAGATACCCTGGATCACCCCGGTGTCCTGCACCGGGAAGAAGCCCTTGGGCACCACCATATACAGTACGACCGTCAGCGCCAGGGTGCCGATGGCCACCAGCAGGGTCAGTGGCTGATGCTTGAGCACCCACTGCAACATGCTGGCGTAGCGGGCGATCATCCAGTCGATGAAGGCGCCGCTGGCGCGATAGAAACGCCCCTGTTCTTCTTCCTTGGGTTCGGCTTTGAGCAGGCGCGCGCACATCATGGGCGTGAGCGTCAGCGAGACCACCAGCGACAGCAGAATCGCCACAGCCAGGGTGATCGCAAACTCGCGGAACAGGCGCCCCACCACGTCAGCCATGAACAGCAGCGGAATCAGTACGGCGATCAGCGACAGGGTCAACGAGATCAGGGTAAAACCGATTTGCTTGGCACCCTTGAGCGCCGCCTGCATCGGACTGTCGCCCTCTTCGATATAGCGCGAGATGTTTTCCAGCATCACGATGGCGTCGTCGACCACAAAACCGGTGGCGATGGTCAGGGCCATCAACGTCAGGTTGTTGATGGAAAATCCGGCCAGGTACATGACCCCAAAGGTACCCACCAACGACAGCGGCACGGCAATTGAAGGGATCAGGGTAGCGCTGGCACGACGCAGAAACAGGAACGTCACCATCACCACCAGCGCGATGGCAATCAGCAATTCAAACTGCACATCGCGCACCGAGGCACGGATGGTCTGGGTGCGGTCGGTGAGAACAGTGACGTCGATACCGGCCGGCAGGTTGTCGGTGATGCTTGGCAGCAGTGCCTTGATCCGGTCCACCACCTCAATCACGTTGGCTCCCGGCTGGCGCTGAATGTTCAGCAATACGGCCTGATTTTCATTGGCCCAGGCGGCGAGACGCTCGTTCTCGGCGCCATCGACAATTTCCGCCACATCCTTGAGCCGCAACGGCGCGCCGTTGTTGTAGGCCAGGATCAGCTCGGCGTATTCCTGGGGGGTCTTCAACTGGTCGTTGGCGTCCAGCATCGACACCCGGGTCGGGCCGTCAAAGTTGCCCTTGGGCTGGTTGACGTTGGACGCGCCGATCAGGGTGCGCACGTCCGCCAGGTTCAAGCCGTTGGCGGCCAACGCTTCGGGGTTGACCTTGATCCGCACCGCCTGACGTTGACCACCGGCAATGCTGACCATGCCGACGCCGCTGATCTGGGCGATTTTTTGCGCCATGCGGGTGTCGACCAGATCATTGAGTTTGGGCAACAGCATGGTTTTGGAGGTGATCGCCAGCGTCAGTACCGGGGTGTCGGCCGGGTTGACCTTGTTGTACACCGGTGGCGCCGGCAAATCCTTGGGCAACAGGTTGCTGGCGGCATTGATCGCGGCCTGCACCTGCTGCTCGGCGACATCCATATTGATGTCGAGATTAAAGCGCAGGGTCAGCACCGAAGCACCGCCGGAACTGGTGGAAGCCATTTGCGTCAGGCCCGGCATCTGCCCGAACTGACGCTCAAGCGGTGCGGTCACGGCACTGGTCATGACATCCGGGCTCGCGCCGGGATACAGCGTCATCACGCGGATGGTCGGATAATCGACCTGGGGCAAGGCCGATACCGGCAGCAGGCGATAGGCGATGATCCCGGACAACACGATGGCGAGCATGCAGAGCGTGGTTGCGACCGGGCGCAGGATAAACAGCCGCGACAGATTCATTCGTGCGCCTTGCCCTTGACCTTGCCATCGGCCGTTGCATCGGCTTCAGGCCCGCCTTGCAGATGTTGCGCCGGGGTTGCCGGCACCTCGGCGCTGTCGTTGACCACTTCCACCGCGCCGCCATCACGCAGGCGGTCAGTGCCTTCAAGCACTACACGGTCGCCGGGCTCAAGACCTTCTTCGATCACCGTCACATCACCGTCGGTGACACCGACCTTGATGCTGCGAATCTTGACCTTCTTGTCGCCGTCCATCGCATAGACGAACGAACCGTTGGTGCCGTACTGAATCGCTGCGGTCGGGGCCAGGATCACGTTTTTCAGGGTGTCGGCCAGCAGGTGCACATTAACGAACTGATTGGGGAACAACACCTGATCGCGGTTATCGAACAGGGCCTTGAATTTCAGGGTGCCGGTGGTGATATCAATCTGGTTGTCGATACTGCTCAGCACCCCTGTCGCCAGTTCCTGGGTGTCGCCGCGGTTCCAGGCCTGTACCGGCAATCTGGCGCCGCTGCGATAACGTTCAAGCACCAGTGCAAGGTCCTTCTCGGGCAAGGTGAAGCTGACCACAATCGGCTCGGTCTGGGTGATCACCACCAGCGCCGTGGTGTCGTTGGCTGCCACCAGGTTGCCGACGTCCAGTTGGCGCAAGCCCACACGACCGGTGATCGGGGCGCGAATCTTGGTGAATTCCAGATTGAGCTTGGCGTCGTTGACCGCTGCCTGATTGGTCTTGACCGTACCCTGATACTGGCTGACCAGTGCTTCTGCGGTGTCCAGGGTCTGCTTGGCGATACTGTCTTCAGCGTACAGGCCGCGATAGCGCTGTACATCGACCTGGGCATTCTTCAACTGGGCCTGATTCTGCAACAGCGTGCCTTCGGCTTGCAGCAAGGCGTTCTGATAGCTGCGCGGATCGATTTCGGCCAACAGTTCGCCAGCCTTGACCATCTGGCCTTCCTTGAAATAGACCTTGACCAGTTCCCCTGCCACCCGGCTGCGTACATTAATGGTGTTGAGCGCGGTCACCGTACCCAGTGCCTTGTAGTAGACCGCAAAGTCACCCCGCGTCACGTCCGCCACCCGAACCGGCACCGCCAGGGTCGAACCGCCAAATCCGGGACGCATCATCCCCGACTTGCTGGTGTGCCCGGCGGGCTGAGCAGTGGCTGCCTTTTTCGAGGCGGATGGCCACAGCCACCAGCACAGGGCAACAACGATCAGCAGGACCAGCAGGCCAAACAGCCAGCGACGAGATTTGTGGGAAACAGACGATTGCATTGAATGATCAACCATTGGGCGGCGAGCGCTTATTATCAGGAGGCTGAAAGATAAGCAGTGCGCACGGTTATGAAAAGGTTCTTTACCGGGTATTTACGTTATAGCGCTGTCAAGGCCACGGGTTTGCCCCAGAATCCTGTGAATCGCCTGCCGGAGCAGTCGGAGCGGTTCGGTTTTAACCGACGGCTGTGACATTGACACTGGCCGGGCTCGACGCCTGCAGCGTTATTTGTAGCAGCCCACAAAAAAACGGCCGGGCATTAAATGCCCGGCCGTTTTTGCTGAAGCGTTGCGACTTACTTTAAAACAGCCAGGGCTGCTTCGTAGTTCGGCTCTTCAGCGATTTCTTTAACCAGTTCGCTGTGCAGCACGTTGTCGTTTTCGTCCAGCACGACTACCGCACGGGCAGTCAGGCCAGCCAACGGGCCGTCAGCAATTGCCACGCCGTAGTTCTCGATGAACTCACGGCCGCGCAGGGTCGACAGGTTCTGTACGTGTTCCAGACCTTCGGCACCGCAGAAACGGGCCTGGGCGAACGGCAGGTCAGCCGAGATGCACAGCACCACGGTGTTTTCCAGATCGTTGGCCTTGGTGTTGAAGGTGCGCACCGAAGTCGCGCAAGTTGGCGTATCAACACTCGGGAAGATGTTCAGCACTTTGCGTTTACCAGCAAAGCTGGCCAACGTCACATCGGACAAATTACCTGCTACCAGCGAAAACGCCGGCGCCTTGGAGCCTACTGCCGGCAGTTCGCCTTTGACTTGAACAGGGTTGCCTTTAAGCGTCACTTGAGCCATGAACGATGTCCTTCTTAACGGTTTTTGAAGAAGCCGGAGTTAAACACGAATCAGGCAGCCGACCTACGGCCCGCAGGTAAAATGTCATGGGCCGCGGAACAAAAAGACCGTGCCGGTACTGAAAAATTCCAAAAATGCCCAGCCTCGAGCAAAACAGTACCCGGCAGCAGACCCCGGGAACTGGCAGTCGCGCCATTTGCTGCTAGCTTCCTAGCGCTGCATTCTTAAGACTTCCAGGGAATTGGACGCTCATGGCTAAGACACACCTTGCTTCGGGACTCTTACTGACCCTGGCCCTGGCCCCTGTCACTGCTGCCCTGGCAGACAATCCCGATATAGCCAACAAAAGTAACAACCCCCTGAGCCTGGCCCCGGGCCTGAACCTGCAGGACTACTACACGCCCCGGGTGTACGACAGCAATATCCACACCAATGACGCCCTGCTGCGCGGCGCCCTGCCCGTCGCCCCGAACGACTTTATCGGCGTACCGCAACTGTTGCGTGCCACCCTGCCCATCAGCACCCGCCCCGACCCCAGGAGTGGTTACAGCACCGGTATGGGCGATCTCAACCTGTTCGATATTTTCCTGCTCAAGACCGATGGCGTGCAGTTGGGCATCGGCCCGCAAATTACGGCGCCCACTGCCGAGCATGACGAACTGGGCACCGGCAAATGGCAAGCGGGGCTGGCAGCGATTGCCATAGATGCCTCACCCCGTGGCCTGCTGGGGGCACTGGTGCAGTATCAAAGCTCTTTTGCCGGTGACAGTGATCGCCAGCATGTCGAGAGCGCCACCTTCCAGCCGTTCATCATCCACAACCTGCCAAAGGGCTGGTACTTGCGCTCCACCGGCACCTGGACCTATGACCTGAAAAACAACACCCACTATATCCCCGTCGGCCTGGGTTTCGGCAAGGCATGGAAAGCCGGGGGCAACATCCTCAACGCCTACCTGGAACCACAATGGACAGTGGAACGCAAAGGCGATGACTTGCCGCAATTCACACTGTTCGCCGGCATTAATGTCACCTTCGGAAAATAAGGAAATTTCATGAATTCGCAGCTTCGTGCTTCTGGCTTCAGCGCCCGGCCCCGGGAGCACGCCCACGTCATGCTGGCCACTCCAGGCATGGAACAGGGCAAAACCTTGGCCCAGACCGGCGCTTGCCTCGATAAAAGCTGGAAACCCGATGACATCAGGTTGCTGTCATGAGCAGTCAATCCACAGTCAGGGACTTTGCCAGGTACCTCAAGCCCCCCGTTTATGCCCTGGCAGCCTGCCTGTCACTGATGGCAACCCAGGTATCAGCCATGAACTTCAGCGCGTCGCCTGCAGAGGCCACAAGCATCGCCAGAGAAGCCTATCTGTATGGTTTCCCGGTGGTGGAGATGTACAAAACCCTCTACGCCCAGGCCGTGGACCAAGGCGGCAAGGACTTCAAGGCGCCGTTCAATGACATCGGCAACACCGCCATGGTGTTCAGCCCCAAAGACAGCGCTTTCGTGACCCCCAATTCGGACACGCCCTATTCATTTCTATGGATGGACCTGCGAGCCGAGCCGCTGGTGCTGACGCTGCCGGCAATTGAAGACGGTCGTTACTACTCCACGCAGTTGATCGACCTGTACACGCAAAACTTCGCCTACCTCGGTAGCCGTACCACGGGCAACAAAGGCGGGAACTTCCTGATTGTCGGGCCGGGCTGGCAAGGTGAGAAACCGGCCGGTATCGAGGCCGTGATTCCCAGCGAAAGCGAAATTGCCTACGGCCTGAACCGGACCCAGCTGTTTGATGAAAAAGACCTGCCCAGGGTCAAGGAAATCCAGCGCGGTTACATAGTGCAGCCCTTGAGCCAGTTCCTCGGCCAACCCGCCCCGCCGCTGTCTGCAGCCATTGACTGGCCGGCCCCCGTGGCGAACATGAGTGACAGCCCCGAGCTGTTCAACTACTTGAATTTCATGCTCGCATTTGCCGAGCCGCAGCCCGGTGAAACGGCATTACGCGAGCGCTTCAAAAAAATTGGCATTGAACCGGGCCTGCCCTATGCAACGGGCCAACTGTCCGCCGAGCAACGCAAGGCCCTGGAAGAAGGAATTGCAGCAGGTAAAGCCGAATTCGAGCAGTTCAAGAAAGAGCAGGTCGACACGCACAAGATCAGCAGTGGAGACCTGTTCGGCTCCCGCGAGCACTTGAAAAACAACTACCTGTACCGTTATGCAGGGGCCAATATGGGGATCTTTGGCAACTCTGCCGAAGAGGCCGATTACATCGGCTATTTCGTCGACAATCAGGGCCGCCCCCTGGACGGCTCCAGACAGCGCTATACCTTGCACTTTGACAAAAATGCCCTGCCCCCTGCCAATGCCTTCTGGTCGCTGACAATGTATGACGGCAAAAGCAAATTGCTGGTGGACAACCCGCTGGATCGCTACCTGATCAATTCGCGCATGTTGCCCGATCTCAAGCGCGACGCAGATGGCGGTGTGACCCTGTACCTCCAGCCTCAACCCCCGGCCGGGGATCTGCAAAACAACTGGTTGCCGGCGCCTGACGGGCCGTTTTACGGCGTACTGCGTATTTATATGCCCAAGCCTGAACTTGCCGACGGGCAATGGAAAATGCCCTTGCTGACACCTGTAGCACCCTGAGCTGTAACCTGCAGCACCCCGGCAAGCCGGGGTGCTGCAACTGTTTTGCCCGCACTCAGTTGCAGATCCCGGAGCTTACTGGCTCTTCAGTTTCAAATACGACTGATGAAGATCTGATGCCCAGCCATCTATCACTTTTTTCACATCGTCGGTCTTCATTTGCTGGCTGCTGTTCTCCAGCGGTTTGCCGGTGCCTTTGCGCACCACCTGCGCCACTACGTCCTGGCTCTGCCCGTCAATGAATACGGCTTCGGTTGCCAGCTGGGTTTCCTGATCGCGAATGCCCGACGCCGTACTGACCGCCGCCGCCACCAGCGCTACCGGAATATATTCGTAAGGTGCCAGGCTCTCGGTCTCGCTGCTCACGGCAGTGATCGCCGGTCGCACCACAATCACGCCCGGCCCGGGGGCGCTGGCCAGTGGCAATGATTTGCTGAGTTCACGCTTGAGTGCTTGATCGTAGTAGCGGGTAATGCCGTTCAACGTGCTTTGCGGGATCTTCTCCGTCGGCTTCGGCGCCGGGTAGAGCTGGCTTGGCTCGATATAGACGCTGGTGTACTGGTTAATATTCAGCTTGGGATCGATCCAGCGCATCACTTCGGCGCCCGAAGGCGATTTGGCTTCTTTAAGGCGACTGTAATCCTTCAAAAAACCGGAGTATTCATCCGGCTGCTGGACCTTGCTTGCACAGCCCACTACCCCGATCGAGGCAATACACAACGTACTAATCATCAGTCCAAGCTTCATTCTGTAACTCCTGTGGAGAACGTAACTATTTGTGTGCCGGATTTATGTATAGCTAATCTGCGGAAAAAGCGCTGCTTCGCCGACCAATTTTCCCGAGACACAGAGGGAAAACAGTACAGCTCAGAAGTATTTAAAAAATGTAAATCGGCTAAAAACCAGATCAGATTTTAAAAAACACTTTTAAATATGCTGCTAAATCTGCTCCGTATTAATTCTCTCCCCCTGAATCTGTCTTGTTTCCTGCCAACTTCCTAGAGTTCACCCAGCGCCAGACCACCAGGCCTGGCAGGACTTTGAACCGTGGAAGACTTGAGCATGAGCACAGCACTAAACGGGCAGGCCTATAACTATAAGGTCGTCCGCCAATTCGCCATCATGACCGTGGTGTGGGGGGTGGTCGGCATGGCCATGGGCGTATGGATCGCCTCGCAACTGGTCTGGCCGCAAATGAACCTGGATTTACCCTGGACCACCTTCGGCCGCCTGCGACCGTTGCACACCAGCCTGGTGATTTTCGGCTTTGCCGGCAGCGCACAGTTTGCCGCCAGCTACTACGCGGTGCAGCGCACCTGTCAGGTACGGTTATTCTCGGACAAGCTGGCAGCCTTTACCTTCTGGGGCTGGCAATCGGTAATTGTGATCATGCTGGTCACCCTGCCGCTGGGCTACACCACCACCAAGGAATACGCCGAAATAGAATTCACCGGTGCCGTGTGGCTGACGGTGGTCTGGGTCGCCTACGCCATCGTGTTCTTTACTACCGTGGTGCAGCGCAAAACCAGACATATCTATGTCGGCAACTGGTTTTTTGGCGCATTCATTCTGGTCATCGCCATGCTGCACGTGGTCAACCACCTGGCGATTCCGGTGGACTGGTTCAAGTCTTATCCCGTGTATGCCGGAGCCACCGATGCCATGGTGCAGTGGTGGTATGGGCATAACGCGGTAGGTTTTTTCCTGACCACCGGCTTTCTCGGGATGATGTACTACTTCGTGCCGAAACAGGTCGGCAGGCCGATTTATTCCTATCGCCTGTCCATCGTGCATTTCTGGGCCCTGATTACCCTCTATATCTGGGCCGGCCCCCATCACCTGCACTACACCGCACTGCCGGACTGGGCCCAGTCGCTGGGCATGGCCATGTCCATCATCCTGCTGGCTCCCAGCTGGGGCGGCATGATCAACGGCATGATGACCCTCTCCGGGGCCTGGCATAAATTGCGCACCGACCCGATCCTGCGGTTTCTGGTGCTGTCACTGGCGTTCTACGGCATGTCGACCTTTGAAGGGCCGATGATGGCCATCAAGACCGTCAATGCCCTGTCCCACTACACCGACTGGACCATCGGCCACGTCCATGCCGGGGCCCTGGGCTGGGTGGCGATGATCACTTTCGGCGCGCTCTATCACATGATTCCCAAGATCTTCGGCCGCGAGCAGATGTACAGCATCGGGCTGATCAACCTGCACTTCTGGCTGGCGACCATCGGCACCGTGCTGTACATCGCCTCGATGTGGGTCAACGGCATCACCCAGGGCCTGATGTGGCGCGCGATCAACGATGACGGCACCCTGACCTATTCGTTCGTGGAGTCGCTGAGCGCCAGCCACCCGGGCTACGTCGTACGTCTGGTGGGCGGGCTGTTCTTCCTCAGCGGCATGCTGTTGATGTGCTGGAACCTGTGGCGAACAGTGCGCGTGGCCGACCTCAAGCAAGCCGAACTGACGGCACAGATAGCCTGACCACCCACCCGATGCAGGTCGCCGGACCGGTATCGGGTGCTTTCGACAAGGAGTGCCGGACATGATCGAAATAGCCCTCAATAGCGCAGCCGTCATCAGCCTCTATTGCGCCATTAGCTGGTGTTTGAAACATAAAACCGCGACCGATATCGACGAAGCCAGCCTGATCCCCTTTGCCGACGACCCTGAAGTGGCGCGCCGGGTTGAGCAGGCCACGGGCAAAACCATCAACGCAGTACAGATGAGTGAGCAAAGCCGCGAGCCAGACCGGTACACGCTGGAACTCTGAATCGAGGTAAATGGCTGCTGAGGCAGATTAAATCGCACGATCAGTTGCACTACCAAGGTATTCGGCGGCATTCTGCCAGCCTGGGTTTAACGAACTTTTGATCGACACCGCACTCAATCTTTACAGCCATTAACACCTTTTCCGACAGAGACGCTCATGACTTCCAAGCTGGAACAACTCAAGCAGTTCACCACCGTGGTCGCAGACACCGGCGACCTCGACGCAATTACCCGCCTCAAACCCGTTGATGCCACGACCAATCCATCCCTGCTGCTCAAAGCCGCAGCCATGCCGGGTTATGCCGAGCTGCTGAAAAATGCCATCGCCCACGCCAACGGTGATGTCGGCCTGGCCTGCGACCACTTCGCGGTCTCGGTGGGTAGCGGTATCTTGAAGGTCATTCCGGGCCGTATTTCGACCGAGGTCGATGCCCGCCTGTCGTTCGACGAATTTGCCTTGCTGAAAAAGGCCAACCAGTTGGTCGAGCTTTACGACAAGGCCGGCGTGGGCCGCGACCGGGTACTGATCAAACTCGCTTCGACCTGGGAAGGCATCCGTGCCGCCGAAAAACTGGAAAATGACGGCATCCAGACCAACCTGACCCTGTTGTTCTCGTTTGCCCAGGCCGCAGCCTGTGCCGATGCCGGGGTGTTCCTGATTTCGCCGTTCGTGGGCCGTATTTACGACTGGTACAAGAAGTCCACCGGCATTGACTACACAGGATCCGATGATCCGGGTGTGCAGTCCGTGACCCGCATCTACAACTACTACAAAGCCAATGACTACAAGACCGTGGTCATGGGTGCCAGCTTCCGCAACCTGAACCAGATCGAACAGCTGGCCGGTTGCGACCGTCTGACCATCAGCCCGGACCTGCTGGAAAAACTGGCCCTGGACGAAGGCAAACTGGAGCGCAAATTGAGCCCTGGGCATCAGGGCGAACCGCGCCAGAGCCTGAACGAAGCGCAGTTCCGCTGGGCCTCGAACGAAGACGCAATGGCCACCGAAAAACTGGCCGAAGGCATCCGCCAGTTCGCCCGTGACCAGGAAAAGCTAGAGGCGTTGTTGACGGCCAGGTAATCCCGCAACAGACCGCGCAATGCCCGCTCCTACAGAAGCTGCACACAACCTGCAGGAGCGGGCCCAGCGACAGAAGCTGCGCTTATCTTGTGGGAGCGGGCTTGCCCGCGATGGCCGCCCCCCGGTAACTCAGCAAGTCAGCAGACTCCTGCAATACCCCTCCACTCCCGCCTCCAGCCCCGACATCGGTTCCTCATAACCCGCTTCGCGCAGCCGGCTCAAGTCGGCGCAGGTGTAGACCTGATACTTGCCCTTGAGCTCTTCGGGGAACTCGCAGTAGCGCAACACCCCTTCAAGCACTGCCGTTTCCAGGGTCAGGGAAGGCCGGCCCTGCGCTCCACGCAAACAGTTGATCGTTGCCAGCGCCAGCTCGTTGAATGAGCGGGCCACACCGCTGCCCAGATTAAAAATGCCACTGGTTTGCGGGTGATCCAGCCAGTGCAGATTGACCTTGACCACATCCTCCACCGAAACAAAATCACGCATGTGCCCGCCTGCCGGATAGCCGCCGTACTCACCGAACAACTCGACATGCCCGTGGTCGCGGTATTGATTGAAACAATGCCGCACCATCGAAGCCATACGGCCTTTGTGTTGCTCGCGGGGGCCGAACACATTGAAGTAACGCAACCCCACCACCTGGCTGCGTGCCTTGCCCGACAATTGCCGCACATGCTGATCGAAGAGGAATTTTGAGTAGGCGTAGACATTCAACGGCCGCTCACACTCGCGAACTTCGCGAAAGTCCCGGTTGGCGCCATAGACCGCTGCCGAAGAGGCATAGATAAAGGGCGTCGCTTGCTCCTGACAGGCTTGCAGCACGTCACAGCTGTAGCGGTAGTTGTTCTCCATCATCAACCGGCCGTCACGTTCCAGCGTACTGGAGCACGCGCCCTGATGCAGAACGGCGCGTATATCGCCCAACTGACGATTGGAAAAACGATGCATGAACTCGCGTTTATCGATGTAGTCCGCGATATCGCAGTCCGCCAGATTGCGGCACTTGTCGCCATCGGTCAGATCGTCCACGGCAATGATGTC
Source organism: Pseudomonas sp. PAMC 29040 (assembly GCF_003994535.1). Classification (NCBI taxonomy): domain Bacteria; kingdom Pseudomonadati; phylum Pseudomonadota; class Gammaproteobacteria; order Pseudomonadales; family Pseudomonadaceae; genus Pseudomonas; species Pseudomonas sp. PAMC 29040. The sequence continues at coordinate 128,173 of NZ_RZAA01000011.1, forward strand.
ACGCTCACCGCGCCGGTTGAGTGCCTTTACCAGGTTACTGCCGATAAAACCGGCGGCCCCGGTTACGATGATGCTCATCTGTCACTACCTCCTGGAATATGGCTTGGGCTCAGGCTATGCCGGTGCGGGCCGACAGCCTTGATGCAGATCAAGCGCGCAAGTGAGTGACATAGCCGAAAGTGACATACGGCACAGGGACCACAGCGCCGAGATTCGATTGCCGCTCAACCATTCATTCAGCCATTCACGCATTTACGCATTTACGCATTTACGCATTTACGCATTCATTGTAGGAGCGAGCTTGCCTCGCGAGCTTTTCCTGCGCAGTCCTTCGAATCGCCAGAAGATCGCGAGGCAAGCTCGCTCCTACACAGAAGACGCATAAGACGCATAAGACGTATGGATGTGTTGCGCGGATCGCCGTAATAGCGCGCAGACGCCGGCGCAGCCAGATCACCAGCCAGCCGTATGGTCGCTATAGAGGGTATGAAGGTCTGCATGCAGCGGCAGTGGGTTCGACGGGGATGGCCCACGGGAACCCTCGGTGCGCTTGCCAGACTCAAGCCTTGAACGGCTTGCGAGGGACAATCACCCGCCCGGCGCCGCCCGGAATGGCAGCGACGGGCGGAGCTGAATCAAGGAATCAGCGAGTAAACCAGCGACGAAATTGCCACCAGGCCAACGGCGGTGACAAACACGTTGGAGATCTTGCCCGAGTACTGGCGCATGGCTGGTACCCGACGAATCGCGTACATCGGCATCAGGAACAGGATGGCCGCGATCACCGGGCCGCCCAGGGTTTCGATCATTCCCAGAATGCTTGGGTTGAGCGTTGCTACTGCCCAGCACACTATCAGCATGAACGCTGCGGTCATGCGGTCCAGGGCTTTCGCTGCCGGGCGCTTGCCGGTCTTCAGGACCAGGCCTTTAAGACCTTCGCTGGCGCCGATGTAGTGACCCAGGAACGATTTGGCTATCGCTACAAAGGCAATCAACGGGGCGGCAAAGGCAATGGTCGGGTTGCTGAAGTGGTTGGCCAGGTAGGACAGGATCGACAGATTCTGCGCCTTGGCTTCAGCCAGCTGCTCAGGTGACAGGGTGAGCACGCAGCTGAAGACGAAGAACAGCACCATTGCCACCATCAACAGGTGGGCGCGGGACAGGATCTGCGAGCTGCGCTCATCGGCGTTCGCCCCATAACGGCGCTTCTGATCAACGGCAAAGGCCGAGATGATCGGCGAATGGTTAAACGAAAACACCATCACCGGAATCGCCAGCCACAAGGTGTGCAGCAATGCTGAGGGAGCCGGCAAGGTGCTCGCCGTGCTCAGAATCCCGCCATTCCAGTGGGGAATCAAAAACACCGCCAAAAACAACAGCGCGACAATGAACGGATAGACCATCATGCTCATGGCCTTGACTATCACTTGCTCGCCGCAACGCACCACGGCCAGCAGGCCGAGAATCAGCACCAGCGACAAAATCGCCCGGGGTGGTGGTGTGACATGCAGTTGATTGAGCATGAAGCTGCCGACCGTATTGGTCAGGGCAACGCTGTAAATCAACAGAATCGGAAAAATCGCACAGAAATACAGCAGCGTGATCAATGCACCGGCCCGCAAGCCGAAATGCTCTTCAACAACATCCGTGATGTCAGAGCCTTCGCGTCCGGAGAGTACGAAGCGGGTCAAACCGCGGTGAGCATAAAACGTCATCGGAAACGCCAGCAACGCCAGAATCAGCAACGGCCAAAAGCCGCCAAGCCCTGCATTGATGGGCAAAAACAAAGTACCTGCGCCAATGGCCGTGCCAAACAGGCCCAGCATCCAGGTAGTGTCATGACGACTCCAGCGACTGAGGGTCGCGGGTGCCGCGTCAAAGCGTTCATCGACGCTGTTAGCCTGGTCATTCATCCGGTCGAATCTCCGCTAGCCGGTCGTTACCACGCAGCCGGGGCGGACAAAACACACCTTACAGACAACGCCCCGGCCGTAAGAAGGGCGCGATTCTCCGGGATTAGTCATAAGAAGCAAAGGTTTAGCTGAGCAATGGTACAAATGATCTTCCATCCCAAAGCAAGAGCTGGACACTAATTGATACACTATGCTTGCCATGAAACCGCCCTAAAGGCCTGTCGCCCATGACTTTTTCGCACCGTTACACCGCACTCATCGGACTTCTCGCCGCCCTTTCGCTGCCGACGGCGAATGCCGAAAGTCTGACGATTACCTGGCCCGGCGACTGGGAGGTGCAGGCCGTGCCACCTGCCCCCGATGACAATGGCCAGCGCCAGCGGGCGGTAAAAAATGACCCCAACGGTGATCCGTTGATGGTGATGGAGCTTACCCAGACCACATTGGCTCCTGACCACAAGGTCAATATGGAAGCGGTACTGCTGCAGATGCGCAAGACCTTGCAGAAGAACTTCGCCGGCGCCGGCTACCAGAGTGCCTGTAACAAAATTCACAGCAGCACCCTGGGCGGTCTGGAGGCATTGGAAACCACCTGCAAAATCACCCAGAACGGCAACCACGTGATCACCCAGACCCTGGTCGCCGCCACCCATGACAGCAACGCCTATGCCCTTTCCTACGCAGGTCCGGCAGACGGCTACAAAGCCAACGAAGCTGAAGTCCTGGGGATTCGTGCCAGCCTGCGTCTGGCGCAATAAGCCCTTTACCTGTCCGGACCGGAGCCTGCCCCGTGAACACTCAGCCATTCTTTCCCTTTCAGGCTCTGGCCGACACCTTGCAGGCCTGGCTGGCGGAGGACAACGGGGACGGCTCCCACGATCTGTCACATATCCACCGTGTGTGGACCAATGCACAAGTGATTCAGGCCAGGGAAGGCGGCGATCTGGAAATTCTCCTGGCCGCCACCCTTCTGCACGACTGCGTGGCAGTGGAAAAGGATTCGCCTTTGCGGGCGCAGGCCTCAACCCTGTCTGCGAATAAAGCCGCGACCATCCTGACGGGGCTGGGCTGGCCCGAGTCGCGAGTGAACGCAGTGGCCCACGCGGTACAGACCCACAGTTTTTCCGCGGCACTGACGCCCGCCACTCTGGAAGCAAAAATACTGCAGGACAGTGACCGCCTGGATGCCATCGGCCTGATCGGCGTAGCACGCTGCTTTTATGTATCGGGAAGAATGGGGTCGGCGCTGTATGACTTCACAAACCCGCAGGCGACGGGACGCGAGTATCAGGACAAGCGTTACACCCTCGAGCATTTCCATACCAAGTTGCTCAAGCTGGCGTCAGGTTTTCAAACCCCGGAAGGTGCGCGACTGGCAGCCATCAGACATAAGCGCCTTGAATGGTTTGTGCAGGATTTCATGGATGAAATAGCCGGCCTGTAGGAGCGAGCTTGCCTCGCGAGCTGTTGCGGCCGCAGATACCGCAGCGAAAAGATCGCGAGACAAGCTCGGCTCCTACAAAGATTTCACCAACCCCCGCCTCTGTAGGAGCGAGCTTGCTCGCGAGCTGTTGCGGCCTCAGATACCGCAGCAAAAAAATCGCGAGACAAGCTCGCTTCTACAAGAATTTCACCAACCCCACCCTCTGTAGGAGCGAGCTTGCTCGCGAGCTGTTGCGGCCTCAGATACCGCAGCAAAAAGATCGCGAGCAAGCTCGCTCCTACAAGAATTTCACCAACCCCACCCTCTGTAGGAGCGAGCTTGCCTCGCGAGCTGTTGCAGCCCCAGATACCGCAGCGAAAATATCGCGAGACAAGCTCGCTCCTACAAGAATTTCACCAACCCCCGCCTCTGTAGGAGCGAGCTTGCTCGCGAGCTGTTGCGGCCTTAGATACCGCAGCAAAAAGATCGCGAGCAAGCTCGCTCCTACAGGGTTTGGCCGGCAGTGCGCCTACGGGATCAGCACCACTTTGGCGCAGGTCCCTGCATTGACCTCGGCATAACTGCTCAACCCGTCTGCCAACCGCGCTTCTTGCAGCACACGGGGCACGGGCAGCAGGCCCTGGTCGAAATACTGGCCAAATTGATCAAGCATCCGGGCGCACTCGCCACAGCTGTAAAGCAGCGAATTGACCCCGATCAACGTGCCGCCCTTGCGATACAGCGCCAGCGCCGGCAAGTGCACATGGCCGTCCAGTGGTGCAGCAATGAAGGCCACACGACCAAAAATCCGCAACGCCGCAACGGTCGCTGGCAGCCAGTGCCCGGTGGTGTCGAATATGACTTCAGCACCATCGCTGAACACTGCGCTGACCTGAGCGGCCAGATCTTCGGGCTTGCCCAGCACAATCACTTCAATCCCTTGCTCCCGTAGCACTTGAGCCTGGTCAGGGCGCCGCACCGCAGCCAGCACCCTGGCGCCGAGGACTTTCGCCAGCGCAATGGCGGCACTGCCTACAGCACCGTTGGCACCGATCACCAATAAACAGGTATCCGCCCCTACATCACTGCGCTGTAGCGCATCCCATGCCGTGGTATAGGGCACGCCCAGGCTGGCGGCCTGAACAAAGCTCAATGTGCGGGGCTTGAGCGCGACTCCCGCAACCGGCAAGCGCAAAAAATCCCCATGGGAACCATCACCATAGAAGCCCAGTTCCTGGCCGGTACCCCATACCTCCTGCCCCACCAACGCCGCTGGTCCCTCGACAATCACCCCGGAAAAGTCACGCCCCGGAATACGCGGCAAGGTGGTGTAGGGGAAACGCCCGAGCACATTCTTCACATCGCTGGGGTTCAGGCCGGCCGCCTTGACCTGCACCAGCACCTCGTCTGCACCGGGTACGGGGGTTGGCACTTCAACCAGGGTCAGTGCGGCCAGATCGCCGGTTCTGGAGAATTGCAGTGCTTTCATGCTCAGCCCTCTGGGTGGTGTATTGATGCTCCCAGTGTATGACCGACAGCCGACAGGTATCGGCCAAAGCCTTCTGCCTATCGGTCAAACCGCCGTTGCTGCGCCCTGGCGCAGTGCATATAACGAAGGACTGACCCCCAACTCGCGTCGGAACATGTCGCTAAAACTGCTGGGGGAATAGCCCAGCGAGCGTGCGACCTGGCTGACACAAGTCCCCTGAATCAGTTCGGCAGCTGCGGTCGCCAGTTGCACCTGACGCCGCCACTGCGCAAAGCCCGTACCCAGTTCCATCTGAAACAGCCGCGCCAGGGTACGGACACTGGCCCCGGCGTTCTGCGCATGTTGCTCGAAGGAAATATCCAGGGTCGGGCTGGCCATTACCGACTGGCACAGGTTCAGCAGGCGCCGGTCAGGTGTATCGGGCATCGGCACCCTGAGCAAGGTACGCCCCGCGCGTTGCAACTCGAGCAGCGTCAGATTGAGCACAGCCTCGGTGTAGGACGATTGCCCAGCAGCCTGCTCCACCAGATTGATGATCAATTCGCGCAGCAAACGTCCGACTTCAATCACCTGCACGGTGCTGTCCAGAGTGCTGGCCAGTGCCGGAGGCAGATAGATATTGCGCATCTGCAAGTCCGAGACCACCCGGATCCCGTGGGGCACCCCCGGCGGTAGCCAGACCGCCCGTTGTGGCGGAACCGCCAGGGCTTCCTCCGGGGTGTCGACCCACATCACCCCGGACATGGCATATAACAATTGGCCCCATTCATGCTCATGGGGATCAATGTATAAACCACGCGGATAGGTACGGGCCAACGGCTGAACCGGCACGCCGGGATCAGACAAATCAGGCGGGACTGCAAGTGCCATGAACTGAAGACGTCAGAAAAGTGAAGAGCCATGGTAGCCAAGCTGCTGCTCGACAACCAGACTGAGGTCTTGAATGCACCAAAAATGCCCCTACCTGACAAAATCGTCATCTTGTTATCAGCTGCCTGACAGTGCCCGGCACTCAGGCTGAAACTTTTTGGATTAAGAGAAACCCGATGAAAACCCCATTGCGTCTTGTCGCCCTTTCGGCCCTGTTGCTGACCTCAATGGCACAGGCTGCCGAGCAACTGACCATCGATGTTCACCGCGATGCCAATTGTGGCTGCTGCAAAACCTGGATCTCCCACCTGCAAGCCAATGGTTTCAAGGTCAATGACCATGTTGAAGCGGACATGAGCAGCTTTAAACAGCAGGCTGGCGTAGAGCCGCGACTGGCTTCTTGCCACACCGGCATGATCAACGGCAAGTTCGTGGAAGGTCATGTGCCGGCCGATCAAGTGGTCGCCCTGAGCAAACGCAACGACCTCAAGGGTATTGCCGTGCCGGGCATGCCGGTGGGCTCCCCGGGCATGGAAATGGGCGACCGCAAGGATGCCTACCAGGTGATAGGCCTGCGTAACGACGGCAGTGATGAGGTCATTGCGCAATATCCGGGCAACTGACCCCTGCCTGCGCAAACGCACCGAACAGGTGCGTTTGCGGACAAGACCGCCTGGCTGCCAGGACTTACCGCTCAGCCGATTCCCCACCTTATGGCGCTTATTTCAGGCACCTGTCCCACAGCCTCCCGGCATCCCTCCTACACTTGAAGCTGTCGCAATTGCGACGCTTGATTTTCGCGCTTAAATAAACCGAACCTTCTGCATTGGCTACAGGTCAAGTTAAAGGCAAGTCACCCTTTGTGGTGCATTCCTTGCAGCGATCTGTCAGCCGACTGCGCGCCCATGGCTTCGGTGGTCAACCGCTTAACAATCTGGAGTTGAATGTCGCCCCTGAGGAAATGATTGTTTCCCTGCCGGACAGACAAAGTGAATCTATAAGTACAAAGGGAGAGAGTCATGATCAGTGCTGCTGCTTCCCAACAAGATGATCGGCTTGACCCGCAGGCCTCCAATCTGATTTCACTGTCAGATTCAGGCCCTGCAGGGAAGGCAGTACTGCCGGCAGGAAATGCCAACCCCAATAAAAAGAAGGTGCTGTTTGTCACATCGGAACTGGCCGATCTGGTTAAAACCGGCGGCCTTGGAGATGTATCCGCCGCACTGCCCCGGGCCATGCGCCACCTGCATGATGTGCGGGTCCTGATTCCGGGCTACCGCCAGGTGCTAAACAGCGACAATCCGATCCATATCATCGGCGAACTCAGCGGTCACGCAGCCTTGCCCCCATGCAAGATCGGGCGCATGGACCTCAAGGACGGGCTGGTCATCTATGTACTGATCTGCCCCGAACTGTATGAGCGCGAAGGCAGCCCATATGGTGCCAACAATGGCCGTGACTGGCCGGACAACCATATCCGCTTTGCCCGCCTGGGCCTGGCTGCGGCCGATATTGCGGCCAATCTGGCACAAATTCACTGGCAGCCCGATCTGGTGCATGCCCATGACTGGCCGGCCGGGCTGACACCGGCGTATATGCATTGGCGCGGACAGCGCACCCCCACCCTGTTCACCATCCACAACCTGGCCTATCAGGGTGTATTCAGCCGGGCCTGCTGCCCCGAGCTGGCCATTCCGGACCATGCCCTGCAACAGGACGGCATGGAGTTTTATGGCAAATTGTCATTTCTCAAGGCCGGGATGGCCTATTCGAGCCATATCACCACCGTCAGTGCCACCTATGCCGCCGAAATCACCACCCCCAGCTTTGGTTGCGGGCTTGATGGTTTCCTGGCCAGCAAAACCCAACAGGGCCTGCTCAGCGGAATCCCCAACGGCATTGATGAAAGCTGGGAGGCATCTACCGATCCGCATCTGGTCGCGCCGTTCAGCATTGGCGACTGGAAGGGCAAGGCCCTGAACGCCGATCACGTGCGCAACCTGTTTGGCCTCACACCATCCAAAGGCCCCTTGTTCGCCGTGGTGTCGCGTCTGGTGTACCAGAAAGGGCTGGACCTGACCGAGGCCGTGGCGGCGTATATCGTCGCCTCGGGCGGGCAGATTTGCATCATAGGGCGCGGCGAACCCGAAGCAGAACAGGCCATGCGCGACCTGGCCCTGCGCTTTCCCGGACAGGTCGGCGTGCGCATCGGATTCAACGAAACCGACGCCCGCCGCATGTTCGCCGGCAGCGACTTCTTATTGATGCCCTCGCGCTATGAACCTTGTGGCTTGAGCCAGATGTACTCGCAACGCTTCGGCTCGCTGCCCGTGGCGCGCAATACCGGCGGCCTGGCTGACACCATCGACGATGGCGTGACCGGTTTCTTGTTCGATGAGTCCACTGTCGAAAGCTACCAGCAGGCCCTGTGCCGGGCGTTCAAGGTGTTTGCCTACCCGGGCCTGCTCAATGCCATGCGGTGCCGCGCCATGACTGCGCCGTTCAACTGGTGCAAGGCCGTGGAACCCTACGCCGAACTCTATGAACAATTGGTCAGCACGTCTCTGAGCAACGCCGGCAAATTTTAAAGAGGCCTTAGTCGATGCCTTCACAGACATTGCAAACCTGGCCCCATGGCGCCCACCTGCTGGACGCGCAACACACACGCTTCACCCTCTGGGCCCCGGATGCGCATTCGGTCAGCCTTGAGCTGGATAACGGCCGGTCGCTGCCAATGCCGGCCCGGGCGCAGGGCTGGTTTGTGCTGGATGCCCCCTGCCCCAAGGGCACCCGTTATCGCTACTGCATCAATGGCGAATTTACGGTGCCGGACCCGGCCTCCCGGGCGCAGGACGGCGGGCTCGAGGGTTACAGCGTGGTGCTCGATCCCAATGATTACCACTGGCGCAACCGCCACTGGCAAGGCCGGCCCTGGCATGAAGCGGTGATTTATGAACTGCATGTCGGCGTGCTCGGTGGCTATGCCGAAGTGGCCAAGCTGTTGCCACGCCTGGCACAAATGGGCGTCACCGGCATCGAACTGATGCCTTTGGCGCAGTTCAGCGGCGAACGCAATTGGGGCTATGACGGCGCCCTGCTGTACGCGCCCCATGACACCTACGGCTCACCCCAGGCACTCAAGCAGTTGATTGACCAGGCCCATGGCCTGGGCCTGATGGTCATAGTGGACGTTGTCTACAACCATTTCGGGCCGCAAGGCAATTACTTGCCCACCTATGCCAACCCGTTTTTCAACGAGCAGGCCCACACCCCCTGGGGGGCCGGCATCAATTACGAACGCCGTGAGGTACGTGACTTTTTCATCGGCAACGCGCTGATGTGGTTGCTTGAATATCGCTGCGACGGGCTGCGCCTGGATGCAGTGCATGCAATCAATCACCCGGGGTTTATGCATGAACTGGCGCAGCATGTACGCCAGCGCGCAGGCCCGGAACGACAGCTGTGGCTGACCCTGGAAAACGAGGCCAATCAGGCCTTTCTCCTGGAAAAAGACTACGACGCACAGTGGAATGACGACGGGCACAACGTCTTGCATGTACTGCTGACGGCAGAAACCGACGCCTATTATTCCGAGTTTGTCGAAAACAACACCCAAAAGCTGGCTCGTTGCTTGAGTCAGGGCTTTGTCTTTCAAGGCCAGAACGATCGCCACGGCAATGCCCGGGGTGAATCCAGCAGCCATTTGCCGCCCACCGCCTTCGTCCTGTTCTTGCAAAATCACGATCAGGTCGGCAATCGCGCCCTGGGTGATCGCCTGCATCAGCTTTGCCCGCCCCAGGCCTTGCGCGCCGCGACCACCTTGCTGCTGTTATCGCCGATGATTCCGTTGCTGTTCATGGGCGAAGAAAGTGCAGCGCCCGAGCCCTTTCTGTTTTTCACCGACTACACCGGCGAACTGGCCCAGGCCGTCACCGAGGGCCGACGCAAGGAATTCGCCGACTTCAGCAGCTTCAACTCGATAAGCCAGGGGCCGGAAATTCCCGATCCCAACCTGTTATCGACCTTTAGCCATGCCCGCCCGTCATTGCCCGGGGTCGATGACGGGCAGCGCAATAACATGCTGGCGCTCTATCAAGAATTACTGCGCATACGCCATCAATCGATCATTGCGCGCCTGCCCGGAACCCAATCCCTGGGGGCCCATGTACTGGCGGCAGGCGCCGTGGCCGCTCACTGGCGCATGGGCGACGGCAGCGTGCTGAACATCACCCTCAATCTGAGTTCCCGCGCGGTGCCCCACACCCCGGCGCCTGCTACCGAAATCTTGTTTCAAAGCCAGCCCCAAGTGGCCTCGCAACTCCACGAGCAGCATCTGCTGGCCCCCTATTGCGCGTTGGTCAGCCTGCTTGCCGCCCCCCGTCAATCGCCCCCACCGGAGAGCGCCCATGAGTGAAGCGCAACTTGAAATACTGGCCAGTCGTGCCGGCCTGGCCGTGGACTGGGTAGATGCCAACGGGACGCCCCAGCATGTACCGGCCCACGCACTGAGAGCGGTACTGGCCGGGCTCGGTCTACCTGCCGATACGGCCGAAGCCATAGAAACCAGCATGCTTAACCTGCAGCTGGAGCAGCAAAACAAACACCTGCCGCCGCTGCTGACTGCCGACGTGGGCAAAAGCCTGAACCTGGCGCGGTATTTCAACCCCCATAGCCAGTGCGTCATCCATCTGGAAACCGGCGGCACCCTGGACATTCAACTGGACGCCGACGCCTGGCTTCCCGGCATGATCGGGGTGGGTTATCACCGGGCCCAGGTCGAAGATCAGTACTTCATCCTCGCTGTAGCTCCGGCCCGTTGCTACAGCATGGCGGACGCCGTCAACAGTGCCACACCCCGGGCCTGGGGTTTGAGCACGCAACTGTACGCCCTGAAACGCCAGGGCGATGGTGGCTTTGGCGACACCCGGGCCCTGGCGCACTTTGCCCAGGCCGCCGGCGAGCGTGGCGCCGATGCCCTGGCGATCAGCCCGATGCACGCAATGTTCAGCTGCGACCCGTATCGCTACAGCCCCTACTCGCCCTCCAGCCGGCTGTTTCTCAACAGCCTGTACGCCGCCCCCGCCACCGTACTGGGTGAGGTCCCGGTGCAAAGGGCCATCGAGACCTGCGGTCTTGCCCCCGAACTGCACCGGCTGGAGCAACTGCCGCTGATTGACTGGCCAGCGGCAACCCTGGCCAAACAAACCCTGCTGCGCCAGCTCTACGAAGACTTCCTGCTCGGTGAACAGCCGCTGCTGGACGACTTCCTGCAGTTTCGCGACGAAGGCGGTGAAGCCCTGGAAAACCACTGCCGGTTCGAAGCCTTGCAGGCGCAGCATGTGGCCGAGCAGCAAAGCCTGGACTGGCGGCAGTGGCCCGAACAGTGGCGCGATCCCGACAGCCCGGCACTGCTGATATTTGCCGAAGAACAAGCCCACAACATCGGCTATTACGCCTTTTGCCAGTGGCTGATTGCCCGGTGCCTGGCTCAGGCGCAAAAGGCCGCCCGCGACAGCGGCATGGCGGTTGGCCTGATCGCCGACCTCGCGGTGGGCGCCGATGGCGGCGGCAGCCAGGCCTGGTGCCGTCAGGATGAACTGCTGGCGCACCTCACCGTCGGTGCTCCACCGGACTTGCTCAATCGTCAGGGCCAGGGCTGGGGCATCTCCGCATTTTCCCCCGATGGCCTCAAGCGCAACGGCTTCCGCGCCTTTATCGAAATGCTGCGGGCCAACTTCGCCCACGCCGGCGGCTTGCGTATCGACCATGTAATGGGACTGCAACGCCTGTGGGTCATCCCCCTGGGCGCCCCGGCCCATGAAGGGGCCTACCTGTACTACCCTGTCGAAGACATGCTGCGCTTGCTGGCGCTGGAATCCGTACGCCATCAAGCCATTGTCCTGGGCGAAGACCTGGGCACCGTGCCCGACGGCCTGCGCGAAAAACTCAGCGAGCGCTCGATTCTGGGCATGCGCGTGCTGTTGTTTGAACAGGATTACGGGGCCCATTTCCGGCCCATTCTGGACTGGCCGGATAACGCGCTGGCCACCACCAGCACCCATGATCTGCCAACCCTCAATGGCTGGTGGCTGGAGCGCGACATCGACTGGAATGCCCGGCTGGGCATGGTGGATCAGGCAACCGAGGCCCACTGGCGGGAAAACCGCCAGCATGAACGTAATGGCCTGCACCGGGCGCTGAGTCAGGACCGGCAGAATTTTCTGGACGAATCCACCGGGGCCGACCAGGTGCTCGACGCCAGCGCCCGCTTCCTTGGACATACCCGCGCGCCGCTGGTGCTGCTGCCCATAGAAGATGCCCTGGGCCTGCAAGAACAGGCCAATCTGCCCGGGACCATCAGCAGCCACCCCAACTGGTGCCGACGCCTTCCCGCAGACTGCGACACCCTGCTTGATTCAGCAGACGTTGCCCGACGCCTGGAACTGCTCGCCTGCGCGCGACTGCAAGCCCAGGAGCGCGATCAATGAACGGGCAGCCGCCAGTGCCCGTGCGCGCGACCCAGCGCGTGCAATTGCATGCCGGTTTCACACTGGATGATGCGCGACTTCAGGTGCCCTACTTCGCGCGCCTGGGCATCAGCCATCTATATGCCTCGCCCTTGCTCACCGCCCGCACAGGCTCGATGCATGGTTACGATGTGGTGGACCCGGCCCACGTCAGCCCGGCGCTGGGCGGCGAATCGGCGCTGCGGCGTCTGGTGGCCGAACTGAGGGCCCACGACATGGGCCTGATCCTCGATATCGTGCCCAATCACATGGCCGTGGGCGGGTCTGACAATGCCTGGTGGCAAGACCTTCTGGCCTGGGGCCGGGCCAGCCCGTACGCCGAGTTTTTTGACATCCAGTGGCACTCCTCCGACCCCTTGCTAAAGGGTCAGCTGTTGCTGCCATTTCTGGGCAATGACTACGGTGCAAGCCTGCAAGAAGGCAGTATCCGTTTGCGCTTCAATGCCGACACGGGCGCTTTTCACGCAGAGTATGGCACCCATCATTTCCCCATTTGCCCGCTGCACTACGCCACCCTCCTCGGCAACAGCCCGCAGCAGTCCTTGCAGGTGCTGGCAGAGCAATTTTCGGCGCTTAAAGACAGTGACAGCCCCCGGGAGCAGGGGCTGGCGCTGCAACAGCAACTGGCCGTATTCAGCCAGTCGCCCGGCGCTGATGACGCCATACAGCAGCTGTTGTCACACTTCGATTCACGCCACGCCCAGGGTTTTGCCCGCCTGCACCAGTTGCTCGAGCGTCAGGCCTACCGACTGGCCAGCTGGCGCACTGCCGCCGACGACATCAACTGGCGCCGCTTCTTTGATGTCAACGAACTCGCGGGTTTGCGCGTTGAGCGCTCCAGGGTCTTCGATGCCACCCACGGCAAAATATTCCAGCTGATTGAACAGGGCCTGGTGGACGGGCTGCGCATCGATCACATTGACGGCCTGGCCAACCCGCGCGGGTATTGCCGCAAATTGCGCCGCCGGGTAGATAGCCTGAGCCCGGGCCGGCATATACCCATCTATGTCGAAAAGATCCTCGCCATGGACGAGCTGCTGCCCGGCGACTGGTGTGTCGACGGCACCACCGGCTATGAATTCATGGATCAGGTGTCACTGCTTCAGCATCAACCCGAGGGTGAGCAACCCCTGGCGCAGTTATGGTCCGGCCTCAGCCAGCGGCCAGCCGACTTTCACGCCGAAGCCTTGCTGGCACGCCAACAGATCCTCAACGGTTCCCTTGCCGGTGATTTTTCAAGCGTGGCCCAGGCATTGCTGGACGTTGCCCGCGACGACATCATGAGCCGCGACCTGACCCTGGGCGCCATACGCCGGGCTCTGGAAGCGCTGGTGATGCATTTTCCGGTGTACCGCATCTATATCGGCGCGAACGGCCGCAGCGCGGCCGATGAGGTCTTCTTTGAACAGGCAATGGCTGGCGCCCGGGAGCAGCTGGGTGAAGCCGACTGGCCCGTGCTGGACAATTTGCAACAGTGGCTGGGGGGCGCTGCCTGGCGCAACTGGCCTGCAGGCCTTTCACGCAAACGCCTCAAGCATGCCTGTGTGCGTTTTCAGCAACTGACCTCGCCCACTGCCGCCAAAGCCGTGGAAGACACGGCGCTCTACCGCTATGGACGATTGTTGTCGCGCAACGATGTCGGCTTCAGTACCGAACGTATCAGTGCCCCGAGCGAAGACTTTCACCGCGTCTGCGAGCAGCGTTCAAAGCACTTCCCGGACAACCTGCTGGCCACCGCCAGCCATGATCACAAGCGCGGCGAAGACAGCCGCGCGCGCCTTGCCGTACTCAGTGAGCGCAGTGCCTGGTACGTGCAGTGCGTGCAGCGCTGGCAACCCCTGGCACAGGCACTGCGGGCAGACGCCAGTGGCCCGACGCCCGGCGATGAGTTGATCCTGTATCAAATCATCCTCAGTACCTGGCCGCTGGATCTGCGGCTTGACGATGCTCCGGGCCTGCAGCAATACCACGACAGAATCTGGCAGTGGCAACTCAAGGCCTTGCGCGAAGCCAAGCTCGAGAGCCAGTGGGACGCCCCTGACGAAGCCTATGAGCAAGGGGTCAAAACCTTTGTTGCCCGACTGCTGCTGCAACCGGCCGGGCTCGCTTTACGCACCGAACTGTTTCAGGCCTGTGAAGACATCGCCAGTGCCGGGGCCGTCAACGGGCTGGCGCAATGTCTGTTGAAACTGACCACCCCCGGGGTTCCCGACATCTATCAGGGCACCGACCTCTGGGACCTGAGCCTGGTGGACCCGGACAACCGCCGGCCCGTGGACTTCGAACAGCGCCAGCAACTGCTTGCCAGCCCTTTGAGTGAAGACCAGCTGCTGCAGCAGTGGCGCAGTGGTGCGATCAAACAGGCATTGATTGCCCGCACCCTGCATCTGCGCGCGCGCCACCCGCAGCTGTTCAGTCGCGGCAGCTATATCCCGCTGACGGTAAGCGGTCCGCGGGCCACCCAAGTACTCGCATTTGCCCGTCGCTGGCAGGATCAACTGGCGGTGATCGTGGTGCCACGCTTGAGCGCCGCCGACCTGCAAAAACAGGCGCCCGTCTTTAGTTCAAAGTCCATTTGGGCAGATACCTGCATCGATTTACCGTTTGACGGATTAAACCTCAAATTAAAGGGACTTTTTGAAACACCGGTAGTCACTAAAAGTAAGACGCTGCGGGTCTGCGATGCTCTCGATACCTTCCCCGTCAATCTCATGATCAACCCTTGAGTTCAGGAGCTTTGCGATGAGTAACAACGAAAAACGCATCCGTGAGTTTGCTTACCAGATCTGGGAATCCGAAGGCCAGCCCGAGGGCCAGGAAGCCCGGCATTGGGAGATGGCGCACAAACTGGCGCAGGCCGAAGCACTCGCCCCGTCCCAGTCCGAACCTCGCAAGGCCCGGGCCAAACCAGACCCTGGCGCGGCCGCCAGACCGGCTGCGAAAGAGCCCGTGGCGAAAAAGCCCAAGGCAACCCGCAAGCCGGCAAAACCCTAACCCGGTTTTTGCAGTGCGCAGACCTGTCTGCGCACTGAATCTTTGATCAGATTTTTAGCAGGCCAGTAATGCCTGACGGCAAAGCTATGCCCTGAAAACACGGTGCCTTCGCCAGTCGCGCTGCGAATTAACGTTCAGGATTTAACCCATTACCCAGGAGCAGTCATGACCAAGCCCAAGTCGCCCCCCCCTGCAACTCCGGACGTTGAACCCTCGCGCATTCGTGAAGGCCTGCCCTTTCCGCTCGGCGCCACCTGGGACGGGCTGGGGGTCAACTTTGCATTGTTTTCAGCCAACGCCACCAAAGTCGAACTGTGCCTGTTCGATCCCAGCGGCGAAATCGAGCTTGAGCGCATTGAACTGCCCGAGTACACCGACGAAACCTTCCACGGCTACTTGCCCGATGCCCACCCGGGGCAAATCTACGGCTACCGTGTCTATGGCCCCTATGACCCGGAAAATGGCCACCGCTTCAATCACCACAAACTCTTGATCGATCCCTATGCCAAACAATTGGTCGGCGAACTTAAATGGTCTGAAGCGCTGTTTGGCTACACCATCGGCCATCCCGACGCCGACCTGAGTTTCGACGAACGTGACAGCGCGCCCTTCGTGCCCAAATGCAAAGTGATAGACCCCGCCCACACCTGGGGTCACGACCATAGGGTGCAAGTGCCCTGGGACCGTACGATTTTCTACGAAACCCATGTTCGCGGGATCAGCATGCGCCATCCGGCGGTACCCGAAGATGTGCGCGGCACCTTTGCCGGACTGATGGTTGACGAAGTGATCGAGCACATCCGCAAGCTGGGGGTCACCAGCGTCGAACTACTGCCGGTGCATGCGTTCGTCAACGACCAGCACTTGCTGCAAAAAGGCATGACCAACTACTGGGGCTACAACAGCATCGCGTTTTTTGCCCCCGACCCGCGCTACCTGGCCAGCGGCAAAATCGCCGAGTTCAAGGAGATGGTCGCGCACCTGCACGAGGCCGGTCTGGAAGTCATTCTCGACGTGGTCTACAACCACACCGCCGAAGGCAACGAGCAAGGCCCCACCCTGTCGATGCGCGGGATCGACAACGCCTCCTACTACCGGCTGATGCCCGATGACAATCGCTACTACATCAATGATTCCGGCACCGGCAACACCCTGGACCTGAGCCACCCCTGCGTGCTGCAGATGGTCACCGACTCGTTGCGGTACTGGGCCCATGAAATGCACGTGGACGGTTTTCGCTTCGATCTGGCGACCATTCTGGGGCGTTATCACGAAGGCTTCAGCGAGCGGCACAGCTTCCTGGTGGCCTGCCGTCAGGACCCGTTGCTGCGTCAGGTGAAGATGATTGCCGAACCCTGGGACTGCGGCCCCGGGGGCTATCAAGTGGGCGGTTTCCCGCCGGGCTGGGCG
This sequence comes from Pseudomonas sp. PAMC 29040, assembly GCF_003994535.1. Taxonomy (NCBI): domain Bacteria; kingdom Pseudomonadati; phylum Pseudomonadota; class Gammaproteobacteria; order Pseudomonadales; family Pseudomonadaceae; genus Pseudomonas; species Pseudomonas sp. PAMC 29040. Next base: position 144,799 of record NZ_RZAA01000011.1, read on the forward strand.
GAGTGGAACGACCGCTTTCGCGATACCGTACGGGCCTTCTGGAAAGGCGACGAGGGCCAACTGGCCGATTTCGCCGCGCGCATGACCGCTTCCGGCGAGCTGTTCAATCAGCGTGGGCGCAGGCCCTATGCCTCGGTCAACTTCATTACCGCCCACGACGGTTTCACCCTGCACGATCTGGTGTCCTACAACGACAAGCACAACGAGGCCAACGACGAGGACAACCAGGACGGCAGCAACAACAACCTGTCCTGGAACCACGGGGCTGAAGGCCCTGTCGACGATCCCGAAATCAACGGCCTGCGCCTGCGCCAGATGCGCAACTTCTTTGCCACCCTGCTGCTGGCCCAGGGCACACCCATGATCGTCGCCGGTGACGAATTCGCCCGTACCCAGCACGGCAATAACAACGCCTATTGCCAGGACAGCGAAATTGGCTGGATCAACTGGGACCTGGACGAAGACGGCAAGTCGCTGCTCAAGTTCGTCAAGCGCCTGATCAAACTGCGCATGAGCTATCCGATCCTGCGCCGTAACCTGTTTCTGGTCGGCCACTACAACGAAGAACTGGGGGTCAAGGACGTGACCTGGCTGGCCGCCGACGGCAATGAAATGAGTATCGAGCAGTGGCAGGACGCCAATGGCCGCAGTCTGGGCATGCTCCTGGACGGCCGGGCCCGGGTCTCGGGGGTACAACGGGCCGGTGCTGACGCCACACTGCTGATTGCCGTCAACGCGCACCATGACGGGGTCGATTTCACCCTGCCCGAAGTGCCCGAGGGCACCGGCTGGATTTGTAAATTCGACACCTTCGACCCGGACATCAAGGGCCAGGATGTCCTGGCATTCAACAGCACCTATTGCGTCAATGGACGTTCGATGGCGCTGTTCGAGCTGATGCGTGAACAAGGGACCTGAACATGGATCTGCACGCATTTTTTGAAATCCACGCGCCGCGTCTGGACACCCCTCAGGCGCTGGGCGATTGCCTGCGGCAAATGGTGCAGGCCGGCCTCGATCAACTGCCGATGCCGGGCAGCGGCCAGACCCTGGAGCGCTGGCAGCGACTGGGGCGGGTCGCAAGCCAGGACCTGGGCCTGTGCAAGCTTTATGAAGGCCATACCGATGCCCTGGCCACCCTCCACGAACTGGGTGCCCCCCGGCCTGCACCGGGCAGCACCTGGGGATTGTGGGCGGCAGAACCGCCGGATGCCCGGGTCGATGTGCATTTGGCCGATGGCCAGGCCATCCTCACCGGCCGCAAGGCCTGGTGTTCGGGCGCGGCGGTGGTCAGTCATGGCCTGCTCACCGCACGGGATGAGCAAGGCGCGGTGCAACTGGTCGCGGTGGACATGCACCAGCCACACATCAGCGTCTCGTCACACGGCTGGGAAGCGGTTGGCATGCGCGCCACCGCCAGTGTCGAGGTGACCTTCGACCAGGCGCCCGCCACCTGTATCGGCCGCCCCGGCGACTACTTGCAGCGCCCGGGTTTCTGGCACGGCGCCATCGGTATCGCCGCCTGCTGGCACGCTGCAGCCAGCCGGCTGGGCAGTTACTTGCAACAGCACTGCAGCCAGCGCGAAGAGCCCCACGCCCAGGCCCATCTGGGCGCGGTGAATGCTGCGCTGTACAGCGCCTCCTGCGTTTTGCGCGAGTGCGCCCGGCGGGTCGATGAGAACCCAGAGGCCGACGCGCAACTGCTGGCACGTCAGGCCCGGGCGCACATTGAAGCCTGCGCCGAACAGGTGATTCAGCATGTGGGCCGGGCACTGGGCGCGGGCCCTTATTGCCAGAATCCGCACTTTGCCCGGCTCAGCGCCGACCTGCCGGTGTACCTGCGCCAAAGCCATGCCGAACGCGACCTGCAAGCCCTGGGCAAACTGGTGGCGCTGCAACCTGACACCTGGTGGCCGCTATGAAAACCAATCTGATCGTAGGGGCCGGTACCTCGCTTGAGCACTGGAGCGAATCCCGGCGCCTGGCCGGGTTGCCGGAAATACAGCTGTCGGACCTGGTACCCGAAGGCGCCCGCGCGGTGATCATTGCCCCGCACCCGGATGACGAAATACTGGGCAGCGGTGGCTTGCTGCAAATGATCGGCGCGTCCGGCCGTGAGTTGCTGCTTATCTCGGTCACCGACGGCACTGCCAGCCACCCGGGGTCAACCCGATGGCCCGCGCAGCAGCTGGGCGCGTTGCGCGTTCAGGAGTCCGAAGAAGCGCTGCGCCGCCTGGGGCTCGCACTACCCCAGTGGCAATGGCTACGGGCAGGGTTTGAGGACAGTCAGGTCGCCACCCGGGAGGCCGCGGTGGCAGTGTTTATCGAGCAGCAGTTACGCCCCGGTGATGTGCTGTTCGCGACCTGGCGCGAGGACGGCCACAGCGATCACGATGCGGTCGGCCGCGCCAGCAGCACTGCCGCCAAAGCGGTGGGCGCGACCCTGCATGAGCTGCCGATCTGGACCTGGCACTGGGCCCGCGATGACGATGCCCGGGTACCTTGGGCCCGCGCGTACAAAATCAACCTCAGCCCCAGTGCCATGGCGCGTAAACGCTATGCGGCCAGTGCGTTCAGCAGTCAGTTGCAGGACGACCCGAGTACCGGCTCAGGCCCGATTTTGCCGGCCCTGGCACTCGAGCGCCTGCTGCGCCCCTACGAAATAGTCTTTGTACAGGAGTGAAACATGGGTGTTTCCACGGCTTTTTTTGATCAGCTGTATGAGCAGAACCCGGACCCGTGGGCTTTTCGCGAGCGCTGGTACGAACAGCGCAAACGCGCACTGACCCTGGCCAGCTTGCCGCGTCAGCATTATGGGTCGATCTATGAGTTGGGCTGTGCCAATGGCGAGTTAAGTGCAGGCCTGGCCCAGCGCACTGATCGCCTGTTGTGTTGCGACGCAGCCGCCAGGGCGGTCGAACTGGCACAGCAACGCCTGAGCCACTGCCCGAACGTTGAAGTTCGCCAGAGCCGGTTACCGGCGGATTGGGCCAGTGGCCGTTTTGACCTGATCGTACTCAGTGAACTGGGCTACTACCTGGATGCCAACGAGTTGCAGTCCATGATTGAGCGGATCGCGGGCAGCCTTGCGGAGCAGGGACAGGTACTGGCCTGTCACTGGCGCCCGGCCATCGAGGGCTGCGCCCTGGCCGGGGATCAAGTGCATGGCCTGCTGCATGCCGGCCTGGGGCTGAGCCGGCTCGCGCAGCACCTGGAAGATGATTTTGTACTTGAAGTCTGGGGCCTCGACCCTATGTCAGTGGCAAGCCAGGAGGGCCTGCGATGATCGGCATTCTGATACCTGCTCACAACGAGCAAGATCTGCTCGCGCAATGCCTGCAAGCTGCGCTCACGGCAGCCCGGCACCCCGAACTCAACGGCGAGGCGGTCAAGGTGACGCTGGTGCTCGACAGTTGCAGCGATGGTTCGGCAGACATAGCCGCCAAGTACGACATCAAGGTGCTGCACATCAAGGCCCGCAATGTCGGAGTCGCCCGGGGCACCGGTGCACAGTGGCTGCTTGAGCAGGGGGCGCGATGGATCTCCTGCACCGACGCAGACAGCCTGGTAGCCGATGACTGGCTGGTGGCGCAACTGGCGCTCAATACCGATGCCGTATGCGGCACCGTGCGGATCGATGACTGGGGCCCCCTGGTCGATGCCCCTGCCCGCGCCCGATATCTGGCGGCCTATGAGGCCCGGGACGGGCATCGGCACATTCATGGCGCCAACCTGGGCTTCAGTGCCCGGGCATATCGCGATGCTGGAGGTTTTCAGCCGTTGGCGTGCCATGAAGATGTGCATCTTGTGAAGCGGCTGCAGGCCAGTGGTGCCTCCATCGCCTGGAGCCACCGGCCCAGGGTGACCACCAGTGCCCGGCTGGACTGCCGCGCCAGGGGTGGCTTCGGCGATTACCTGAAGTCACTGCTGATCGCCCCGGCAGCTGATCAACATCAACCGGACCCACGGCCCGGTGCGCTATAAATAGCCTGTGTTGAACGGCCAGGCTCGCACCGGGTCGGACCCTGACAACCCAGGAGAAACCATGACCCTTGATATTGCCGGTAACGACATTGAGTCACCCGCCCCGGGCGCAGTGCCTGATGTACACCGAATGAAGGTGCTCACGGTCAACATGCACAAGGGCTTCACCGCCTTCAATCGCCGTTTCATCCTGCCCGAACTGCGCGACGCCGTACGCAGTACATCGGCCGACCTGGTTTTTCTGCAGGAAGTGCTGGGCGAACATGAGAAGCACGCATCGCGCTACGACGCCTGGCCACAGGTATCGCAATATGAATTCCTGGCTGACAGCATGTGGACCGACTACGCCTACGGGCGCAATGCGGTATACCCCGACGGTCATCACGGCAATGCGGTCTTGTCCAAGTACCCGATCAAGTCATACCGCAACCTCGATGTATCCATCACCGGCCCGGAACGGCGTGGCCTGCTGCACTGCGTGCTGGATGTCCCGGGGCACGAGAACGTGCATGCGATATGCGTCCACTTGAGCCTGCTGGAAAGCCACAGACAGTTGCAGATCGTGCTGCTCAATCAGTTGCTCAAGTCCTTGCCGCCTGACGATCCGGTGATCATTGCCGGTGATTTCAATGACTGGAAAGAGCAAGGCAATGCCATGCTTTCCCAGCGTGACGACCTGCACGAAGTATTTGAACGTCACCACGGCAAACTGGCCAGGACCTACCCGGCGCGCTGGCCGCTGCTGCGTCTGGACCGGATTTACCTGCGCAATGCCTCCAGTCATCACCCGACCATCCTGGGCCACAAACCGTGGCCCCATCTCTCGGATCACCTGCCGTTGGCGGTGGAAGTGCATCTGTGAACAATCGTTGGTAGCGGCAGTTGCCGAAGGCTGCGCCCGGTTGCCCTGGGACCGTCACACTCGTGGCCTCTCACCTGTAGTCGCTGACGAGGCTGCGATGGACTGCGTAGCAGCCCCCCGCAACTGAAGGGCCTGCTGCCCCTTGTCGCAGCCTCGTTGCTCGTCAGCGACTACCCGGAAAAATCTGCCCCGGCAGGCTGAAAAGGAAAAGCACCGGGGCACACCACCAGGCATCACGTCGGCTGTAAAATCAGAACCCCCAGCGGCGGCAGATTCAATGCCAGCGAAACCTCCTGACCATGACTTGGCAAGGCCTGGGTCATCACTCCCCCGCCATTGCCATAGTTGGAACCGGCATAAGTATCCGCATCACTGTTGAGCACCTCTTGCCAGGTACCGGAAAACGGTACGCCAATGCGATATCCCGGACGAGGCACCGGGGTGAAGTTGGCGACCACCAGCAGCGGTTTGCCCGCCTTGCTCCAGCGCAGCCAGGCATAGACACTGTTGGTCGCATCATCCCCGATCAGCCATTGAAAGCCTTGCGCCACATCGTCCTGGTCATGCAGCGCCGGTTCTTCGCGGTACAGGCGATTCAAATCACCCACCAGCTTCTGCACCCCCTGGTGGTCATGGTATTGCAGCAAGTACCAGTCCAGTTGCTGATCGTGGTTCCACTCGCGCCACTGTCCGAACTCACAGCCCATAAACAGCAACTTCTTGCCCGGATGCGCCCACATAAAACTCAGATAGGCCCGCAGGTTGGCGAATTTTTGCCAGCGATCCCCGGGCATCTTGTCGATCAGTGAATGCTTGCCGTGCACCACTTCATCGTGGGAAATCGGCAGGATGAAGCGCTCGCTCCAGGCGTACACCAGGCCAAAGCTCAACTCGTTGTGATGATGGGCACGGTACATCGGGTCCTGCTGGATGTAGTGCAGCGAATCATGCATCCAGCCCATGTTCCATTTGTAGGCAAAACCCAGACCGCCCTGCTGGGTACTCTGACTGACCCCCGGCCACGCGGTGGACTCTTCGGCAATCATCAGGGCGCCGGGGGCCTCCAGGGCCACCACGTCGTTGAGATGGCGCAAGAACTCAATGGCTTCGAGGTTTTCCCGGCCCCCATGAATGTTCGGCACCCACTCGCCCGCTTTGCGCGAGTAATCGCGATACAGCATCGAGGCCACCGCATCCACCCGCAGGCCGTCGATATGGAAATGCTTGAGCCAGTGCAACGCCGAGGCCAGCATGAAGCCATGGACTTCGGTGCGCCCCAGGTTGTAGATCAAGGTGTTCCAGTCCTGGTGATAGCCCTCCAGCGGGTTGGCATATTCATACAGCGCCGTGCCGTCAAATTGCGCCAGGCCATGGGTATCGTTGGGAAAATGCGCGGGCACCCAGTCCAGAATCACCCCGATCCCGGCCACATGACAGGCATTGACGAAGGCTGCGAAATCATCCGGCGAACCGTATCGGGCACTCGGCGCAAACTGGGACAAGGGCTGATAGCCCCACGAACCGCCAAACGGGTGTTCCATGATCGGCATCAGCTCGATATGGGTGAACCCCAGTTTCTGTACGTAAGGGATCAGGCGCTCTGCCAGTTCATGCCAGTTATACAGGCGCGCAACTTCGCCGATATCGTCGACCTCGCACTGCCAGGAGCCGGCGTGCAATTCATAAATGGACAATGGCGCGTCCGGCTTCTGATGTTCAGCGCGACTCTGCATCCAGGCCGCGTCCTGCCAGTCCACCTGCAGCGGCGAGGCCACCCGGGAGGCCGTATCGGGCGGCAACTGGGTGGCCAGCGCCACCGGATCAGCCTTGAGCGGCAAGATACCGTTGGCCCCAAGAATTTCGTACTTGTAGGCTTCACCGGGCGCAAGACGCGGAATAAACAGCTCCCAGACCCCGCTTGGATGGCGCAGGCGCATGGGGTGCCTGCGGCCATCCCAGATATTGAAATCCCCCACCACCGAGACTCGCCGCGCATTCGGCGCCCACACCGCAAAACGCACACCGGGAACGCCATCGACGCTCATGACCTGGGCGCCGAAACAACTGCTCAAGTCCCGGTGATTACCCTCTGCAAACAGATACAGGTCCATTTCCCCCAGCAAAGGCCCAAAGCTGTAAGGATCTTCACTGGTCTGCTCGCCACCGGCCCAACTGATGCTTAGCCGATAGCCGCGGACATCGGCAAAATGCCCGGCAAACAGGCCCGGGACCTCGCTGCTGTCCAGCGTGCCAATCACCTCGTCCGAGTCGCGGGCCACTACCTTGACGCTCAGGGCACCGGGCAAAAATGCCCGTATCACTTGCCCGCCCTCACCGTCCGGGTGCGGCCCCAACACCGCAAAAGGGTCCCGGTGCCGAGTGTTGATCAGTGCTTCGATATCGTCGCGCGCGGGCAGCACAGCCATTTTCCCCGGGCCAGGAACCTTGTTTGAACTCATCACTTCTCTCCATCCGGTAAAGGCTTGGCCGTACTTGGCAAGTGGGTGAGCAAATCGCTTAAACCCTGCAAGGGAACCCGCAACCAGGCAGGCCGATTTGCCGCTTCATAGATAATTTCATAGGCCGCCTTTTCCAGACTGAACAGCGCCAGTGCGGCATCCTCGCCCCCGGCCACTTTCCAGTCATGGGCAAGGCTAGCTGTTGCTTGCCGGTATGCATCGACCAATGCTGTCCGGGCTTCTTGCAAATAGCGTTCAACCACCCGTTGCCGTGCATCGTCAGCCTGATCCGAGTGATCCGACTGTTGCACGTTGCTGACCGCCATGGCCGCTGCGTAATCGAACGAGCGCAATACCCCGCTCAGGTCTTTATAGGGGCTGTGCTTGCTGCGCCGGGCTGACAGCGGGCGCGCAGGCTCACCTTCAAAGTCGATGAAGTAGGCATCGCCCTTGACCACCAGCACCTGCCCCAGATGCAGGTCGCCATGCACCCGGATCTTCAGGCCACCCTGGGTTCTCTTGGCCAGTTGCTGGACATGGGCGGTGATCGCGCCTTGTTGCGCCAGCAGTTTTTTCACCTGTTTTTGCTCAGGCTCGCCAAGCTCGGGCAGATGTTGTTTGAGCAGTTTCAAGGCCTGCTTCAATTGCCCGTTGATATGGCTTGCCCACTGCCGGGTATCGGCCTCGGACGTGGTCTGAGGGGCAAAGTCAGGGTTGTCGCTGGCTTGCGCCAGCACCCCGTGCATCTCCCCCAGACGCTGGCCGAGCAAACCGGCAAAATCTGCCAGTTCGACCAGGGCGTTGTAATGCTGTTCGTGCTCGGACATGGCGTCGGCCATTTCGTCGCGAATGGCCCGTTCCAGGTTGTTCTGGGTCCAGGTCCAGGCATCGCCCTGGTTACTCAAATAGCCCTGGGCAATCATCAGCAAGGTCTCTTCGCCCCCGGTTCCATGGCGCACCACTGCCCCCAGCAACGGAGAAATATGCTGATACCCGGCCTCGGTCAGGTAGGCACCCAGCTCCAGCTCCGGATGCTGACCACTGCTGATTTTGCGGATCAGCTTAAGCACCATGGCGCCGCCGATCACCACCGAGCTATTTGATTGTTCGGCCGTGAGATAACGCACTTCACTCTGTTCGTTGAGCCCCAGGGCCGCCAGCTGCGCGGTGGCCGTAAAACTGATAGTGCCGGCGCTGCTGCTGATTGTCTCGCCGCTTTGCATGCCCGCCAGTACGGCCCTGACAAAGGCTTCAAGAGCAAAAGCATCGGTCATGAAACCGACCTGAGGGCCACGCCGCAGCCGCGACAGTACCGATTGCTGGGCCAACGTGCTGCTTGCCTGATCCTCGCCCAATACCCCAAGGGGCACTTGATAATGGTGCTGTTCGCCGCCGCTGGTGACTTGTACCTCGGTCAGCAACATGGGGTGCAAGGCATCGCCAAAACGGGTGCCGTGGAGAATTTTGACCTGCTCGACCGGTGCATTTTTTTGCCCGAACCAGCGGCGTTTGGGTAACCACGCCGGCAGGATCACGTTTTCCAGAGTGGTCCGCGGCGGGGTATCGAGCAACTCTTCAAGGCGCTGTTTGAGCACCAGGGTCAGCAGTTCGGGCAGGCTTTGCGCCGGTTCTGCGTGCCAGCTCGGCATCTGATTCTCGGCAGCCAGCAAAAACCAGTAAAAACCGTAGGGCGCCAGGGTCAGCATGAAGTCCATCTGGCCAATGGGCGGAAAGGCATTGCCCCCCAGCATCTCCACCGGTACCCGCCCGGCGAATTCGGACAGCTCCAGCTCTGCCGCCTGGGCGCTGCGCGACACGTTGGCCACGCAGAGGATGGTTTCAGTCTTGCCGTCGCCGTCGGTGTATTCGCGAATGTACGCCAGAATCCGCCGGTTGCTGGGGGACAGCATTTTCAAGCTGCCGCGACCAAAGGCTTGTTGCTGCTGGCGCACGGACAGCAGGCGCCGGGTCCAGTTGAGCAATGAATGCGGATCGCCGGATTGGGCCTCAACGTTCACCGATTGATAGCCATACAGCGGATCCATGATCGGCGGTAACACCAGGCTCGCCGGGTTGGCCCGCGAGAATCCGCCGTTACGGTCAATCGACCACTGCATCGGCGTACGCACCCCGTCGCGGTCGCCGAGGTAAATATTGTCCCCCATGCCAATTTCATCGCCGTAATACAGGGTCGGCGTGCCCGGCATCGATAACAACAGGCTGTTGAGCAGCTCGATGCGCCGGCGATCACGTTCCATCAACGGCGCCAGACGCCGACGAATCCCCAGGTTAATCCGCGCCCGCTTGTCGGCGGCGTAGTAGTTCCACAGGTAATCGCGTTCCTTGTCGGTGACCATTTCCAGGGTCAACTCATCATGGTTGCGCAGGAAAATCGCCCATTGGCAATTCGCCGGAATTTCCGGGGTCTGGCGCAGGATATCGGTGATCGGGAAGCGGTCTTCCTGGGCCAGGGCCATGTACATGCGCGGCATCAACGGAAAGTGGAAGGCCATGTGGCACTCATCACCATTGATGCCATCGCTGTCGCCAAAATACTGCTGGGTGTCTTCGGGCCATTGATTGGCCTCTGCCAGCAGCATGCGGTCGGGGTAATGGGCATCGATTTCGGCGCGGATCTGCTTGAGGATCTGATGGGTCTCGGGCAGGTTTTCGTTATTGGTGCCATCGCGCTCGATCAGGTACGGAATGGCATCCAGGCGCAGGCCGTCGATGCCCATGTCCAGCCAGTAGCGCATCACCGCCAGCACTTCTTTCATCACCTGCGGGTTGTCGAAATTCAGGTCCGGCTGGTGGGAGTAAAAGCGGTGCCAGAAGTACTGGCCGGCGACCGGGTCCCAGGTCCAGTTCGAGGTTTCGGTGTCGAGAAAAATGATCCGGGTGCCGTCGTATTTTTCATCGGTATCCGACCACACGTAGTAATCCCGAGCTCTGGAGCCAGCCTTGGCACGGCGGGCCTTTTGAAACCAGGGGTGTTGATCCGAGGTGTGGTTGATCACCAGTTCAGTGATTACCCGCAGACCGCGCTTGTGGGCCTGGGCGATAAAACGTTTGACGTCGGCCAGGGTGCCGTAGTCCGGATGCACGCCTCGATAATCGGCAATATCGTAGCCATCATCGCGCCGCGGCGAGGGATAGAACGGCAGCAGCCACAAGGTGTTGACCCCCAGCTCGGCGATATAATCCAGCTTGCTGATCAGGCCGGGAAAGTCGCCGATACCGTCGTTATTGGAATCGAAAAATGACTTGATATGCACCTGGTAGATCACCGCGTCCTTGTACCAGAGCGGGTCCTTGATAAAGCTGGCCGATGCGGGTTGGTTTGCCATAAGGGAAATACCTGCTGATTCGGTTGCCCGGGGCCAGTGAAGCCGCCCGGCAAGAGGGGCTTAAAGGGGTTTGATCCGCCAGATGCCGAACGGCTGATGCCAGGGCTCGATGCGCATCCATTGGGTTTTGCCATACCAGGTCCAGCGATGGCCGTTCATCAAATCTTCCCCCGAGGTCCAGGCGTCATCGGCCAGGCCCATTTCCCACAACGGCAACTCGAAATGAGCTTCCTGGGCGTTATGGGGATCGAGACTGATAGCCACCAGCACAAAATTGCTGCCATCGGCGCTGCGTTTGCCGAAGTACAAAATGTTGTCATTCCAGGCGTTGTACAGGGTCAGGCCCAGGTGGCTGTGCAAGGCCGGGTTCTGGCGGCGGATGCGATTGAGCTGGGCAATTTCGGCCACGATATTGCCCGGCGCACTGAAATCACGGGGGCGGATCTGATACTTCTCCGAGTCCAGATATTCCTCTTTGCCCGGCACCGCCGCCGACTCGCAAAGCTCGAAGCCGCTGTACATGCCCCACAGGCCCGAGCCCATGGTTGCCAACGCGGCCCTGATCAAAAAGCCGGGGCGCCCCGAGTCATGCAGGAAGCCGGGGTTGATGTCCGGGGTATTGACGAAGAAGTTGGGCCGGAAGCACTCACGCAACGGGCTTTGATTCAGCTCAGTGAAATAGGCTGCCAGCTCGGCCTTGGTGTTGCGCCAGGTGAAATAGGTGTAGCTCTGGGTGTAACCGACCTTGCCCAGGCGCGCCATCATGGCCGGGGTGGTGAACGCCTCGGCGAGGAACATCACCTCGGGGTTCTGGGCACGTACATCCGCGATCAGCCATTGCCAGAACGGCAGAGGCTTGGTGTGCGGGTTGTCGACGCGGAAGATTTTTACCCCCTCGTCCACCCAGCCCAGCACGATGTCGCGCAACTCCAGCCACAGGCCGGGAATCGCATCCGGGGCATAGAAATCGACATTGACGATGTCCTGATACTTTTTCGGCGGGTTTTCCGCGTAGCGAATGCTGCCGTCGGGGCGCCAGTTAAACCATCCGGGGTGCTGTTTGAGCCACGGGTGGTCCTGAGAACACTGAATGGCAAAATCCAGAGCGATTTCCAGGCCGTGGTCCGCGGCAGCGGCCACCAGGCGCCGGAAGTCGTCACGGCTGCCCAGTTGCGGGTGGATCGCGTCATGCCCTCCCTCTTCGCTGCCGATGGCATAGGGGCTGCCCGGATCGTCCGGCCCGGCCTGCAACGCGTTATTGGGGCCCTTGCGATGTCGGCGGCCAATGGGGTGGATCGGCGGGAAATACAGCACGTCAAAACCCATGTCGTGAATCATCGGCAGGCGCTGGTGTACATCATTGAAAGTGCCGTGGCGGGCAGGATCGTCAGTGACCGAACGGGGGAACAGCTCGTACCAGCTGGCGAACTGCGCCAATGGCCGTTCAACCTCCACCGGGTACTCGGGGCTCAGGCTCAAATACGCGTGGTTTTGTGCCTCGGCCATCAATTGCGCACTGTGTTCGTGCATGAACAGCGCCACCTGCTCGGTCTCCAGCAGACCAGACAGTTGCCCGAGCAACGCCTGCAACTGTTCGCGCCGTTCACCCTGACTGAGCTCGATGGCGTGCTGTACCAGAATCCGCCCTTCCTGCAACTCCAGACTGACGGCAATGCCTGCCTGATGCTTTTTCTCCAGCTCATGGCAAAAACTGGCATAGCGATCAATCCAGGCCTCGATGCAAAACAGATAGCGCCCCACTTCGGGCACCGGAAACTGTGCGTTCCAGCTGTCATTGCCTAAAAAATGCATAGGCGTTGCCGACCAGTGCGCGGAACTGGCCAGACGCCAGTGCAGCATGACTGCCAGCTGCTCGTGACCGTCAACAAACACTTTGCTAAGCACGTCGACCTGCTGCCCCGCAGTCGCCTTGACCGCGAACTCACCGTTTTCGAGCACCGGGGACGTGGCTTCAATAACAATGCGCGGCAACAGCAATGCCTGGGATAACGGCAACGTCACAGTGGAATCAGGGTCTTGCGGGAAATCAGCAGTCATCGAGCAGCACTCCTCACGCCCGCAGACGTTTATGGGTGGTCGTATCAAAGCCATTCCCGGCATCGATCACCGGGCACCTGGTTGGGAGCGGGGGAAAGAATTAAAAGTTCAGACTAAATGCCGATACTCCGTTGGTCATTGGCCGGGGAACCGAGCGGCCTTCAATGAGGTCGACCGGCTGTAATCCTTTCCATGCAGCAATGAGGCCATGTCCATGAATATCCCCATTCCCGCAGAAACCCCCGATCCCAATATTGACGACCCGGTGTTACCGCCCGGTGATGCCGAGCCGGTTCCGGAAGAGGATCCGCCGCTCAAGGACCCCGACCCGATTGGCGATCCTCCCTGCGAAGATGCGCCGATGAGAATCTGATGCCCGTCTTGAGCGCTGTTTGACCTGCCCGGTCGCTGACGGTTGCGATCGGGGGCGCAGCGGGCGCAACCCGCAGCCAATGACCGCCAATCCATTCGATCGAACCCGGCCGGTTTTCCACGCACTAACGTTTAACCTCCATAAAAGGACCACGCTGATGACTATCACAATCGATGCCGACAAAAGCTGCTGGTATGAATCACCCGAAGGCTCGGAGCACTCCCCGGCCGAGCGGGTAGAAGTCATCACAGACCACGCCTCGAGAATGTGCATGGCGCTGATGAACGGCCTGCGCATTGCCATTACCTCGGACGAAGCCGAAGCCCTGGTTGCGGCGGGCGCCAAGGACAGCCGCGAGTTGCTGCGGGCCGGGGGCAGTGAGTCAATTATCTGAAGCTGCAGGACTGATGAGCCCCAGCATGGGCTCATCCTGGGTGATTCGGTGATTTAATTGACCCCGATCAGGATTACCCGCCGGCGCCTGGGTTAAAGGCGCCCGGCCCCTGCTGCACGTGGCCGCGACCAGGGTGCAGCAAGTTGTCGCAGGTCACCCTGAAAACACATCTGATCCGGTTTTTAATCAAATAACTGAGTCTGTTATGCAAACAGTTCGCAGGGGATAGTGCTCAGGCCTGATGGAGGCTGATGAGCGAAAGACCATGAGCGAACAAATTCCCGTCCAGATACTTGAAACATTCGAGGCTTCGCGACCCAGGGCCGCAAAAAATAAAAGCCGCTCCAGCGACAACCTGATCCACACCCGCAGTTTCACCGGTCTGTTCCGAACCTTGCGCATAGTCGGTGCCGGCTTTCTGTTTTTGCTGTTCTTTGGCACGGTCTGGCTCAATTGGGACGGTCGACAAGCCGTCCTCTGGGACCTGTCCGAAAGCAAGTTCCATATTTTCGGGGCGACGTTCTGGCCGCAGGATTTCATCCTGTTGTCGGCGTTGCTGATCATTGCCGCCTTCGGCCTGTTTGCGATCACGGTTTTCGCTGGCCGGGTGTGGTGTGGTTACACCTGCCCGCAAAGTACCTGGACCTGGCTGTTTATGTGGTGCGAGAAGATCACCGAAGGTGACAGGAATCAGCGCATAAAACTCCAGGCCGCACCCTGGCGCCTGAACAAGATCCTGCGCCGCACTGCCAAGCACGCGCTGTGGATGGCAATCAGCGTGATGACGGCGCTGACCTTTGTCGGTTATTTCACCCCGATCCGGCCCCTGGCCACTGAGCTGCTGACCCTGGAAATGGCCGGCATCAGTCTGTTCTGGGTGCTGTTTTTCACCGGCGCCACTTATATCAATGCCGGCTGGCTGCGGGAGGCGGTGTGCATGCACATGTGCCCTTACGCGCGGTTCCAGAGCGTGATGTTCGACAAGGACACCCTCGCCATTTCCTATGACGTGAACCGTGGCGAAAGCCGCGGCCCGCGCAAACGCGGGGTCGAACCGGCGCAGGCAGGTCTGGGCGATTGCATCGACTGCCAGATGTGCGTGCAGGTCTGCCCCACCGGCATCGACATTCGCGATGGCCTGCAGATGGAATGCATCGGCTGCGCGGCCTGTATCGACGCCTGCGATACGGTGATGGACAAAATGGGCTACGCCCGCGGGCTGGTGCGCTACACCTCCGAACACCAGTTACAGGGCGGCACCACCCATTTGCTGCGCCCGCGCCTGATTGGCTACGCAGCGGTGCTGGTGCTGATGATCGGGGCCCTGGTGGTGGCGCTTGACCAGCGCTCAATGGTGTCACTGGATGTGATCAAGGACCGGGGGCTGTTTCGCGAAAACAGTCAGGGCCAGATCGAGAACATCTACAGCCTCAAAATCATCAACAAGACCCAGGAGCCGCAGCATTACCGGGTATCGCTGCAAGACAACCAGGACTTCCGCCTACAGGGCAAGACCGAGCTGACCCTGGCCCCCGGCGAAATTGTCGATGTGCCGGTATCGGTCGCACTGTTGGCCGAACGCCCGAAAAGCAGTTCGCAAACCATCGGGTTTGTGGTCACCGACACAGATCAACCGAGCGTACGCAGTGTGGCCAAGAGCCGTTTTGTGGCACCGTTGAATCGATAAACGATAAATCCCTGTGGCAGCGGGCGTGCTCGCGATAGCATCAGCACGGTCAATCAGACTGACCGGAGTGAGCCATCGCGAGCACGCTCGCTCCTGCAGGATTAGCCGAGCCTTATTAATGAAACGCTACGAAAAATTCGCCGACGATATTGCTGAACTGATTCGCAGCGGGGTGCTCGGCCCCGGCCAGCGCGTGCCTTCGGTACGTTATGCCAGCCAGACCTACGGGGTTAGCCCCTCCACCGTGTTTCAAGCCTATTACCTGCTGGAACGCCGTGGCCTGATCCGGGCCAAGCCGCGTTCCGGCTACTTCGTCAACGTGCATGCACCGAGTCCGTTTTCCGAGCCGGTATTCAGCAGCCATGTGACCGAATCCACCGAAGTGGATGTCAGCGCTCTGGTGTTCTCGGTGCTGGACTCAATGAAAGACCCGCACACCGTGCCCTTCGGTTCGGCGTTCCCCAGTCCGACCTTATTTCCGCTACAGCGGCTGGCCCGCTCCATGGCCACCGCCAGCCGTGAAATGGACCCGCGCATGGTGGTCACCGACATGTCCCCGGGCAACCCGCAACTGCGGCGCCAGATTGCCCTGAGGTATATGGTCGGGGGGCTGATGCTGCCCATGGAAGAGCTGCTGATCACCAATGGTGCCCTGGAAGCCTTGAACCTGTGCCTGCAGGCCGTCACCGAACCCGGCGACCTGGTGGCCATCGAAGCGCCGGCGTTCTATGCCTGCCTGCAAGTGCTGGAGCGGCTCAAACTCAAAGCCGTGGAAATCCCGGTGCATCCCCGTGACGGCATCGACCTGGGGGTGCTGGCGCAAACCCTGGAGCGCCATCCGATCAAGGCGGTGTGGTGCATGACCAGTTTTCAGAACCCGATTGGCGCGACCATGCCCGAGGCCAAAAAACAGGCGCTGGTGGAACTGTTGCGCGGCCACCAGGTGCCGTTGATTGAAGATGACGTGTACGCCGAGCTGTATTACGGCCAGCACGCGCCCAAACCGGCCAAGGCCTTTGATAGCGAAGGGTTGGTGATGCATTGCGGCTCATTTGCCAAAAGCCTGGCCCCGGGCTATCGCATCGGCTGGGTGGCGGCGGGTCGATATGCGCAGAAAATAGAGCGTCTCAAACTGATGACCTCGCTGTGCGCCTCGATGCCGGCCCAGGCCGCGATTGCCGACTACCTGCAACATGGCGGCTACGATCGCCACCTGCGCAAACTGCGCTATGCCCTGGAAGAACAACAGAGCGCGATGCTGGCGGCGATAGCCCGCTACTTCCCGGCGCAAACCCGGGTCAGCCAGCCGTCGGGCGGGTATTTCTTGTGGCTGGAACTGCCCGAGCAAATGGACTCTCTCAAGTTGTTCCAGATGGCCTTGGCCCAAGGCATCAGCATTGCCCCGGGGCCCATTTTTTCGGCCACCCAGCGCTTTCGCAACTGCATCCGCCTGAACTACGGCAGCCCGTGGAACGAAGCCAGTGAAAAGGCCATGGAGACCCTGGGCAAGATCGTCCGCTCATTCTAAAGCCCCCGAAACACCTGTAGGAGCGAGCTTGCTCGCGAGCTTTTCGGCGAAAATCGCAACAGCTCGCGAGACAAGCTCGCTCCTACAGGTGTGCGGGGTGTCAGTGAAATCGTATCCCCCAGTACGCCTCCCCCCCTCTGTAGGAGCGAGCTTGCCTCGCGAGCTTTTCAGCGCAATTCGCAACGGCTCGCGAGCAAGCTCGCTCCTACAGGTGTTGCGGGGTGTCAGTGAAATCGTATCCCGCAGTACGCCTCCTCCTCTGTAGGAGCGAGCTTGCCTCGCGAGCTTTTCAGCGCAAATCGCAACAGCTCGCTCCTGCAGAGGCGGTGGGTCCGGGGATCTCAGCCCGGCATGCAGGTGAAGTCCGCGGTGTGCGCCACTTCCTTGCCGTGGGAGTCCACCAGCGTCGCGCTGACTTCAGGCCCCAGGCTCGACTCGATCAGTTGGTAACGCTCTCCGGCCTTGAATTGCCGGTAATTGACCCTGCCCTGGCAATCGACCTGGTTTTCATCACCAGTGGCCCCCTCAAACAAGGTCACGTCCAGCCGGTGAGCTCCAGGGGTGACTTCAAAATAGCGACCATCATTGATGTTCTTGCCGTCTACCCGCTCGGCCATCAGGTCACTGTTGCCCTCTTCCTTAAGACCGATCCAGGCTTCACCCGGGTCTTGTTTGGGCATCGGTCCGGCACAGGCCGACAGCAACAACACCAGGCCCAGGGACGGAACCAGCAACAGCGGTTTAAGAGTCATCGCAAGTACGCCTCGCACAAAGTTGAAAAGGGACGACAGGCTGACCCGTCGAACAGGCCTCAAGCTTGCGACTCAGCGTGTGTTGCGCCAAATGAATGAAAGTGAAGGGATTTTCAGCTCTTTCCTAAAGGATCCTTCACCTGGCTGAAAGCGGATCGTTAAGATCCGGCGGTAAGACTGCCGAGGTTTGCAATTCCACTCCTCGGAGGTTCAGGCATGCTCGGGCTGGTAAAGACCGCACTGCACAAGCCCTACACGTTTATCGTGCTGGCGATTTTCATCTGCATCATCGGGCCGCTGGCAGCTCTGCGCACGCCCACTGATGTATTTCCCGACATTGGTATTCCGGTGGTCGCCGTCGTCTGGCAATACACCGGCCTGGCACCGGCAGATATGGCCGGCCGGGTGATTTACACCTACGAGCGCTCGCTCAGTACCACGGTCAACGACATCGAACACATCGAGTCGCAGTCTTTGCCCGGCATGGGCATCGTGAAGATTTTCTTCCAGCCCGGCGTCGATATCCGCACTGCCAACGCCCAGGTGACCGCGGTATCTCAAACCGTACTCAAACAGATGCCGCCGGGGATCACCCCGCCGCTGATTCTGAACTACAGCGCCTCCACGGTACCGATCCTGCAATTGGCGTTTTCCAGCCCCACGCTCTCGGAAGCCAAAATCCGCGATCTGGTGCAGAACAACATCCGCCTGCCCCTGAGCTCACTGCCCGGTCTGGCCATGCCGACCCCCATGGGCGGTAAACAGCGGCAGATCACCCTCGACCTCGACCCCCAGGCTCTGGCAGCCAAGGGCTTGTCGGCCCAGGACGTGGGCAATGCACTGGCGGCGCAGAACCAGATCATCCCGGTGGGCACCGCCAAGCTCGGCACCTATGAATACACGGTGTTGCTCAACAACAGCCCCAAAGCCATCGACGAACTCAATGACTTGCCGATCAAGACCGTCAATGGCGCCCTGATTACCATCGGCCAGGTGGCCCACGTGCGTGACGGTTCGCCGCCACAAACCAACATCGTGCGGGTGGACGGGCAACGGGCAGTACTGATGCCGGCCTTGAAGAACGGCAATATCTCGACCCTGTCGATTGTCGACGGCATCCGCTCGATGCTGCCGCGAATCAACGAAACCTTGCCACCTTCACTCAAGACATCCCTGCTGGGCGATGCTTCGGTATTCGTCAAACAGTCGGTGGGCAGTGTGGCCCAGGAAGGGATCATCGCCGCCCTGCTCACCAGCGCGATGATTCTGCTGTTCCTCGGCAGCTGGCGCTCGACCCTGATCATTGCCGTGTCGATCCCGCTGGCGGTGCTCTCGGCCATTGCCCTGCTGGCCCTCAGCGGGCAAACCCTGAACGTCATGACCCTCGGGGGGCTGGCGTTGGCGGTGGGGATTCTGGTGGACGATGCCACGGTGACCATCGAGAACATCAACTGGCACCTTGAACAAGGCAAGTCGGTACGTGATGCGATTCTCGATGGCGCCAGGCAGATCGTCGGCCCGGCATTCGTTTCGCTGCTGTGTATCTGCATCGTGTTTGTGCCGATGTTCATGTTGCAGGGAATTGCCGGCTACCTGTTCCGGCCGATGGCGCTGTCGGTAATTTTCGCCATGGGCTCGTCCTTCATTCTGTCGCGCACCCTGGTGCCAACCCTGGCGATGTTCCTGCTCAAACCCCATGTTGCGGAGCAAGGCCCGGGCCATCACCCCGAAGATGGCTACATCAACCATCACGAGGGCGACCGACACACCCCACAACATTGCGCAGCGGTGCGGGCGCTGCTGAGTTTTCAGCAAGGGTTCGAACGGCGCTTCTCGGCCGTGCGCGATGGGTACTACGGCGTGCTGGAATTGGCTTTGGCCCATCGCAAAGGCTTTTTGTCCGGTTTCATGGCCTGTGTGCTGGCGTCATTCGTGTTGCTGCCGAGTCTGGGCCAGGACTTCTTCCCGGCCACCGATGCCGGGGCACTGGCCCTGCATGTGCGCCTGCCGCTGGGTACGCGCATTGAAGAAAGCGCGGCGGCCTTCGACCGGATCGAATCGCGCATTCGTGAAATCATCCCCGCCGACCAGCTGGACACCATCATCGACAACATCGGGATTCCGTTGAGCGGCATCGACATGGCCTACAGCAGCAGCGGCACCATCGGCCCCCAGGATGGCGATATTCAAGTCACCCTCAAAGCCGACCACAGCCCGACCGCCGACTATGTGAAACGCTTGCGTGAAGCCCTGCCCGAGAGTTTCCCCGGCAGCCAGTTTGCCTTTATGCCGGCCGATATCAGCACCCAGATCCTCAACTTCGGTGCTCCGGCTGCGCTGGACGTGAAAATCTCCGGCCGCGACGACGCCGCCAATCGCACCTATGCCCTGGAGCTGCAACGGCGCCTGCAACATGTGCCGGGGATAGCCGATCTGCGGATTCAGCAATCGGTCGGCTACCCGTCCCTGCAAGTCAAGGTTGACCGGCTGCGGGCCAATGGCCTGGGGATCACCGAACGTGACGTTACCAACAGCATGGTGGCCTCACTGGCGGGCAGTTCCCAGGTGGCACCGACTTTCTGGCTCAACCCGCAGAACGGCGTGTCTTACGGGGTAGTGGCCGCGACCCCGCAATACCGGCTGGACAGCCTGCCCTCGCTGGAAGCCTTGCCGGTCACCGGCAGCAGCGGCCAGTCACAAATCCTTGGCGGACTGGCAACTATCACCCGGGGCGAGAGCCCGGCGGTGGTCACCCATTACAACATCGAGCCAACCCTGGATCTGTACGCCAACATTCAGGGCCGCGATTTGGGCTCGGTGGCCGCCGATGTGCAAAAAGTGATTGATGGCGCCTCGGACCTGCGTCCCAAAGGCGCCACCATCACCCTGCACGGCCAGATCGACGCGCTGCATGAAGCCTTCAGCGGTTTGAGCCTGGGCCTGCTGGGGGCGGTGGTGCTGATCTACCTGCTGATCGTGGTCAACTTCCAGTCGTGGCTGGACCCGTTCGTGATCATCACCGCTCTACCCGCCGCCCTGGCCGGGATCGTCTGGATGCTGTTCCTCAGTGGCACCTCCTTGTCGGTGCCGGCCCTGACCGGGGCCATCCTGTGCATGGGGGTGGCCACTGCCAACTCGATTCTGGTGGTGAGTTTCTGCCGCGAGCGCCTGGCGGAACATGGCGACGCCCTCAAGGCTGCGCTCGAAGCGGGCTACACCCGGTTCCGGCCGGTGTGCATGACTGCCCTGGCAATGATGATCGGCATGCTGCCGCTGGCCCTCTCCGAAGAACAGAACGCCCCGCTGGGCCGCGCTGTGATTGGCGGGCTGATGCTGGCCACTGTTGCCACTTTGTTGTTCGTGCCCGTGGTGTTCAGCCTGGTGCACGGTCGTGAAAAAAATCGCTCTGCAGCTGGAGAAACCACCCATGTCGTCTGATCCAAAACCTTCGCCCAAGCGCTTGATGTACCTGGGTATCGGTGGCCTGACCCTGGCCGCGTTGCTGGTGGCCAATGGTCTGGCGGCCCGCAGCCGCCACGAGCATGAGGTTGCCAACTGGACCGAAGTCGCCGCCCTGCCAGTGGTCAGCGTGTTCCAGCCGCTGCAGAACGCCCATGGCGACACCCTGCGTTTGCCCGCGCATCTGGAAGCCTGGAGCAAGGCCTCGATCCATGCCCGGGTCAGCGGCTACCTGAAAAGCTGGCACAGCGATATTGGCAGCAAGGTCACCGCCGGACAGGTGCTGGCGGTCATTGATAGCCCCGACCTGGATCAGCAACTGGCGCAGACCCGGGCCCACATGCTGCAAGAACAGGCCAATGCCAGACTGGCTGCCATCACCGCGTCGCGCTGGCAAAACCTGCTGGCCAGCCACTCGGTCTCACGCCAGGAGGCGGACGAGAAAACCTCCAACGCTGCCGCCGCCAGGGCCAGTGCCCAGGCCGCCGAAGCTGACTACGCGCGCCTGTCCAGCCTGGAAGCCTACAAGACCATTCGCGCGCCCTTTGCCGGGACCATCACCGCGCGCCATACCGACATCGGCCAACTGATCAAGGCCGATACCGACAGCGACACCGAGCTGTTCGACATCGCCGATACCCATCAGCTGCGCCTGTACGTGCCGGTGCCACAGAACTACGCCAGCGTGATTCGTCCGGGCATGCCGGTGCAGCTCAGCGTGCCGGAGCATCCGGGGCAGACTTTCAGCGCGAAATTGATCGGCAATTCGGCCGCCATTGATCAGCACTCGGGCACCCTGATGGCACAGTTTGTCGCGCCAAACCCCGGCGATGTGCTGATGCCCGGGGATTACGCCGAGGCGACCCTGGCGATCCCGCCCGACACCCATGGCGTCAGCATTCCGGCCAGTGCCTTGATCTTCCGCGCCCAGGGCACCCAGGTGGCGGTGCTCGACAGCGCCCGGCATGTGCACATGCAAAACATCCATATCGGCCTGGATCTGGGTGACCGGCTGGTGATTGATCAAGGGCTCAAACCTGCCGATACCGTGATCGACAACCCGCCCGACGCCCTGCGCGAAGGTGACCCGGTGAAACTTGCCGATGCAGGAGCCACCCATGCAGCCAAAGCTTAAACGCGGCGCCCTGTTGCTGGCCCTGGCGTTGCAGGGCTGCTCGCTGGCACCGGCCTACAGGCCGCCGCAACTGGACCTGCCACAGCACTATCGCGAACAGAGCAGCGACAACCCGTGGCACAGCGCGCAACCGGCCGATCAACTGTCACCCCAGTGGTGGCGGCTGTATCACGACGAGCGCCTGAATGAACTGCAGCAGCGCCTGCTCAAGACCAACCCGGATCTGGCGGCAGCCCTGGCCCATTACCAGGGTGCTCAGGCCTATGCCAGCCAGCTGCATGCCGGGCTATTGCCGCAAATAACCGCCAGCGGGCAACCGCTGCGCCAGCGCCAGTCGGACAGTCGGCCTCTGCGCGGTTCCGACCAGCCAGCGGTATACAACAGCAATACCGTAGGCTTTGCGCTGAATTTCGATCTCGACCTGTGGGGTAAAATCCGCAACCAGGTGGCGGCGGGCGATGCCCGGGCTCAGGCCTCGGCAGATGACCTGGCCGTGGCTCGCCTGAGCTTGCAGCGCCAGCTTGCCAGCCTGTATGTGCAGCTTGACGGGCTGGATGCGCAGCAGCGCATTCTCTCCAGTTCGCTGGATGATTACAGCCAGGCCCTGCAACTGACCCGCGCCCGCTATCAGGGGCAGATTTCATCCGAGCTTGACCTGACCCGCGCCCAGAGCCAGCTGGCCGAAGCCGAGGCCCAACTGGACGATGTGCGCGGCCAGCGCAACCTCACCGAACACGCCATTGGCGAACTGCTGGGCGAACCGGCCAGCAACTTTGAATTGCCGGCCGGCAAGCAGACCCTGAGCCTCCCGGCGCAACCTGGCGCCTTGCCCAGCACCCTGTTGCAGCGCCGGCCCGATATCGCCGCGGCGGAACGGCGGATGTTTGCCGCCAATGCGCAAATCGGCGTGGCCAAAGCCGCCTGGTACCCTGACTTCAGCCTGACCGGACTACTGGGCGGGCAAACCCAGGGCAGCGGTAATTTACTGGCCGCGAGCAATCGTTTCTGGGCCTTGGGGCCGCTGGTCAACCTGCCGATTTTTGATGGCGGGCGACTGAATGCCGAGGAGCGCCAGGCCAGGTCCGAATTCGAAGAAGCCTCGGCACACTACCGCAGCCAGGTGCTGCATGCGGTGCGCGAGGTCGAAGACAACCTGGCGCAGTTGCGCGACCTGAGGCAGCAAGGTCTGGACCAACAGGCGGCAGCCAATGCCGCCGAGCACACCCGGGCGCTGGCCACCAACAGTTATGAAGCCGGAGCCGTGAGCTACCTGGATGTAGTCACGGCGCAGACCGCGGCGTTGCAGGCCCAGCGCGCGGTACAAGCCCTGCGCACCCGGCAGTTGCAGGCCAGCGTGGGATTGTTGACGGCACTGGGAGGGGGCTGGGCAGGCTGAGCCTGCGCTCGACGACGCAGTCGGCGTAACAGCCCATGGCCCTGTCCACAGACCTTGATCAGAACAACCCGGAGGTCGGGGGTGGGGTGCCTTTGAGTTGCCAGGCCCCCACCGCCGCGGCTTTCCACTGCCGGGGGTTGTGGTTGGCCACAGTGCGGGCATTGCGCCAGTGCCGGTCAAGGTTGTGCGCCCGCCCCGTGGTCGAGGCCCCGCCCACGTCGAATACCAGCTCCGCCGCCTTGAGCGCAGACTCCGCAGCTATATATTGCGCCTGCGCCACGTCCACCGCCGCCCGGTCTACCAACAGCGGATCAAGATCCCCTGCCCACGCCCGGTCTATGGCCTCAGCCGCACGCAGCACCACCGCCTCGGCCGTGAATGCCCGGGCCGAGATGTCCCCCACGCTCAGCTCCACGTAAGGGTCGTCCACCGAACGGTTGGCGCTGCTGTGCTTGATCGGCCGCGCATGCTCATTGGCAAACGCCACCGCATCATTCAAGGCATTGCGCGCAATACCCGCCTGCACCGCCGCCAGGAACAATTGCAAAAATGGCGTGACGATGGTGCGCTTGCCCTCCTCCACGGTCCGGGTGCGAATCTCTTGCGCCAGCACCTGTACGTTGTTCAGGCGGGTAGTACCGCTGGCCGTCAGGCGCTGGCCCATGGAGTCAAAATCGTCCAGCAGCTCAAGCCCCTGACGGTTACGCGGCAAGATGAACGACACCGGCTGATCGTTTTCGTCCAGCGCCACCGCGCTGACCCAGTCGGCATATAACGAACCGGTGCTGTAGTACTTGTTGCCCGTGGCCCGGTAATGCTCGCCGTCACGCACTATCCGGGCGCTGATCGAGCCGTTGGCGCCACCGACTTCCCAGCCCGCATTGCCGATCACCGCGCCCTGCAGGTAGCGCTCGAACCAGCGTTCGCGCTCGCCTTCGGCATCATCCGCCCGGGACGCCAGCAACCCTTCGACAAAGCCGAAGCCGGGACGCAATGCCTGGGCAACGTTGGAGTCCACCGCCGCGATGCGGATCAATAAACCGATGACCTCTTTCACCGAGCCGCCACTGCCGCCATAGCGGACCGGAATTCTGGCGCTAAAAAAGCCGGCTTTGGCAATCTGCGCCACCGCCTCAAACGGCAGCAGCCGGTCGCGTTCGCGCAACGCCGCGCCCTGGCCGATCTCCGGCAACAGGCGGTCGGCACGGGCATTGAGTTCTGCCACCGTAGCAACGGGACGTTCGGTTACAGCAAACAGCTTACTCATGGCAATTCCTTGGGTTGATGACGCTTAAATGGCGATTTTCCAAAGCTGTGATTCATCAAACAGCCACGCGCTGTTCTCTGCTTCCAGCGGCGGCACCACCAGTTGCACCTGGGCACCGGGCAGACGCGGTACGGCCCCCAGCAGGCGACGGGTGTATTCATGCTGTGGGTTGTCAAACAGCGCCTCGACTGGGGCGCTTTCCACGACCTTGCCGTGACGCATCACCAGCACTTCGTCGCTGACATGGCGGATCACCCCCAGGTCGTGGGAAATAAACAGATACGCCAGCCCCAGGCTGGCCTGCAGGTCCGCCAGCAGGTCGAGCACCTGGGCCTGTACCGATACGTCCAGGGCCGATACCGGTTCATCGCAGATAATCACTTTCGGGTTGCTGGCAATGGCCCGGGCGATCGCCACCCGCTGGCGCTGACCACCCGACAATTGCAACGGGCGGCGGGTGGCCAGGTCGGCCGGCAAGCGCACCTGCTCCAGCAACTGGCGGATGCGCACAGCCTGTTGCCCGGCCTCGAACCCTGCTACATCCAGGGCGTCGGCAAGGATCCGGGCAACACTCCAGCGCGGGTCGAACGAGCTGAGGGGGTCCTGATAAATGACGCTGATATCCCGTCGATGCAGGCGCCGCTGTTTTTCCGTGACCCGCTGGCTGCCCGCCGCCGTCCACGGCTGACCGAGAAACTCGACCCGTCCCGCATCCGGTTCCAGCAGGCCCAGCACCATGCGTGCGACAGTGGTCTTGCCCGAGCCGGACTCGCCGACGATGCCCAGAGTACGCCCGGCCCGCAGTTCAAAACTGACGCCATCAACCACTTGCCGCGATTGATGATCGGGGCCGACATAAGCCTTGCCCAGCCCGCTGGCCCTGAGCAGCAACGGCGAGTCAGCCGCCGGACGGGGCTGCCCGCCCACTGCCGGCTGCCCCGGCGACAGGCGCGTACCCCGCGCATGTTCGGCAGGTACCGCATCCAGCAAGGCGCGGGTGTAAGGGTGGCGCGGGTTGCGCAACACCTGCTGCATAGGCCCCTGCTCCACCGTTACGCCGTGGCGCAGCACCAGCACTTCATCCGCCAGCTGCGCCACCACCGCAAGGTCATGGCTGATGATCAGCAACGAGTCGCCCCGGGCCTTGATTTCCTGCAGCACTTCAAGGATCTGCGCCTGCACCGTGGCATCCAGTGCGGTGGTCGGTTCATCGGCGATTACCAGCCCCGGACTCAGCGCCAGCGCACTGGCAATCAGCGCCCGCTGACGCAGGCCACCGGACAGTTGATCGGGACGTTGCCGGGCACGCAACCGGGGCTGCGGCACTCCGACTTTATCCAGCAACTCGATCACCCGCTCGGCGCGGCTGCGACGATCGCCCCAGTTGTGGGCCTTGAGCACTTCAAGGATTTCCTTGCCCACTGGCCGCAAGGGGTCAAGGGACACCAGCGCATCCTGCAGCACGAAACCGATGCCCTTGCCCCGCAGTCGACGCCAGCCGCGCTCGGACAACCCCAGCAGATCCTGCCCGCCATAACTCAGAGTGCGCGCAGTCACCCGCGCACCGGCGCCCGCCAGGCCAATCAGGCTGCGGGCAGTCACGCTCTTGCCGGAACCGGACTCACCGACCAGGGCCAGGGTCTTGCCCGGGGCCAGGGTAAACGACAGGTTGTGCACCACGGTCTGGCCGTCGAATTCGATGGACAGGCCTTCAACGATCAAGTGTTTGTCACTCATGACAGGCGTCCCTCCAGACGTTGTTGCAGATAGCGGCCCGCAACCGTGGTCGAGAGCGTGGTCAGTACGATGAACAGCCCGGGGAAGAAGGTCAGCCACCAGGCATTGGCGACAAAGTCACGCCCCATCGACAGCATGGTCCCCCACTCCGGCGCGGGCGGCGGCGCACCCAGCCCCAGAAAGCTCAGGGCCGAGGCCCAGACAATGGCCTGACCGACGCCCATGGTCAGGGTCACGATCAGTGGGCGCATGGCATTGGGCAACAGCTGGCGCAGGATGATCCGCCGTGTCGGATGCCCCAGGGCCACGGCGGCTTCGATGTAGCCGGCGTTACGCACCGCCAGTACTTGACCGCGCACCATGCGCGCATAGCCCGGTGCCCCGCCCAGCCCGGTGGCGACGATCAACGGACCGACGCCACTGCCAAAGATCGCCACGAACAGCAGCGCCAGCACCAGACTGGGGAAGGCAAACAGAATCTCCAGCAGCCAGCCGACACCGCGATCCAGATAGGCGCCGCCCAGGCCACCCAGCAAACCCAGGACAATCGCAATGCCCATGGCCAGTGCCGTGGCGGCCAGGCCGATGAACAAGGACTGACGGGTGCCGTAGATAACCCGCGAGAAAATATCCCGCCCCGATTGATCGGTGCCGAACCAGTGCGCCCAGCCCGGCGGGTGAAAGGCATCGTGGGGAACAATCGCCAATGGATCGCTGTGGGCAAACAGTTGCGGCGCCAGCGCCGCGATGATCAGAAAGGCCAGGAAGGTCACGGCCAGCAAGGGGCCGGGACGCAGCCGGGACGCTGTGCGCTGAACCCGGACAGCGGGCAGCATGGTTTCGAAAGTCAGTTCACTCATGCTGTTTTCCCCTGTTGCCGGGGATCGATCCACAGGTACAGCAGATCGATCACAATGTTGGCCAGCACATAGACGGCGGCCACCGCCAGACTGATGCCGATGGTCAGCGGCAAGTCCTGCGCCTGCACTGCCTGATACAACTGGCGGCCCAGGCCCTTGCGCGAAAAGATCACTTCAATCACCACCGCGCCGCTGATCAGCGCGCCGATGGCCCAGCCAGACAATGAAATACCGGGCAACACCGCATGGCGCAGGGCGTGCTTGAAGCGCACGGCGGTGTCGCTCAGACCCCGGGTGCGGGCAGTCAGGACAAAGGGTTGTTCCAGTGTCAGTTCAAGGGATTCACGGGTGACCTGGGCGATAAAACCGGCCAGCGGAATGGCCAGTGCCACCGCCGGCAATACCAGGGTGCGCCAGCCATCGCTACCGGCCGGGGGGAACCAGCGCAGGCCGAAGGCGAACACCGCCAGCAGCAAAATACCCAGCCAGAAGTGCGGCAAGGCAGCGGCCAGGGTTTCGGCCAGCGAGGCCAGGCTGGACACCCAGCGGCCACGGCCGGCGGTGAGCACGGTCAGCGCCAGGACCAGCAGCCAGGCCAGCGCCAGGGCGCTGAAGGTAAGCTGCAAGGTCGCCCAGGATTGCTCGGCCAGCACCTGCGTGACCGGTAAGTGCTGGGAGTAGGACATCCCCAGGTCGCCTTGCAACAGACGCCCCAGGTACAGCGCATATTGAACCGCCAACGGCTTGTCCAGACCAAACTCACGGGTGGCTTGAGCAATGGTCTCTGCGGTCGGGTTGCCACTGGCGCCGCCAAGAATGGCCAGCACCGGATCACCCGGCATCAGGTGCAAGGCGAAGAAAGTCAGGGTCGCGACGGCCCACAGCACCAGCACCCCGCCTGCCAGACGCCATGTCGCGCGACGGGCCAGCCGGGCCAGACGTTCGTGCCGCGCATTGGAGTATGTGATTGCGCTCATTGGTTTACCCCTCTCATTTGTTCACCCAGGCGTCATACAGGTAAGTCACCGCCAGCGAAGGCTCCAGGCGCACGCCCTGGGTGGTCTTGTAGATCCCCAGACGCGAGCTTTGCGGGTAGGTGGTCAGTTGCAGGTATTGCTGCGAAGCAATCTGCTGGGTCTGGTAGTACAGGGCTCGACGCTGCTCGGGGTCCTGGGTGGCCAGGGCTTGCTGGTTGATTGCGTCGAACTGCGGGCTGGCGAACCCTGCGGTGTTCTGGTGGTAGCCACCGACGCCTGCCGGCTGCACGAACTCCGAGCCGAACACAATGCGCAGCACGTCTGCGCTGTTGGTGTTCCAGTAGCCCACCCGGATGTCGTAGTCCCAGTCGGCCTGACGCTGGGTGGCCTGGACATCGCTCATCTGCTCCACCAGCAACTCGAACCCGGCCTTGCGTGTGGTGGCCTGGACCTGCTCCCACAGCGTCAGTTCCGAGGGTGGCGTGCGGTTGCCAATCACCACATGCACCTGCAGGCGCTTGCCGTCACGGGTGCGATAACCCTCGGCGTCGCGCCCGGTCCAGCCACTTTCATCCAGCAGCTGCGCGGCCCGGCCCTGATCGTAATCCTGGGCATGTTCGAAGTCCGGACTGTAAAAGCGCGTGGCCGAACTCAGCGCGCCACCGGCCCGGGGGAATTCATTGAAGTACACGCTTTTCAGCGCGCCCTCGACATCGGCGCTGCGCACAAAGGCTTCACGCACCTTCAGGTTATCGAAGGGTGCGCGGGTGATATTCAGCGTGCCGTTGGTGGGGTTGCCCGGACGCAGGGCGACCAGCATGGTCAGGTCCGGATTGCGCCGCGCCGCCTCATGGGACTCGGGCGGCAGCGCCTCGATCACGTCGACCTCGCCTGCCTGCAACGAGGCAAAACGCACCGATGGCTCCTGGATGAACTTCCACACAATGCGCTCCAGCCATGCCGGGCCCTGATGCCTGGCGGTGGGTGGCGCCCAGTTGTAATCCGGGTTGCGTACCAGTTCGACCTGGCTCTGGCGGTCCCATTTGACGATCTTGAACGGGCCGCTGCCCACCGGGCTTTCACAGTTCTGGTCACGGGAGCGCAGCAATGCCGTAGGCGATTCAATGCCCAGAAAGCCTTGGGCCAGCACCTCCAGAAACGCGGCATAAGGTGTGGCCAGATGCACCACTGCCGTGTAGTCATCGAGCACCTCGGTGCTGCGGTACTGGCGGATATAACCACCGGCGGTACTGGACTGGGTTTTCGGATTGGCCATGTGGTCCAGGTTGGCCTTGACCGCTGCCGCGTTGAACGGCGTGCCGTCGGTGAAGTGCACGTCATTGCGCAGATGGAAGGTGTACACCAGGCCGTCGGCCGACACCTCCCAGCCCTTGGCCAGCCACGGACCTATTTGCCCCTGCTCGTCCATCGATACCAGCGAGTCGAGATACTGCTGGCCGATAAACACCTGAGGCATGTCCCCGCTGACATGGGGGTCCAGGCAAGTGGGTTCGCGGTCAGTGGCGTACACCAGCGTGCCGCCGCTGACCGGCTTGTCACTGCGTGCGACCGTGGAGGTATCCGGGCCGCAGCCGACCAGCAGACTGCACAGTGCAGCAAAACCGATGAGGGGTGTGCGTTTGAGCAGCGACCTGGATCGTCTGCCTTGAGATCGCAGATGGGGTGAGCGTTCGAGCATGGGGCTTACTGCCTAAAGTCCGGGAACAGGGCTATTGCACAAGGCATGCCGGGTTTTTCGGACAGTAAACAGGGGTAATGGGCGGGGGGATGCGGGGTAAAAACCAACACTGTGTGCGGTCACTGTTGGTGGGCCAACAGTTGCCGGACGTCACCTGCGGCAACGGCCAGGAAAAGCCTATATCTCTTGTGCAGTCGCTGATGACGCACGAGGCTGCGATAAGGGCCGCAGGCCCGTCATCCATGGGGCCTGCGGCGCTGTCCATCGCAGGTGCCGTACTTCTAAGGCGCCGGGTTGGGTGTGCGCTGATGGACGGCCTCGATCTGGGCCAGGATGTCTGGATCAAGGGTCAGGTGCAGCGCGCCGAGGTTTTCGCGCAACTGGGCCAGGCTGGTCTGGCCGGTCAGTGCACTGGCCACAAAAGGTTTGTTGATGACGTAAGCCAGGGCCAGTTGCGCCGGGCTCAGGTTGTGTTGTCTGGCGATCTCAAGGTAGCCATTGACGGCCTGGTCCACCGCCGGGCCGTCATAGCGGTTGAAGGTGCGGTACACCGCTGCCAGGCGCGAGCCCTCGGGACGCGCACCGCCCAGGTATTTGCCGGTCAGCGAACCGAAGGCCAGGGGCGAATACGCCAGCAGCCCTACGCCTTCGCGATGGCTGAACTCCGAGAGCCCGCCCTCATACAGGCGGCTGAGCAAGCTGTAGGGGTTTTGCACGCTGACAATGCGCGGCAAGCCCAGACGCTCGCTCTGCTTGATGAACTCGGCCACACCCCAGGGGGTTTCATTGGACACGCCAATGTGGCGGATCTTGCCGGCCTTGACCTGCTCGGCCAGCACCGACAGGGTTTCTTCAATGGCCACGCTCTGATTGTCTTCGGCATAGGGGTATTCACGCTGGCCGAAAAAATTGGTCGCCCGGTCCGGCCAGTGCAGTTGATAGAGGTCCAGATAGTCGGTGTTCAGACGCTTGAGACTACCGTCCAGCGCTTCGACAATATTGCGCCGGTCGTGCCGGGTCAGGCCGTCACGAATGTGCAACTGCCCGCCGGGTTCACGGGCCGGGCCGGCAATTTTACTCGCCAGGACCACATCGTCGCGACGGCCGCTTCGGGCCAGCCAGCTGCCGATGTAGCGTTCAGTGGTGCGCCAGGTATCGGCATGGGTCGGGGTGGGATACATCTCGGCGGTGTCGATCAGATTGACGCCTTCAGCCAGCGCCAGCTCGATCTGCTGGTGGGCATCGCTTTCGCTGTTTTGATGGCCCCAGGTCATGGTCCCAAGCCCGATGACGCTGACCTTGATGTCACTTCTGCCCAGTTGGCGATAACGCATGGGTAATCCTTTGATTGAGGTTTAAAACGCAGGCGGATCCTTGCAGCTAGCATGCCACGTAGCACAAGCCCGTGTCCCCGGGCCCAATGAACGCCCAGGATGGTTGAAGGCCGGACAGATAGCTTTTTAAACATCAACAGCTCGCGAGCAAGCTCGCTCCTACGGTGAGGTGGGTGGGTGGGATGCAACCGCTAGCACCCTGTGGGAGCTGGCTTGCCAGCGATGGCGGGGAGTCAGTCAATGCATCCGGCAATGACATTGCGCCATCGCGAGGCAAGCTCGCTCCTACGGTGGAGCGGGTGGGATGCAACCGCTAGCACCCTGTGGGAGCTGGCTTGCCAGCGATGGCGGTGGGTCGGTCTATGCATCCGGCGCTGACATTGCTCTATCGCGAGGCCAGCTCGCTCCTACGGTGGGTAACCCGCCAGCATTGAAGTCACCCCGACCATACAGGCCAGCAACGAAACTCCTGTCACCGTGGCAACCGCCAGCACCCCGGGGGCTGTCACCGGGGTGCCATTGAGCAACTGATGATGGCGCCACGCGCCATACACCAGAACCCCGCCCGCAGCGATCAACAGCGCCAATGCCAACCCAGTGATCGCCGTCTGCTGGCTGCCCCACCCCGAACGCAGCGCCAGCAAGCCGTTGGCCAGCACCGCCAGTCCGGTACGGTTCCAGGCCAGTGCCGTGCGCTCGGCCTGCAGTCCGGGATCACGGGGGCTGTGCATCACCAGATCCGTGCCGCCAGCAACCACACAATGAT
The DNA here is from genome assembly GCF_003994535.1 of Pseudomonas sp. PAMC 29040. NCBI lineage: Bacteria > Pseudomonadati > Pseudomonadota > Gammaproteobacteria > Pseudomonadales > Pseudomonadaceae > Pseudomonas > Pseudomonas sp. PAMC 29040. The sequence goes on from NZ_RZAA01000011.1 coordinate 176,873, forward strand.
CGCAGTGATGCCCAACGTCACCAGCACAATCACCGGAATGGCCAAGGTAGCAGGCAAGCTCCTGGCGTGGCGCATTGCAATTTCATTGGCCCGCCAGCGCACATACGCCAGGGTAGAGAGCAGCGCCGCCAACCCCCCGAAGGCAATTGCCAGGCCCGCCACCACCGCGGGTGGGCCCAGGGTGGTGGCGAACTGTTCAAGCATCACGCCACCGGCCAACAAGCCGAGCGCCGTGCGAATCCAGGCCAGAAAAGTCCGTTCATTGGCCAGCGAGAAACGGTAGTCCGGGTCCTTTCCTTGTTGCCGCCACAGGGGTATACGCATTGGCCTGCTCCTTGTAGCTCAGTGCTTGCGCGCCGGGATCGCAATCAGCATCACGATTGCACCGATCAAGGTAATGGCGCCCAGAATCGCCAGTCCGGCATAGATGCTCCCGGTACTCGATTTCATCCAGCCCACCAGGGTCGGGCTGACGAACGCGCCGATCCCGCCCAGGCTGGTAATCAGGGCGATGCCGCTGGCCTTGGTATCACGGGTCAGAAAGGTTTGCGGAATGGTCCAGAACACCACGAACCCGCCGTATGAAGCGGCCGCGGCAATGGACAACAGCGTGATGGCCACCGGGATGCTATGGGCAAACAGGGGCAGGAGCGCAAAGCACAGGGCGATCACCGCACCACAGCCAACCAGGTGCCAGCGGCGTTCCATTTTCCTGTCAGAGCTGTGGCCGACCACATAGGTGCCAATCGCACCGGCGATGAACACGGCGCTGGAGAGCAGGCCGACATCCAGCAAGTCTTTGACCCCCACATCCCTGATGATGGTGGGCGCCCAGAAACCAATGGCGTTGAACGACACCAGCACGCAGAAATAGCCGACCATCCCGAGATAAACCTTGGGGTTGTGCAACGCCTCGCGCAGACCATGGCCCTTGCCTCTGGCTTCGCCCTGCTCTTCGCTGGCCAGATCAGCCAGGACTATGGCCTTTTCACGTTCGCTGAGCCACTTGGCCTCGCCGGGCCGGTCGCTCAGAAAATAGAACGCCACGACCCCCAGCAGCACTGCTGGCAGCCCCTCCAGCAGGAACAGCCATTGCCATCCGTGCAAACCATGGACATCGGCCATGTGCACCATGATCCAGGTCGACAACGGTCCGCCAATGATCCCGGCGGTGGCTGCACCCATCATGAAGAAACCGGTGACACGGCCCCGGCGTGCGGCCGGAAACCAATAGGTCAGGTACAGGATCACCCCCGGAAAGAAGCCCGCCTCGGCGGCCCCGAGAAAAAAGCGCATCACATAGAATTGCAGCGGCGTGTTGACGAACATCATGGCGCTGGAAATCAGGCCCCACAGGATCATGATTCGCAACAGGGTGCGGCGCGCGCCGATGCGCTGCATCCAGATATTGCTCGGCACTTCGAACAGTACATAGCCAATGAAGAACAACCCCGCGCCCAAACCATAGGCAGCCTCGGAAAACCCGAGGTCGTTCATGAACTGCAGCTTGGCGAAGCTGATATTGGCGCGATCCAGATAAGAAACGATGTAGCAAATAATCAGGAACGGCATGAGCCGCAGCGTGAGCTTGCGGTAGGTCCGTTCAACTTCATCGGACGAATAACTGTCTACAAAAGCCGGGGACTGTTGAGCAATATTCATGTGACCCTCGATGACTCTGCAAAATTGAAGTCGATACAAAGGAGCGGCCCGAACCGGCGACCGCCAGAATGACCGGGGCGCCGCGTCAGGCGCTGACCAGGCCGGCCACACTTGCCTGCAGGCAGGCGGGCGGCACCGTGCAGTCAGGGGCCAACGGCTTTGCCAGTGCATCCCCGGCTTTCACCCCGTCCCCCGCCTGCATCACAAACAGCGGGTTGATATCCAGTTCCTGCAGTTGCTCTTGCAGATCGATGGCCATCGCCGACAACCGCATCAGGGTGTCGGTCAGGGCGTCCAGATCGGCCTTGGGCCGACCACGGGCACCGTCCAGGATCGCAAACAGCCGCAACTCGCGCACCATCGCCCAGGCCTCGGAACGGGTGATCGGTGCCAGGCGAAAACTGACGTCCTGCATCACCTCGGCGAAGATCCCGCCAAAGCCCACCATCACCGCCGGGCCGAACAAAGGGTCATTGTTGATACCGAGAATCAACTCGGCGCCGCCACTGACCATTTCCTGCACCAGCACACCATCGGGCACGCAGTTGGGGGCATAGGCTCGGGCGTTGTTGATGATCTCATCGAAGGCTGCGACCACGGCGCCATCCTGTACACCGATGCGCACACCACCGGCTTCGGTTTTGTGCGGGATGGCCGGGGATTGAATTTTCATCACCACCGGCCCGTCCATTGCCCCGGCGATGTCGCTCGCCTCTCTGGCGCTGGTGGCCAGTGCTTCGCGGGTGACACCGATGCCATAGGTTTGCAGCAGTTTTTTCGCTTCAAACTCGGTCAGATCAGTGGCGCGACCAGCCAGTGCAAGCCGGGCCCGGGGGCTGGTCAGCTGCAATGGCTGTTCGCTCTGCACTTGCGCCAGTTCGATCCGCGCCCGGGCGAACGCCCACAACGCACTGGCACCGCGGGCACAACGTACCGGCGACTGATAACGCGGGATGCCTGCCGTATCGAGAATGTCATAGGCCTGCTGCACCGTGGCCGGGTCGGCGTTCCAGGCAACCAGCACCGGTATCTCGCGTTCAGTGCAGATGCGCACTATTTCGTTGGCCAGCTCCACCGCCTGAGAACCGCTGGCAGCCGCCAGGGCCAGGCCGATCATGTCGACGTTCGGGTCATTGGCCAGTTGCTCCAGGGTCACCCGCAACAGGCTCGGGTCGGTGAGCAGGCTGGCGGTCACATCCAGCGGGTTGGCAACCGCGGCAAAAGCAGGCAGAACCTGTTTCAGCGCGCTCACACTGGCAGGTGCCAGCGCCGGCAACTGCAGGCCGCCATTGCTGGCGCCGTCGGCCATGGCGATCCCGGCGCCGCCGGAGATGGTGACGATGGCCAGGCGGTTGCCCTTGGGCAAGCGCCCCGGTAGCAGCGCCTTGGCACAGTCGGCCAGATCGCCTACGTCACTGACCTCGATGATCCCGCTTTGACGAAACGCGGCCCGATACAGCGCCATCGAGCCGCCCAGATTGGCCGTGTGCGAAGCCGCTGCCAGGGCCCCGGCAGGCGAAGTGCCGACCTTCCAGATCAGCATCGGCTTGCCTGCCGCCAGCGCGCGACGGCCAATGCCGAGCAGGCGCCGGGCGTCCTGGAAGCCTTCCACATAACCGGCAATCACATGGGTCTGCGGGTCGTCGATCATGGCGTCCATAAAGTCCAGCGAGGTGGTCACCGACTCGTTGCCCGTGGACACGTAATGCCTGAAGCCGATGCCTTCCTGGCTGGCCAGCATCACGATCGAATTGCCGAACGCGCCGCTCTGGGAGGTCAGGCTCAGATGCCCCTTGGGATAGGTCAGGCCGTATGGCGCACCGAACCCCACATGCATGCCCGCGCTGATATTCATGTAGCCCTGGCAATTAGGGCCGATCACTTGCATGCCGAACGAACGGGCGATTGCAGTGATGTTGCGTTGAGCCTGGGCGCCCTCCTCACCGGCCTCGGCGAAGCCCGACGAAAGAATGACCGCAAACCGGCAGCCTTTTTTGCCCAGTTCGGCCAGGGCATCCGGAACCCGTTTGGCCCCGACCGCAATCACGGCAACATCGGGCACCAGGGGTAACGCGGCCACATCGGGGTAGCAGGTGTAACCCGCCACCTCTGCATAACGCGGGTTGACCGGCAGGATTCGTCCGGCAAAGCCCTTGGCCTTGAGGTGGGCGATGGGCTGGCCGCTGATCGAGGCCAGGTCTTGGGAAGCCCCGATCACGGCAATGGTGCGCGGGTTGAAGAAGGTATCGAACATGTTCATAACGACTTCCTGCAACGGAGGAGATGGACCGGCCTTAGCGATGGACCGCCAGTACCTGTTTGGCGATGTTGAGCTGATGGATCTGGCTGGTGCCTTCGTAGAGGCGGAACAGCCGCACATCCCGATACCAGCGCTCGATGGCGGCATGGTCGGCGATGTAACCGGCACCGCCGAACATCTGCACACAGCGATCAGCCACTCGCCCGCACATCTCGGTCGCGAAGTACTTGCACATCGACGCTTCGAGCACCACGTCCTCGCCCCGGTCGCGTTTGCGCGCGGTTTCCAGAATCATCGAGCGGGCGGCGTAGATCTCGGTCTGGCAGTCGGCAATCATGGCCTGTACCAACTGGTGACTGGCCACCGGCTGGCCGAACTGCACACGCCGGGAGGTGTGCTCGATGGCCATTTCCAGCATGCGCATCGCCGGCCCGGTGGACAGGGCCGCCAGGTGGATGCGTTGCTTGTTCAGGGTTTTCATCACGGTCTTGAAACCGCAGCCTTCGACACCGCCGATGAGATTGGCGGCAGGCACCCGGCACTGATTGAAGAACACCGCGCCCACGGGTGAGCCGGCCTGCCCCATCTTGCGATAGGCCGGCCCCGTGGACAGGCCGGGCATGCCGCGTTCGACAATAAACGCCGATACGCCTTTGGCCCCGGTGGTGCCCGGCTGGGTGCGGGCAGTGACGGTAAAGACGTCGGCGATGGGGCCGTTGGTGATGTAGCACTTCTCGCCATCGAGAATGTAGTCATCGCCATCGCGTCGGGCGCTGGTCTGCACATTGGTGGCTTCCGAGCCGGCGTCCGGCTCGGTGACGGCCAGGCAGCCGGTCCACTCGCCAGTGGCCATGCGCGGCAGATAGCGCTGCTTCTGCTCCTCGGTGCCGTCAACCACTATGCCCTCGGAGCCGATACCGGTGTTGGTGCCTACCCGCGCCCGGATGGCCACCGCAGATTGCGACAGTTCGAATGCAGCCAACACCAGCTCTTCGGTGCTCAGGCCGGCGCCGCCATAGTTTTCGGGGATGCTCCACCCGAAGAATCCGCCCTCGCGCAGGGCCTGGACCAGATCGGCAGGTACCTCATCGAGGCGCTCGATCTCGGTTTCTCTGGGGATTGCCCGCTCAGTGACGAAACGGCGCGTCTCATGCAAAAAAATGTCGAACGTCTGATGATCTCTGATCATGGTAGGTCCCGCCTGTTTTTATAGTTGTTGGCGAACATATGGCATCCACCCCGGACCATAAGCAAACAGTGTTCGGCTGTGCAGAACACTGTTTGAATAGTTGGAACACAACGCGCATTGTTCAACCATTGATCATGATCCGGAGACTGCTTGTGGAGATAAATGACAAGCGCAGGCGCCTGCCCATGACGGCGCTGCATCAGCGCGATTCAGGCGCCCATGCCGCCCCGGGGGATTGGCATTCCCCGGCCAGGCATTACGTGGCGGATGAGTTCGCGGATGACCGGCAATTTGCCGCGACCCTGGCCCGCGGCCTGGAGATCCTGCATTGCTTTACCCCGCGGGACACGCAACTGGGCAATGCCGAACTGGCGTCACGCACCGGTATGGCGAAAGCGACAATCTCGCGTTTCACCTACACCCTGGTGCGCCTGGGCTATTTGCGGATCAATCGGCTGAACAATAAATACCAGTTGGGTTCGGCTGTTTTATCCCTGGGCTATCCGTTGCTCGCCAGCCTCAACATCCGGCAAATCGCCCGGCCTTTCATGAAAGAGATGGCCGATCATATTCGCGGTTCGGTTTCCCTTGGCATGCGTGACCGGCTCAGCGTGGTGTATCTGGAGAGCAGCCGCAGTGCGGCGCCCATGAGCCATCCACCGGATGTTGGCTTGAGCTATCCGATTGTGCGCACGGCCATGGGGCGGGCATTGATTGCTGCCTCTTCACGGGAAGAGCGCACGGCATTGCTCAACGAAATCAAAGTCAAAACCCCTGACGACTGGAAGATGTTCCAGACCCGCATCGAAGAGAGTGTGCAGGAGTATAACCAGCGCGGATTTTGCGTGTCCTATGGTGATCTGCGGCGTGAGATCCATGCGGTTGCGGTGCCGATGCGGCCCATGCCGGATGGCGAAATCCTGGTATTCAACTGCGGGGTTTCGGCCTTTATGCTCAATGAGGGGCAACTTAAAAACGATATCGGGCCAAGGCTGGTATCGATGGTGCGCAGCATCGAGGGCATGCTGGGGATTTACTGATCGGGGCTTGAGGTCGCTGACCAGGCACGGGGCGGCGATGGACTGCGCAGCAGGCCCCGCAACTGAAGGCCCTGGGGCCCTTATCACAGCCTGGTTCCTGGTGAGCGACTACACAATCCGCGCATTTTGTAGCCGTTGGCGCAGGCTGCGTCCGGTCACGCAGCGATTATCATCGGGGGGCTACGATAAGTCTGGCAATTGCCGCTGACCTTCGGGAAAGCCGTGGTTACGGGCGCTGAATACAATCCACAGTCCCGCCAGCAACAGCACCAGCAATACCCAGGGAAAGATGCCAACCCCGACCTGATCCAGCAACACGCCACCGGTCAGTGCGCCGATCGCGATGGCGCTGTTCCAGACCACCACGTTCAATGACAGCGCAACATCGGCGCCCTCGCCTGCAGAGTCCGCCAATGCGGTTTGCAGCAAGGTGGCAGCACCGCCAAACGATAAGCCCCACACCAGCACGCCGGTGTATATCACCGCCACTGATTGAGCAAAAAAACCAAATACCAGCGCGATCGCAGCGAATGTTCCAAGGCTTGCCAGCACCGCTTTGCGCAAGTGCCGATCCACCAGCCTGCCGGTGAGCCAGATCCCCACCAGCGCCGCAAGACCGAATACCAGCAGCACGATATCGACGTCATTGCCCAGACCTGCCGGCGCCACGAAAGGTGCGATGTAGGTGTAGAGAATGTTGTGCGCCAGCATCCAGGTCATCACCACCCCAAGCACGGAGCGCACCCCCGGCGTCAGCAGCACCTGCCGCAGACCGGTGCGCTGCGATGCCGACTGCCCCGGATAATCGGGCACCTTGACCAGAACCCAGACCATCAGCACCAGGGTCAGACCCGACATCAGGCCAAAGGCCGTGCGCCAGCCCACCATTGCCCCCAACCATGTGCCCAGCGGCACGCCGAGCGAGAGCGCGATCGGCGTGCCGACCATGGCCACTGCCATCGCCCGCCCCTGCAGGTGCGGTGCCACCATGCGCCGGGCATACCCCGCCAGCAGGCTCCAGGCCAGACCTGCAGAAGCACCGGCAAAAAAGCGCGCAACCAGGGTCACGCCATAGCTGGAAGACCAGGCGGTAATCGAGTTGAACAGCAAAAAGCCGACAATCGTCAACAGCAGCACATTGCGCCTACGCCAGCCCTGGGTAGCAATGGTCAGCGGGATGGCGGCCAGCAGGGATCCCAGCGCATACACCGTGACCATCTGCCCTGCCAGTGAAGATGAAACCTGCAGACCGCTGCTGATTTGTGCCAGCAAACCCGCTGGCAAGGTCTCGGTCACGATACAAATGAAGCCGGTCATGGCCAGCGCGAGCAGTGCCCCCATGGGTAATCGTTCAGTGTTGTGTTGTGCTGCCGCCATCGCTTGTTCCAGCCTTGTTAGTTATGTATCGATGAGTACATATGTAGTCACGGGAAAGATTAATGGTCAACGACTTTTGTATCGAATAGTATTTAAGTCCTGTTACCGAGGAGACTCCAATGGCACAGATGGGACGCCCGCGTACGTTTGACCGGGATGCGGCAATCACCCAGGCCATGCACCTGTTCTGGGAGCACGGCTACGACTCGACTTCACTCAGCCAGCTCAAGGCGAGCATCGGCTCCGGCATCTCCGCGCCCAGTTTTTACGCGGCCTTCGGCTCCAAGGAAGCCTTGTTCAAGGAAGTCATGGAGCGCTACCTGAACACCCATGGCCAGGTCACCGAATGCCTGTTTGACCTGCAGTTGCCTGCCCGCGAGGCAATTGAAAGAACATTGCGTGGTTCCGCCAGAATGCAATGCGAGGATGGCCACCCCCGGGGTTGTCTGGTGGCGTTGGGACTTATGAGTGCCAGCTCGGCTGAAGCCATCGCCATTTGCGCCCCGCTCGCCGCAGCCCGGGCGCGCAACCGGGCCGGGTTTGTTGCCTGTGTGGAGCGCGGCATTGCCTCGGGCGAGTTGCTGGCACAAACCAGTCCCGTCGCCCTGGCCACGGTGTTTGAAAGCTTTTTGCTGGGGCTTACAACCCTGGCCAGAGATGGCGTAGCCCATGGCGTGATGGAGGCTGCCATTACTCAGGTAATGAGCGCCTGGGATGCCATGCGCAGCGACATGGCGGATTGAAAGGGCTCGCTCATCTCTGGCCCGGACACCCTGTAGGAGCGAGCTTTTCAGTGCGGTATTTCGAATCGCCAACAGCTCGCGAGCAAGCTCGCTCCTACGGTGGGGTGGGTGGGATGCAACCGCTACCACCCTGTGGGAGCTGGCTTGCCAGCGATGGCGGTGAGTCAGTCTATGCATCCGGCGCTGACATTGCTCTATCGCGAGGCAAGCTCGCTCCTACAGGGGCTGGTCTGCAGATGGCGCTCCTACAAGGCCAGCTGGTCCACCAGCAACTGAGCTGCCGGCGTGAGCGAGATGCCGTGGCGGGTGACGATTTCGTAGGGCTCGCTGCGGGATTTCAGCTCTAGCGGCAAATGCACCAGCATGCCGTGGGTAACCGCCATCTGCGCCACATCCACCGGCATCACGGCGACCAGATCCGGGTCTTGCAGCAATAACGAGAGCGTGGTGAAGGTGGATGAGGTTTCAATCGGGTAGGTCGGGAAGTTCAGCCCCGCCTCTCTGAACTCGCGCTCCAGGGTCAGGCGCATCGGCATGTTGACCGGGAACACCACCCACGCCGAATCAGCCAGATCACTCAACTCCAGGGATGCGCGACCGGCAAACCGATGGCGGGGGCTGGCGACCACCACCAGCGGTTCCTGATCCCGCAGGTGGCAGTCATATGCCGCCGGGTGCCGGCTGACGCTGGTGCGACAAAGGGCAAGGTCCAGCCGCCCTTCATCCAGCAGTAGCAGCAAGCGGGCGCTGGTGTCTTCGACAATCTCCACCGACAGTTGCGGCTGTTTGGCCCGCAAACGCGCCAGGCATTCCACCAGTGCCGGCACTGCGCCCATGATCACCCCCACCGACAGGCGACCACCGTGGCCCTGCATGATGCCGAGCATTTCTTCACGCAAATGCGCCACGTCAGTGTGGATCAGCCGCGCATAACGAATCACGCAGCGCCCAAGGTCGTTGGGGGTCAGACCTTTGGTCGTGCGCTCGAACAGGGTTGAACCCAGGGTCGATTCGATTTCATGCAACGCCTTGGTCGCACCGGGCTGGGTGATCGCCACGGATTCGGCCGCCTTGTGCAGGGAGCCGTGTTCGTCCAGGGCAATCAGCAAACGCAGTTGCTTGAGGCGCAGGCGGGAAATGATGGTGGTGAGGGATGGCAGCATAGGGGATGACTAATGGTTATCGCTCAATCAGCATCTGTCATTAGGCAGCATCTCTGACAAAAATTAAAGTGAGCCCCAGAAGAGCCGTTACGGCTCGCCATAAAAATAACCTGCGAAGAGCTCACTCCATGCGTTTAATCCAGTTTGAAACCACCCATGGCACACGACAGGTCGGTGTTATTGAAGGCGATGAAATCCATGTGGTGCGCGCCACCGACACTACCCGGGAGCTGGCGCTCAGCGCCATTGCCAAGGGCCACGGCCTGGTGGAAGAGGTGCTGGAACGCGGCACCGAGCCAAGTCCCTACAGTTATCGCCAGACTTTGCTCGAAGGCCGGGTCTTGCCGCCGCTCGATCACCAGGACCCGGCCCATTGCCTGGTCAGCGGCACGGGCCTGACCCATCTGGGCAGCGCTTCGACCCGCGACAAAATGCACCAGAAAAACGCCGGCGAGCAGGCCGCCATGACCGATACCGCACGGATTTTCCAGTGGGGCATCGAAGGCGGACGCCCGCCTGCGGGCACCCCGGGGGTCCAGCCCGAGTGGTTCTACAAGGGCGACGGATCGATTGTGGTTCGCCCCGGCGCGGCCTTTGACACGCCGCCATTCGCCGAGGATGCCGGCGAAGAGCCCGAGTTGACCGGCCTGTATGTGATCGGCGAAGACGCCAAGCCGTACCGCGTCGGTTTTGCCCTGGGCAACGAATTTTCCGACCACGTCATGGAGCGCCGCAATTACCTGTACCTGGCCCACTCCAAGTTGCGTAACTGCAGCTACGGCCCGGAACTGCGGGTCGGTGAGCTGCCACGTCATCTGAGCGGAATGAGCCGGATCCTGCGGGGCGATGAAGTGATCTGGGAAAAAGAGTTTCTGAGCGGTGAGGACAACATGTGCCACAGCCTTGAAAACCTTGAATACCATCACTTCAAATATGCGCAATTCCTGCGCCCCGGCGATGTGCATGTGCACTTCTTCGGCACCGCCACCCTGTCCTTTGCCGACCAGATTCAGACCCGTGAAGGCGACCGGTTCGAAATCAGCATGGCCGAGTTTGGCGAGCCTTTGGTCAATGGTATCCAGGCCGGTGCTGCCGAGCTGCCCGCCGGCAAGGTGAAACCACTGTAAATCGCTTTGCGGGTCTGCCAAAAGACCCGCCTCGCTTGATAAAAAATATAAAAATCGAGACACGTATGAACCTCAAAACTTCAGCGCCTGCGTCGTCCACGCTGGCCGATCACGCGGATGCGTCGCGTCCAACCACCGTGCGCTGGCGCATATTCCTGATCCTGCTGCTGTTGTCGGCGATCAACTACATCGACCGCGCTTCGCTGTCGGTGGCGATGCCGCTGATTTCCGCCGAGTTTGAAATGACGCCGGCCCTGGAAGGCTTGATGCTCAGTGCGTTTTTTTGGTCGTACGCATTAATGCAGATCCCCGGCGGGATGCTGCTGGACCGCTTTCAAGTGCGCAATATCGTCGGTGTTGCCACCGTGGGCTGGGGCTTTTTTCAAGCCATTGCCGGTGGTGCCCACAGCTGGATCACGCTACTGGCCACCCGTATCGGCCTGGGCGTTGCCGAATCACCGATCATGCCCGCCGGCGCCAAGTTGAACGGCGCTTGGCTAACGCCTAACGAACGTGGACGCGGCGCGACCCTGGTGGACGGCGGAGCTCCTCTGGGAACCGCGTTCGGCGCCATCATCATCGCCGGGCTGATTACCTGGTTTGACTCCTGGCGGATTGCGTTCGTGATTGCCGGGGTCGGCACCATGATCGTCGGCGTCTGGGCCTGGTGGTACATCCGCAACAGCCCGGCCGAGCACCCCAAGGTCAATGCGGCCGAACTGGCTTACATCACCGACGCCAATGCCGAAGCGGCCCGCACCCACGGCGAACGCAAGGCCATTCTCAAGGACCTGCTCAAAAGCCGCTCGGTGCTGGCCATGTTTGCCGGGTATGCCTGCTACAACAGCGTGTTCTACGGCCTGTTGACCTGGATGCCGAGCTATCTGCATAAGGCTCACAACCTGGATATCAAGGCCATGGGCGGCGCCACGTTCCTGATTTTCATGTGCGGTTTTATCGGTGAAATCTTTGGCGGCTGGCTGGCGGACAAATGGAAAGACGCAGGCGGCGCGCCCAACAAGGTGATGCGTTGCATGTTCGGCGGTTCGGCGGCCATTGCCGCGCTGTGCATCCTGCTGGTGGCTTACACCCCGGACGCCGTCACCGTCATTTCCCTGCTCTGTGTGGCGCTGTTTTTTATCCGCTGGTGCGGTATGTACTGGTGCCTGCCGGCCATTCTGGGGGGCAAATCCAAAGCCGGAGTACTGGGTGGCAGCATGAACTTCTGCGGCAATATGGTCGGGGTTATCGTGCCCATCCTGATCGGCCTGATCGTGCAGTTCACCGGTTCGTATTTCCTGGCGCTGATCTTCTTTGTGGTCATGGCGTTCGGCCTGATGCTGTTTTCTTCCCTCATTGACTACCGTGAACGCGGACTGGCCTGAGCCACTGCGCTCCATTGGGGTAACCGTGATGCAACTGATAACTAAAACAGGCAGCGAAAATGCTGCCAATGCCGTGATCCGCCTCAACCCGCTGGACGATGTACTGATTGCCCGGCAGCCCATTCCACAGGGCCTGGTGCTGGAAGCTGAAGGGCTGGTGGCGTTGAACCCGATTCCTTCCGGGCACAAGATTGCGACCCGCACTATCGAACCCGGCCAGCCGCTGCGCCGCTACGGCCAGATCATTGGCTTCGCCAGCCAGCGGATCAAGGCCGGGGAGCACGTGCATGTGCACAACCTGGTGATGGGCGACTTCTCCCGCGATTACGCTTTTGGCGTCGACGCGCGCGGGGTCGGCCCCCAGACCAGCGACACCTTCATGGGCATAGTACGGGCCGATGGCCGGGTCGCCACCCGCAACTACATCGGCATCCTGACTTCGGTTAACTGTTCGGCAACCGTGGCCAAGGCCATTGCCGATCATTTCCGTCGTGATATCAATCCCCAGGCCCTGATCGACTACCCCAATGTTGACGGGGTGGTTGCCCTGACCCACAGCTTCGGCTGTGCCGTGGACCCGGGCGGCGAAGCCCTGGCCATGTTGCGCCGCACCCTGGGCGGTTATGCGGTGCACCCTAATTTCGCATCGGTGCTGATGATCGGCCTGGGTTGCGAAACCAACCAGATCGCCGATTTGCTGGCGGCCCAGGGCCTGGAAAAAGGCGAGTTCCTGCGCGCCTTTACCATCCAGGGCACGGGCGGCACCTCGAAAACCATCGCCAGCGGCATCGAGCAGGTCAAGTCCCTGCTGGCCCGGGCCAACCAGGTAGAACGCCAGCCCGTCAGCGCCAGCCACTTGATTATCGGCCTGCAATGCGGCGGCTCGGATGGCTACTCGGGCATCACCGCCAACCCGGCGCTGGGCAATGCGGTCGACCGGCTGGTGGCGGCAGGCGGTACCGCCATCCTGTCCGAAACCCCGGAAGTCTATGGCGCCGAGCATTTGCTCACCCGCCGCGCCGTCAGCCAGGAGGTGGGCGAGAAGCTGATCAAGCGCATCCACTGGTGGGAGGACTACTGCAAGCGGATGAACGCCGAGCTCAACAACAACCCGTCGGCGGGCAACAAGGCCGGAGGGTTGACCACCATTCTGGAAAAATCCCTGGGTGCGGTGGCCAAGGCAGGCTCCAGTGATCTGGTGGATGTTTATGAATATGCCGAAACAGTCCGCGCCCACGGCCTGGTGTTTATGGACACCCCGGGCTACGACCCGATTTCGGCCACCGGGCAAGTCGCTGGCGGCGCCAACCTGATCGCCTTTACCACAGGCCGGGGCTCGGCATACGGCTGTGCGCCCTCGCCCTCGATCAAGCTGGCGACCAATACCCGACTCTGGGAAACCCAGGAAGAAGACATGGACGTGAACTGCGGCGGCATAGCCGATGGCAGCATGACCATCGAAGAACGCGGCGAATACATCTACCGCATGATGCTGCGCATTGCTTCGGGCGAGCGCAGCAAAAGCGAGCAGCACGGGTACGGTCAGAACGAATTTGTACCCTGGCAGATCGGGGCTATTACCTGAGTACACACCCCCTACAGGTTTCACCGATTCTATTGAGGACACACAGATGACACACATCAGCGGTCAAAATTTTATCGCCGGGCAGCGCTGCGCTGCCGGCACCGTACATTTGCAAAGCCTTGATGCCAGCACCGGCGAAGCATTGCCGTATACCTTTATCCAGGCCACCGAGGCCGAAGTCGATGCCGCAGCCATGGCTGCCAGCGCCGCATTCCCGGCGTTCCGTGGTTTACCGGCAAGCCGCCGGGCCGAGTTTCTGGAAGCCGTCGCCGATGAAATCGACGCCCTGGGGGACGATTTCGTGGCCATTGTGTGTCGTGAAACCGCCTTGCCTGCCGGGCGTATCCAGGGCGAGCGTGGCCGCACCAGCGGGCAAATGCGCCTGTTCGCCAGCGTACTGCGCCGGGGGGATTTTTACGGTGCCCGTATCGATCAGGCCCTGCCCGACCGCCAGCCCCTGCCCCGGGCAGATCTGCGCCAGTGGCGCATCGGGGTCGGCCCGGTAGCCGTGTTTGGCGCCAGCAATTTTCCTTTGGCATTCTCCACTGCCGGCGGCGATACCGCATCGGCCCTCGCAGCCGGTTGCCCGGTGGTGTTCAAGGCCCACAGCGGGCATATGGCGACTGCCGATCTGGTGGCCCAGGCCATTGAGCGCGCAGCCACCCGCACCGACATGCCGGCCGGGGTATTCAACATGATCTACGGCGCCGGTGTCGGCGCCACCCTGGTCAAGCATCCGGCGATTCAGGCCGTCGGCTTTACCGGGTCGCTGGCGGGCGGACGTGCCCTGTGTGACATGGCAGCGGCCAGGCCGCAGCCAATCCCGGTATTTGCCGAGATGTCGAGCATCAACCCGGTGTTGATGCTGCCCCGGGCCCTGGCTGCACGCGGCGAGAAACTGGCCCTGGAGCTGGGCGCTTCCGTGATGCAGGGTGCCGGCCAGTTCTGTACCAGCCCGGGTCTGGTGCTGGGTATCCGTTCCCCCGAGTTCAGTGGCTTTGTCGAAGCACTCAGCCAGTTTTTCAGCAACCAGCCTGCGCAAACCCTGCTCAATGCAGGCGGTTTGCACAGCTACAGCAAAGGCATCAAGCGCCTGGCAGAAGTGGCCGGCATCCGTCATCTCGCAGGCTCCGGGCAACACGGCAATCAGGCCAGCCCGCAGCTGTTCCAGGCTGATGCCAGCCTGTTGATCGACGGCGCCGAGGTGTTGCAGGAAGAAGTGTTCGGACCGACCACCGTGATTGTCGAAGTGGCAGACAAGGCCCAGTTGCTGCAGGCGTTGCATAGCCTGCATGGCCAACTGACTGCGACACTGATTGCCGAACCTGCGGACCTGCAGGCGTTCGCCGAGGTGGTGCCGGTGCTGGAGCAGAAGGCCGGACGCCTGCTGCTCAACGGCTACCCGACCGGCGTCGAAGTCTGTGACGCGATGGTCCACGGCGGGCCGTACCCGGCGACCTCCGATGCCCGCGGCACCTCGGTCGGCACCCTGGCCATTGACCGTTTTCTGCGCCCGGTGTGCTACCAGAACTACCCCGACAGCCTGCTGCCGGACGCGTTGAAAAACGCCAACCCGTTGGGTATCCAGCGTCTGGTCAACGGTGAAAGCAGCCGAAAACCGCTGGCTACCTGAGGGAGGGATGTTTTTTGCAGGAGCGAGCTTGCTGGCGATCCATTGGCATCTCGGTCGTTCAACCAGACCGCAGTGATGCCATCGCTGGCAAGCCAGCTCCCACAAGATCCGCCAACCACTACAAACCCCTGTAGGAGCGAGCTTGCTCGCGATCCACTGGCACCTCGGTCGTTCAGACAGACCGCAGTGATGTCATCGCTGGCAAGCCAGCTCCCACAAGATCTGCCAACCACCACAAACCCCTGTAGGAGCGAGCTTGCTCGCGATCCACTGGCACCTCGCTCGCTCAGCCAGACCGCAGTGATGCCATCGCTGGCAAGCCAGCTCCCACAAGATTGCCGCCGGCCACCACAAATCCCTGTAGGAGCGAGCTTGCTCGCGATCCACTGGCACCTCGGTCGTTCATACAGACCGCAGTGATGTCATCGCTGGCAAGCCAGCTCCCACAAGATCCGCCAACCACCACAAACCCCTGTAAGAGCGAGCTTGCTGGCGATCCATTGGCATCTCGGTCGTTCAATCAGACCGCAGTGATGCCATCGCTGGCAAGCCAGCTCCCACAAGATCCGCCAACCACTACAACCCCTGTAGGAGCGAGCTTGCTCGCGAGCCATTGGCACCTCGGTCGTTCAGACAGACCGCAGTGATGTCATCGCTGGCAAGCCAGCTCCCACAAGATCTGCCAACCACCACAAATTCCTGTAGGAGCGAGCTTGCTCGCGATCCACTGGCACCTCGCTCGCTCAGCCAGACCGCAGTGATGTCATCGCTGGCAAGCCAGCTCCCACAAGATCCGCCAACCACCACAAACCCCTGTAGGAGCGAGCTTGCTCGCGAGCCATTGGCGTCTCGGTCGTTCCGCCAGACCGCAGTGATGCCATCGCTGGCAAGCCAGCTCCCACAGGATCCGCCGGCCACCACAAATTCCTGTAGGAGCGAGCTTGCTCGCGAGCCATTGGCGTCTCGGTCGTTCCGCCAAACCGCAGAGATGCCATCGCTGGCAAGCCAGCTCCCACAAGATCCGCCAACCACCACAAACCCCTGTAGGAGCGAGCTTGCTCGCGAGCCATTGGCGTCTCGGTCGTTCCGCCAAACCGCAGTGATGTCATCGCTGGCAAGCCAGCTCCCACAAGATTGCCGCCGGCCACCACAAATCCCTGTAGGAGCGAGCTTGCTCGCGAGCTTCTCAAGATTGCCGCGTTCACATGGCATCAATATCGGCTCGATAAAAAGCTCGCGAGCAAGCTCGCTCCTACAGGGTCAGGTGTCCTCAGGACCCTTCGAACTTGAAGGCCGGGGTCACTTGAAACCGGCTTGAAACTTCACCCGAGTAAATCGTGCTCTGGTCCGGCCCCAGGTCCAGTTTTTTTACCGCTCCCGTGGCTTTCGAAAAATCAATCCGGTTCAGGTCGACCCAGAACGTGTTGGGGCTGATCGCCGATTCAAAGAAGTACAACCCGCGCTTGTGGTCGATCACCGATCGCCAGCGGGTCGACGAGATGTTCGGCTCGCCGGGCGTGGTAATGCCGTAAGGCACCGAAACGTTCCTGATCACACTGAATACGCTGGCCAGTGAGGAGCGCGGGTCTTCGGATTTGGGCACGGCATTGACATAAAAGGATGCCCGCGCAAAACGGTCGGCCGAACGGTTGGTGCCGGGGAGCATTACCGTGCCGCCAATGGCTTGCCAGTACGCATTCATTGCCAGTTGCGCATCGAATGCTGGCGAGTTGGTCATCACTTGATAGCGTCGGTCATGGTGGATCACCTGCTTGCCATCGATGTATTCAATGATTGCACTGTCACCCGAGGCGTCAGACATCGAAAGATGCAGGGTGGCCAGACGACTTTCACCCGGCACCTGCGCAGTGACCACGGTGAAGGGCTCGGTTTCCAGCACCGCAACCGCTTCGGCAACACTGCTGAAATTATCCAGAACATACTGCGCCCAGGCCGCAATGCTCAGCCCGGGTTTGCCTTTATGCACCGGCGGATACTCCGACTCCACCAGCCACAGCAGGTTGGCCGAGAGCCCGGCTTCGTTCACCCCGTCGGTGGTGGAAATGTCATAGCCGGTGGCAATCACACTGCCGTATTTAGAGGTCCATTTCAGTGAGCCGGCGCCCACTTCTCCAGTTCGCTGCATGCCTTGCGGGAAGATCCACAGATTGGTCGCCACATCGGTTTTCCAGTCCATGGAGCGTGCCGTAATCACATTCTGGTTATCGCCCAGGTACACCAGGCGGGTGCAGGCATCGGCCACCGGTAGCGCCAGGCTAAAGCCTGCCAGTGCCAGCGCCAGGTATCGGGTTTGTTTGAGCAGCTGCATTCCTTGGCCTCCTTGAAGACGGACTAAAACCGCATGGACAGGCCCAGCACCGGTCCGCGCTGGGTCACATCGTATTTGAACTTGTTGCCGGTGAAGTCGGTGGTCCGGTACTCCTGGGACAGCACCCGGTAACCGACGCGAATGATGGCGGGGTGATCAGCAACGTACATTCGGTAGCCCAGATATCCCTGGGCGTTCCAGGTTTTCTTCGAGGCTGTATCCATGCCGCCGATGTCGGCCTCACCGGAAAGGACCCAGCGATCAGTCAGGTCGACCTGAGTGCGCAAGCCCACAAATGGATCCGTCCACTCGGTTTTTTTGCTGATACTGAACCCCAGGGCGTTGACGTCCAGCTTTGTCGAGAGTTTGGTCCAGCGCAGGCCGACAGTGGGTTCCAGGCGCCAGGTGCGCGGCTCGGAAAAGACCGTTGCGCCCCCCAGCGCGTGTTCATACACCCGGTAGTACACACCGCCGGCAAGGGTGGTCTGGGTGATCGCCAGCCCGACCTTGCGCCCGTAGACCCTCTCGGACTGATCGGTTTTGGCATACACACCATCGAGGTAGAAACCCAGGGTGCGATTGGTCAGTTCCAGGTTGCCCATGAATACTGAGCTGAGGTTGTGCACGACCTCTGAGAACGGTACATCGACCTTGCTGTTGACCCCGCCCAGTGCCGCCTGCCCGTGCATGGACGGCGCCCACACAAACGGACTTGCCAGCAGCAGCCACTCTGGCCCGGCGGCTGTCGCCGCCGGGCCTTCACCATGGGCCATGTGCATGCAAGCCAACAGCGGCACAGCCACTGATGCAGACTTGAATGTCTGTCTTGTCAAAGGTTTGAGCCTCATTGCCTGTCGTCCCGATTGACCCGCTAGCGAATTGATCAATAGGTATAGCAAAGAAACTCACTGCAGCCTGTGCCCTGCGTCAAGGGCTGCGGGGGGCTGGCAGTGACGCTATTGAGGGATCACCGCAGGCACGACGCGCACTGAAGTTCTGGCCAGCAGGTAATAGAGAATGCCTGGCACCACCAGCCCTACGATCCAGGAAATATCCACCCCGCCCAGCTGCGCAACCATCGGCCCCGAGTAGAAGTGACTGTCGACAAAGGGCAGCTGGATCAAGACACCTGCCACATACACGCTGATGCCCAAAACGTTCCAGCGACCATAGCGGCCCCGCGGGTCGGACAACGCCTTGAGGTCGTAGCGCCCCTTGTTGATGAAGTAGTAATCCACCAGGTTGATGGCGCTCCAGGGGGTAAAAAAGGTCAGCAGGAACAGGATGAAGTACTTGAAGGTATTTAAAAACGAGTCCTGCCCCAGCAACGCGAGGGTGGTCGACGCCGCGACAATCACCAGCACAAACAGCATGCGCTGGCGGGCAGTTATTTCCAGGTGGCTGCGCCAGCCGCTGATGATGGTGGCGATGCACATGAAGCTGCCGTAGGCGTTGAGGGTCGACACCGTGACCTTGCCGAAAACGATGCTCAGGTACAGCAATGAAGCCATCAAACCGCTACTGCCCAGTCCGACAATAGTGGCCACTTCATGACCACGAAAGTTGCTGCCCGCCAGTGCTGCGGCGAACACGCCGAGCACCATCGAGGCCTGGGCCCCCACTACAGTGCCCAGGCCCACGGCAGCAAAGGTTTTCCAGGACGACGTGGCGCTCGGCAGGTAGCGCGAGTAGTCCGCCACATAGGGACCGAAAGCGATCTGCCAGGAGGCCGAAAGTGACACCGCCAGCAGGAAAGATCCCCAGCTGAAGTGGCGATTTTCCAGCAACAGGCCGATATCGTGCAGCGTCATCAGCCGGGTAAACAGATAGGCAAAGGCAATGATCCCCAGCACGCTGGCCACCTTGCCAACGATGTGGATGACGCGATAACCGAAAATGGTCAGAAACGCGATACAGGCCGAAAAGATCAGGATCCCGGCGCTGTCACTGACATCGATCAACTGGGCAATGGCCTGCCCGGACAGTACCGCGCCAGTGGCGCTGAAGCCCAGGTACATCAGGCACACCAGCACTATCGGGATGGCAGCTCCGTAGACCCCGAACTGCACCCGGCTGGAGATCATCTGTGGCAAGCCCAGTCTGGGTCCTTGAGCGGCATGCAAAGCAACCACGGCTCCGCCAAACAGCTGACCGATAAACAAGCCGATCAACGACCAGAACACATCCCCGCCGAGTACTACGGCCAGAGCCCCGGTGACTATTGCGGTGATCTGCAGGTTGGCGCCGAGCCAGAGGGTGAACTGGCTATAGAGGCTGCCATGGCGCTCGGCCTCGGGAATGAAATTGATCGAGCGAGTTTCAATCAGCGGACTTCGCTGATGACTGACACTGGGATTGCTCATCAGGGTACTTCCTTTATTTTTTTTATTGGAAACGCTTGTTGCATGTTCTGCGCCCGGGCGCTGCCCTCACGGGGCAAGTGCAGCCCGGGACAACCCTTTCGGATCAAGGCCGGACGCATGTTCCTTGCGCCACACCACCTGGCCGCCGACAACGGTCATCAGCACTTGATTGCGCGCCAGCTCCTGCTCGGGCACTTGCATGAAGTTTTTGTCCAGTACGATCAGGTCGGCGAATTTTCCCACCTCGAGCGAACCCAGGACTTTGTCCAGATTCAACTGTTGAGCGGCGTTGAAAGTAATGGCGCGAATCACCTCGGCGCGGGACAGCGCCGGCTCGGCGTTTAACTTGCCCGCGTATTCGGGACCGAAACTGTGGGGGTTCAGCGGATCACCCGAGCGCGTGACCCCGACCTTGAGTGCCAGGAACGGATCGAGAGGGTCCACCGGCCAGTCACTGCCGTAGGCAATACGCCCGCCGGCATTATGGATACTGCCGAAGGGCTCCATGCGTTCCAGACGCTCGGGGCCCAGATGATCGCCGGTACTGTCGAGCACCGACGGCGACTGCTGGGCCCACTGCAAAGACATGGTGGCCGTCACGTCGAGCGCCTTGAAACGCGGGTAGTCCGCAGGATCCACCGTCTCGGCGTGGGCGATAGCGGGCCTGAAAGCATTGCCCGGCAACTGCTGGCGCACGTACTGGAGACTGTTCAGAGCCTCACGTACGGCGCGCTCGCCAGTGGCATGCAAGTGCGGGTCGAGGCCGGCCCGGGCCGCCTGCAACAGTAAGGGGTCGAGCACTTGCCTGGGGAAGTACAGTTCCCCCAGGTTTTTGCCGGGAGTCCATTCTGGTGCCGTATCGGAGCCGGCGTTATGCAAGTAAGGGGTCAGCAAGGCACCGGTGTCTGCGGGAGCGTTGATGATGCCATCCATGAACAGTTTGACATGACGCAGGCTCACCCCCGGCGTCACTTTGGTTTCACCCTGATCGTAGGCTGCAGCCAGTGACTTGACCCCGGCGATGGTTTTGACCGGGTCTGCAGCTGCAGCATGGGGGTCCAGCCTGATCGCCAGCAATGCCCGGGCGGTCAGCTCCCCCGAGTGCTGCAAGGTGGTAAAGGCTTTGCCATTTTCAGCGCCGGAGTAGGCATCCATAAAGCTGGTGATACCTTGCTCACGCATGGCATCGAGCGCAGCGCGGATCTGCTTGAGCTTTTGTGCGTCAGTGACGGGGGGCACCACCGAAGCGACCATATTGGCAGCACCGTCTTCACAAATACCGGTCGGGTTGCCGGCCTTATCCCTGACGAACTTGCCATCTGCCGGGTTGGCCGTGTGCCGGTCGACCCCGGCCAGAGCCAGGCCACGGGAGTTGCTGAGCACCGTATGAAAGTCGGAGGAGCGCACCTGAATCGGGCGTTTGGTGTCGAGGGCATCCAGGGTCGATTTATCGGGATCGCCGTCAAGACCGACCATTGCCATTCGATCCCAGCTGCCGACTTCCAGCCACACATCGGGCCCCTTGTCCGCGCTGGCATCCAGGCACGCCTGGATCGCCGCCTGGAACATCGGGCGAGTCAGGGGCTGGTATTTCAAGTCACACAAGGTCAGGGCGCGCCCCCCATCCCCGGGGTGCATATGAGCATCGATAAAGCCCGGCATCAGCATGCGTCCCGCCAGATCGATCACCTGGGTCTGTTGGCCGACATACGAACTGACCCCCGCATCGTTACCCACATAAACGATCTTTCCACCTGCAACGGCGATCGCTTGCTGTACCGAGTCCTGACCATCAACGGTGTACACCTGACCGTTGCGCATCACCATGTCTGCCGGAGCAGTACTGCGGGTCTGACAGCCCACCAGTGCCAGAGTGGCAACAGCCATGAACAAGCCGGAAAACTTCAAGTGCCTCACCTCTGTTTTTATTGTGGGGTGCGAATCAGCTGCCACGCCCCGTGACAGGCAGGGCCCACCCTATAGAACGCAGAAACATTTCGAACCTCCACAAATGAGGAGGGTGAGGTCATGGGCTGCTGACAGCCACCGCCGGATTCAATCCAAGTGCCGCACCCAGTTCGACCTTGCTTTTAACCCCCAGCTGCAGATAGCTGTTGCGCAGATAGGTACGGACCGTCGCGGGGCTCAGCACCAGGATTCTGGCTATTTCCTTATAGGAATGACCTGCTGCGAACAGCAAGGCGACGGTTCGCTCCCGGGGCGCCAGTACCGAGGCCCGCGACGGCGCTGCAAGGGACAGAATGACGTGCTCTGCGTGGGGGCTCAGGGTCAGCACCGAGCGGCCAAGGCGGATCACCGAGGGTGCCTGCTGCAGTTGCCTGCTTACCTGAGCGGGCAACACTGACCCGCTCCATCCGGGAAATTCACGCTCGATCACTGCACACAGGCGTGCTCCCACGTAATGCAAACTGCCGTCCAGGCGCGCAACGGCAAAATCACTCAGCCCGTCCTGGCTGTCGAAGCGGATCAGGTCTTGCACCTGAAAGCGCCACAGTTGCAGTAAATGCTCACAGAAGGCTGAAAACAGACTGCGCTCCATGGCGCAGAAAGCCGCGGCGGATGAACCACGGTACAGACAGACAAAAAACATCAAGCCGCTTTCGGGCAATTCAAAGCTGATACACATCACATGAAACAGATCATGGCGCCGCGCAAAGGCATCGACTTGCGCGCAGGGATCGGTAAAACCGCTTTCACATATGACCTTACCGGGTTGACCCAATGTGTCGCGGGAAAAGCTGTCACTGCCTGCGCCCTTGTGCCATTCGCCGGCAAACGACTCGGGCAGGTCGATACGCCCGTGCATCCAGGTTTGCGGAGGTACATCGAGGGCTGAGGTCGACATCTCGCCCCACCATGCACTGGCAAAAGGCACCACCTGGCGAAATGCCTGCAGGCCCTCTTGCATGAAGTGAGAACCGCCGCGGGTCCGGGCAAGTCGCCCCAGCTCAAGCAGGCAACTGTTGAACGCCAGGAGCCTGGTCATTTCCTGCTTGCTGCGCGTATCCATCGCTGAAATCCCAAGGGTTAGGTAGCCTTTTTCGACCTGCCCCCTGCAGGAGCGAGCTTGTCTCGCGGTGATTGTTAACGTCGAGACCATCGCGAGGCAAGCTCATGGTTGCAGCATTGAAAAAAACTCGCGAGCAAGCTCGCTCCTACAGACAGGCCACGCCCTGCAAGTCGCGATCAGCAAGGATCGGTCTGTTCCGCGGGCGCTGTGCTGTCCACTGCCAGCAATGTCTGGATGTCGGAAAAAATGCTTTGCCACTCGTCTTCTGTCATCGCCAGAAAGCCGAAGCTGCGCAGCAGGAAAGCACCTTCAGAGGCCAGGAATGCCAGGCGGGCCCGACGTCCATCTGCTGTCTGCGGGTCTGCCAGATTCATCCGCGCCCGGTACCAGTCACGGGTTGGCTGGCGCAGCGAGTCGACCCCGAGCAACGCCGTCATCATGCCTGCCGCCCGGTCTGCCTGCATGCCATCGGTGGCACGGGTGGCTGCGGTGTGGGCAGCAATCAGCTGTATGCCCCCGGGCTCGTCCCCCGCCAGGCTGTGCACCTGATCATCGAACTCCAGGCTCCAGCGCTCATACATCGCCTGTATGAGGTTGTCCTTGGTGCCAAAACACGACTGCACCCCGCCTTTGCTGACTCCGGCAGCCTTGGCCACTTCGCCTATGGTCAGGCTGGCGATGCCCCCCTCGCGCACCAGCGCCTCTGCAGCGTCAAGCAGCTGGTTGCGATCAATAACGGAAGGTCTGGCCATTTGAAAATTCCCGAATTAGAATACGATCGTATTGTAATCAGTGGGCGTCACTCTTGATAGGCCCATCATGACCAATATTCGAACAGGATTTAACGGTGAAACCATGATGCATTCACAACGCTGGCTGATCCTGGCGATCATTTCCAGCGCCCTGTTTTTGATCGTTATCGACATGACCGTGCTCTATACCGCACTCCCGACTTTGACCCGGGAGCTGCAGGCATCGGCTTCGGAAAAGCTCTGGATCGTCAATTCCTACGCGCTGGTGGTGTCCGGCCTGCTGCTGGGTATGGGCACCCTGAGTGACCGCCTTGGCCATAAACGGCTGTTTATCGCTGGCCTGGCGATCTTCGGGGTGGCTTCGCTGTGCGCGGCATTCTCGCCCACGCCCGGGTGGTTGATCGCTGCCCGCTCGTTACTGGCGGTGGGGGCTGCGGTCATGATGCCTGCGACTCTCTCCATCATCCGCATGACCTTCACCGATGAGCGCGAGCGTTCGATGGCGATCGGTATCTGGGCCGCCGTGGCGTCAGGCGGTGCCGCATTCGGCCCGGTGCTCGGTGGCGCGTTGCTGGAATACTTCTGGTGGGGCTCGGTGTTTCTGATCAATGTGCCCATCGTGCTGGTCGCGCTGGTACTAGGAGTGATGTTGATTCCCGGGCACCCGGGCAACAGTAAAAAACGCTGGGATTTGTGGGGCTCGGTTCAGGTCATGATCGGCCTGATCGGTATCGCCTATGCCATTAAAGAGCTGGGTAAACGCGCTCCGTCATTTGCTACGGCGGCGGTTGTGTTCGCGATTGGCCTGGCGTTCATGGTTTGGTTCGTTCGTCGTCAGCGCCATAAAGCCCAACCGATGATCGACTTCAAGATCTTCAACAACCCCGGGTTCACCGCAGCAGTGGCCTCGGCGATGGTTGCCACCACCGTGCTGATTGGTATGGAGCTGGTGTTCACCCAGCGTTTACAGCTGGTGATGGGCCTGTCGCCACTGCAGGCCGGGTTGTTCATTTTGCCTCTGCCGCTGGCCTCATTTGTCTCCGGGCCATTGACCGGGCACTGGCTGCAGCGCGTCGGTAGCCAGCGGATGCTGTTCTGGGCGCTGCTGGTATCGAGCATCGGCATGGCCGCTTACCTGCTGCTGTACAACGCCAATATCGGGGCACAAATCGCCAGCCTGATCGTGCTGGGACTGGGGCTGGGGGCAACCATGACCGCCGCCTCAAGCACCATCATGAACAGTGCCTCCCAGGATCAGGCAGGGATGGCGGCCTCTATCGAGGAAGTGTCATTCGAACTGGGCGGCGCAATTGGTGTGACCCTGATGGGCAGCATCCTGTCGGCGGTCTACGCGGCCAGCATGGTGATTCCGGCCGGGATGCAGGTGCCGGCCATGGTCAGCGACAGTCTGGACGAAGCCCTGATCACGGCCGAGGCCATGACCACAGAATCGGCTGCCACCCTTACGGCACTGGCCCGGGCTGCGTTTGACCAGGGGTTTGTTGCGGTACTGGCGGTATCCGCGCTTTTGCTGTTGGTGGCCGCCATCGTGGTGCGCCTGAAAACCACGGATCAGGTGCCAGTGAAGGCTTAGCCAGCCTTCACTCCTGTTGCTGGGGCCACCTTGCCGGGCTTTGAATCGCGGACAGATTTGCCGATGACACAAATCAGTCCGCGACCTTTAATCATCTGGCGCCGTGCCTGGAATATGGGTGTTGGATAGCGAATTGGCCCAATTTGATAGTAACCAGCTGTTTTTACGAGTTTTTTTTCAATTAGTGCTTCCCATATGAAACAAATGTTGGTAAATTTCCGCGCATTGTTGAAGCGGGCCAAAAACAAGGTTTGCAACGACGGTAACCATCCTCTCGATGCCACTCGCAATGAGTGACCTCACAAGAGATCGATGGGCAGTAATGCAGTTGATACAGGGGCGTCGCCAAGCGGTAAGGCAGCAGGTTTTGATCCTGCCATGCGTTGGTTCAAATCCAGCCGCCCCTGCCATTTACTTGATTCATCCACGTGTAATCCAGCCGTCAGGCGCTACACGTTTAAAAACCTCCCCCCCTTTTGATTTTCCGTTTCAAGCCGCCAGTCATCCCTGCGCGAAGCATAAACCGGTGCTTGCCGTTGCATATGGCACGGGCCGCTAACCCCCCGGGGTGTCTATATCGGCGTCATGCCGGGGTTTGGGCTCGGGTTCGGATTTGAAATTCGGGCTGTACGGATTTTCTTCAGCTTCAGCGTTGGGCCTGGGTTTGTTTGGCACCTTTTGCGGACCTGCCGGATCGAGGGCCGGCCCGGACGGGTCCGGGGCAGCGGAGTAGGGTTCTGCACCCTTGCTTGCGGCACCCTGAGCAGTTGATCGCGGTACTTCTGGCACGTTAGTACCCATATCCACCTCCACATCTTTGGCTTGATCTTCATGACTCAAGGAATTGGAGCCCTGCCCTGCCCGATCGTGCTGGCGAATCGACGAGCGGGCAAACGTCGACTCTCGCGGGTGATACTCGGTGCCGATGGCGCCCGCCAGCAGCGCCCCTGTCCGGTCAGCCGGCGCGGATTTCCCCCAGAAAACGGTAGATCCGGTCATCCATGGAATGGGCCACGTTGAAGCGGATCCAGGGCACGACACGGGCATCGGGCATGAACAACTGCCCCGGAGCAAAGAGGATTTTTTCATCCCTGGCCTGCATCGCCAGAGCTGTGGAGTCTTCGATCTGCGGGTGCCGCGCCCACAGGAACAAGCCTGCATAGGGCTCGACATAGGGCTCCATGCCAACACTGCGCAAACGCCGGCCAACCACCTCGTGGGCCTCGGCCAGACGGCTTTGCAGCTGTTTGACGTGTTTGCGATGGCGTCCCTGCAGCAGCACTTCGAGGGCCAGCTCTTCGGTGATTTGCGAGGTGGTCAGGCCACTGACCAGTTTCAGCGGCAGCAACTCGTCGATCAGCTCCTGGCGGGCAGCGATGAAGCCCACCCGCAATGCCGGCGCTATGGTCTTGGAAAAGCTGGCGATATAAATCACCCGCGACAGCTGATCCATACCTGCCAATGCCTGCTGGCCGCTCGGGTCCAGGTCGGCATAGATGTCGTTTTCGACAATCAGGAAATCATGCTTGTGCGCCAGTAGCAGCAAGCGATGGGCGATGGCCAACGACAGGCTGGTACCGGTGGGACATTGCAGGCGGGTGTTGGTGAAAAACACCTTGGGCCGGTGCTGCACGATCAGTTGTTCAAGCTGTTCCAGGTCGATGCCGTCACGGGTGCGCGGCACACCCAGCAGCCTGGCGCCTTGCAAATGCAGATTGAAAAACAGGTTGTGATAGCCCGGCTCGTCAACCAGCACCGGGTCGCCCCGCTGCACCAGGTAACGCACCACCAGATCCAGTGCATGACTGGCGCCGCCGGTCAGGATGATTTGTTCGGGGTGGGCCGCAATCCGGCTGTCGGCCAGTTTCTCCACCAGCCTGGCGCGCAGTTTCGCGCTGCCTTTGGCAATGCCGTAACCGGAAAAATCCCCGGGTGCGCTTCGGGCCAGCACCCGCAGGCTACGTTGCAGGCCATCGTCGTCCGCCCACTGTTCAGGCAGCAGACCGACCCCGGGACGCACCTCGGTACCCATTGGCTGGAAGGCCCGCTGCAATAACAGGTAAGCGTCGAAATCGAACTCGCCGTGCGCATCCACATCCGCAGCCTCTGCCGGCGCCGGCGCCGGCGCCGCGCAAATAACGCTGTCCGCCAGTTCGCGCACGAAGAAACCGGCATTGGGCACCGCTTTCAACAAGCCCGCTGCCACCAGCCGGTCATAGGCCTCGACAACGGTGAAGTGGCTGACCTTATGGGATTGCGAGAGCTTGCGGATCGAGGGCAACTTGCTGCCCGGGCGTAACTGTTGCTGTTTGATCGCCAGACTGATGCCAGCAACGATCTGGCTAACCAGCGGCGCCTGCGAAGCGGAATCCAGGAACATCATGAGAACGTCCGTACAAGCAAGGTTTGGGCAGGCTGGTGTACTGGTAAAAAGACCATAACAGTGATGCCGTCATAAGGCCTGTTGTGTGTCTGGTCGCCAGCAGGGCACTACGTCAGGATCGGGGCATGGCCGATCGATTTATCGGCAGAACATACCACGAACCTGGAACCGCCATGCACGATACCCCCCTGCAAATCGACCGCAGCCAGATTAGCGCACAAGAGTGGCAAACCCGTTGTGACCTGGCAGCGCTCTACCGCCTGCTCGCGCATTTGCGCATGACCGATCTGATCGACACCCACATCTCCGCCAGGGTTCCAGGTGAGCACGGCCACTTCCTGATCAATTGCTATGGGGTGCTGTTCCACGAAATGCGCGCCTCGGATCTGATCAAAATCGATCATCAAGGCAATGTCCTCGATCCCTGGCGCGGGGCCGACAGTGTCAACCGTGCCGGCTTCAATATTCATTCGGCGATCCATGGGGCGCGCCCGGATATCGATTGCGTGGTGCACACCCATACCTCGGCAGGTATCGCCGTATCCGCCCAGGAAAACGGCTTGTTGCCGATCAGCCAGCATGCCCTGAAGTTCTACCGGCGCCTGGCTTACCATGATTATGAGGGCATCTCTTTGAACCCCGATGAACGCGCCAGGCTGGTGGCCGATCTGGGACCGCACATGGCGATGATCCTGCGCAACCACGGGCTGCTGGCAGCCGGACGCAGCATCGCTGAAGCCTTCAACCAGATCTACTTCCTGGAACGCGCTTGCCAGGCCCAGGTGCAGGCACTGGCCGGTGGACAGGCATTGCGCTTGCCCTCAGAGGCCGTATGCGAATTGACCGCGCAACAGTCCGATGACGAAATCGACCAGCAGCTGCACCAACTTGCCTGGACCTCGGCCCTGCGTCTCATCGCCGGTGACCCGGTGGATTATCGCACCTGAGCGGCGAGCGCCAGACACCGCCATTGATTCTTCTACATCTGCCAAAACCAACAATCCTAGAGGTAGACATGAAAAGCAAAGCCATTGGAACCCTGTTGCTCGCCGTCGTGGCGTCGAGTGCCATGGCCAGCGAAATAACCGTGATTTCGTTCGGCGGCGTCAGCAAGGATGTGCAGTCGCAAGCCTTCTACAAACCCTTTGAAAAAGCCACTGGCAACCAACTGATAGCCGGGGAATACAACGGCGAAATGGGCCGGATCAAGGTCATGGTCGATACCGACAGCGTCAACTGGGACGTGGTTCAGGTCGAAGCACCGGAACTGATTCGCGGTTGCGATGAAGGCATGTTCGAGCCACTGGATGCCGCGCAACTGGGCAAGGCCGAAGACTTCGTGCCCGGCACATTCTCGGAATGCGGTGCCGGCTTGCTGGTCTGGTCCATGGCTATGGCTTACAACAGCGACAAACTGAGTGCTGCGCCCACTGGCTGGAAGGATTTCTGGGATGTGCAGAAGTTTCCCGGCAAGCGCAGCCTGCGCAAAGGAGCCAAGTACACCCTGGAAATCGCCTTGATGGCCGATGGCGTGGACTATGCCGATATCTACAAAGTACTTGGCAGCAAAGAAGGTGTGGATCGCGCATTCCGCAAACTGGATCAGATCAAGTCCCAGCTTCAATGGTGGGAAGCAGGCGCGCAGCCAATGCAGTTCCTGGCCAGCGGTGATGTGGTCATGAGCACCGCCTTCAATGGTCGCGTGTTCTCGGCCCAGGAATCCGGAGCCCCGGTCAAGATCGTCTGGAACGGCAGCATCTATGCCATCGACTCCTGGGCTATCCCAAAAGGCAGCAAGAACAAAGCCGTCGCGGAGCAGTTCATCAGTTTCTCCTTGCGCCCGGAAAACCAGAAGATCCATACCGCGACCCTGGGTTATGGTTCGACCAGTCTGCATACCGCAGCCCTGCTTGATCCCGCCCTGGCAGCACGCCTGAACACCGCCCCGTCAAACCTGGCGCAGGCAATGCCCATGAACAATGGATTCTGGGTCGATCATGGCGAAGAGCTAGAACAGCGCTTCAACGCCTGGGTGGCTAAAACCCACTGATCCCGCGCTGCTGCCCCGCCAGCTCCGGCATGTCGGTCAAACGGCAGAGCGGAGTTCCAAAGCCAGGCATCTGATCGACCCGGGAAAGGGCCGGTCAGACTGGCAATATCCACTGCAGCGCGGGGATGAACCGATCCCCCCCATAAACAGCACAGCTTGCCCAAGCAGGTGTAGTCAGTAGCCCTACGCTATGTTGAGGCATGCCAAGTGTTATCTCCACGTTGAGGAGCAGACAAAACAGGGCAGTTACTGCCTGCGCACCCGCGGGATAACCTTAAACGTCTTTCAATATAAAAAGAGTCAATTAAAAAACGTTAGATAATAAACATACAAGGGTATCTGTTGCGAGTCCCATCATTGCATCATGGCATGATGCCCAAGCACTTGCGAAGTAAAAATGTATCGCCAACTGCAGGCCAGGCCCTTACGAAAGACAAGGCATTACGAAGCAAGAAAAATGGTCGGGCAGTAGGCGCGCGCATGCCTGACAGATTCAAAAATCCTGGAATGGTGTACAACCTGCAGGGTATAGCGTTATACAAGCGTCGCTATAGAGTAGAGGTATTTTTAATACCGCTAATTCATCTGTACGACTGGAGAGAGGGACAGATAAGCAATCCATATCCCGCTGCAATAAGGACGCCCCATAGAGTGGATAGTTTGAAGGGCGCCCATTGAATGGATAGTTTGAGTTACACAGGGAAAGCAGCGCCTGATGCCGCTGTTTCCACCTCGCTGCCAGGTCAAGGTTTTGCTATTGATCTAACTCGTCTTTTTATTGCCCCTTGGAAGAGGCGCCTCAGGCTTCATTGCTGTACGACGAAGCGCACCGTCTGCGATGGGTAGCTTGACGGAAGGATTGGCCATACCACTTGGACTCATCTCGTGGGTCATTTCAAACTCGGCCCTGACCGACCATCCGCAGCCTTCAAACACGCATTGCAGATAGGCAATGCGCAAAAAAATATGTCGCCCTTCGCTAGTACGTATGCGCATTTTGTTGGAACAATGGGGGCAAACCAGTTTATAGGCACTCATATTCAAAATATCCATATTGAAGAAATAATTATTGGTCGCGGCTGAAGCTCTAATTAGGAATAAAACTTATTGGTAATAACACACCTTGCTACCCCCCCACAGCTGTTCCCATCAACACACCTGCTAAACTGCACATGACTTTCCCGCCCCACGGAGCAAAATCCAGACACCCCATACCCTAGCCTCCAAACCACTTAGTTATTGATCACTTGATGACACCTGATCCGATTAAACATCGGCATTGACCGAAATAGCCCGGAACTTGATTTTGCAAGTATCGCTTGATACGTTCAGCGCTATCCACACCACCACTAAACAACCATTTTAAATCGCGTACAGTCACCAAAGTTTGACGAAGCGCAACAAACCCGAAAAGAACACTGACCATCCATCCAGAGCTAGGCACTGCTGTAAAGAAATCCATCTTATACAAATGAGTTTTTAGGAGTTTTCTTATTGTGTTTTTTGCAGTTTCGGCAGCATACATAACAAAAGGTATTTTATTTCGCTCGACACAACACTTCGCTTTAGTACTCATAGACTATTGAACCTCTACTTATAGCGTCCCTGCTATCCTTGTTGTGTAAGCACTGACCAACCATCTCGACGATAGTGCTTGTGCATGCGCTCGCGCTTGCTAAATACCGTGTAGTCCTTAGTAATATCAAAGCTACATGCCCAATTGAGATTATGTCAAGGAAGGAGCCCCAAATGGGTATTGAAAATAGAATTAGATTAGCAATCGAACTGAGTAACCTGTCGCTAAAGGATGCTGCGATGTTATGTGAAATCCCCTATAGCTCGCTACAAAATTGGGTCAGTGGCGCACGAGACCCGCGGTCAGATGCTTTGATATCTTTAGCGTCCCATTTGGGAGTATCGATTGACTGGCTACTCACCGGACAAGGCCCTATCCGGCGTACCCACACCCCGGAGAGCGCTGTGCTGGAGTCGCGCTTAAGTCCCGCAGAAGATTCTCTAATTACCCTGTTCCGCTCTGTAAATGAAGATGATCGTCTGCATATAAAAAACATTATTCTGGAGCGCAAACGCTTTCGAGAACTGGAACAGCGTATACATGATATCGATAGGCTGTTGTCTAACCACATAACCAGCAACTAACCCGGGTACAGATTGAATGTATTCATGCTGCAGACCTTTCAATAGTGTATTGCGGCGCTTCAGTAATCAGGCGTTTTGAAACACCGGGAAAAGCAACGGATCTCGCTGCGCATCATGCTGGATTTTATCGCCCTCCTCGCAGCCGCTTGATGAGTTCAGGGAGGTCCGCTTGCCTCACCCAGACATTCACCTTGATCCCGATGGGAACCACAATCAAGGCACAACCGAATGCAGCACCTCCAGCGGTGAAGACGGGAGCGATTTCCATGGCCATCGGTGCAAATATATAACCGGCCCCTGCTGATAAAAAAAGAGTGGTGAGACGCTGCCTGATACTGGAATTCCTTTTGCCGCTCATAATTAGCCAGGCTCCTAGCGCTGCACCAATCATGACCTCGATATCTATTCCCGATACTATGCATCCGCAGCACCTGGCACTGAGTTCAACCAGCTCCTTGAATGAAGATTCATCCATTATGAAATACTCCTGAGGCCAAATCTTTTCGAGACCATCTAACGCTCGTAACTTTCTCGCAAACACCCAACATCCTGGATCGAACATTCTATCTTCAGACCCGGAGCACATTATTCAGGCGCACATTAATATCCCTCTTGAAACCTGTATAACCAATAGAAAAAAGCATGCTTTAAAAGCCTGACCGGGGCAATGTTGCAAAACTGTAAAAGCGTCGACCACAAGAGCCTGACCGCCGGCCGGCAAAACTCACACCCGTGAAGAACGAGACCGGGCCAACGCGTCAGTACCCTGTGGGGATTGCTACTTCTTACACGATAGGCACGGGCACTATGCCTGTTTACCCCGCTGTCCAAAGAACGGACGCTTCTCGGTGTCGACATTAATAGCTGGCGCGCCTCCGACAGTTCCTGCCCATGTCCATGAACCTCGAGCCGGCACCCGATTTTATACAAATGCTGTGGGTTGGGCGCCCGGCTCTAACTGCAGCCGAATCTTGCGCAGTAACAAATTCCGGCGCTGATTGAGAGCCAGCCCGCCCCGCTAATCCCCCCCAAATGTCCCGACATATTTGCCCCTACGAAGTGCCCCCTCCAACCCCCGTGGCAGTGGGAATTGTACAGTCGCACTTTACAAATGCGATGTCTGACACAGGGCCCTGGCCAAGTGTATGGTCAATGACAACTCAGCAACACGAAGTTCTTGTTAGCAGGCACCTGCCTGCCTTTAATTGAATGTATCGAATACACACCCCACAAACAGGCTTAATCAATCAACCTGTAACAGCCAGTGCTATTCAACAACTCGCCAGTACAGGTAGCCAAGGAATATCATCGTGAAACCCTATTTAACACTTACTACCCTAGCGTCACTTATGGCGATCGCCACAACTTCCCAAGCTCTGGAAAATTGCCCTGAAGTTTCAGAGATAGAACAAATCGCCCCCGGTATTTATCGCGCAAACGGGGAGCATGGAGAGTGGTCTGGCGTTCTCCAGGGCGTCGTGGCGAAAACAGCACCTGTGCAGTACTTCGAAATGGCGCTTGCCATTCAGGAGCAACAGCCCGCCCCCCAATACTTTCAGTACTGCACCTACGGCCTTGGCGATCAGGACCTGCTCGACCTGCGGTTTCTGGCAAAAAATGAAAGTGACTTCAACATAAAAACTGAAGGCGACACCTGGAAAAAAGAGCACGGCCCTTTCGGTATCATCTACCACGTGTGCGAGAACACCGCACCGCAAGACTGCAAGTTCTCTCTCATTCAATAATGCAGTTTCAGCTGTTGCAGAGCCTGCAAAGTGGCAGCAAACCTGCCTGCTGAAGTGGCGAGCAGGTCTGCGGTGATTTAGCGGGCTCCCGGGCTTGAGTTCACTGCGCCGATCCGTCCTGCGGCGTGCCGGAACTGGCGGGCCTGGACAACTTAAGGCCCGGTACTGCCGCATAAAACATAAGAAGCTCCACACCGCGGTCGCCTGTCATGCCACGATGAACAATATCAACAGACTCTGCCATTACAGCACCTTGGGTAAACAATCGCTGCTTGCCAGTCGCTCGTATCTCTACCCTGAACTCACCCGATAATACATATACCGCCATAGGGCAAGGATGGGTGTGCCAGTCCATTATGGAGTTGGCCGGTATCCGGGTAATTGCCAGCGTTAACTCCGGCGTCCCCTCAGGATAAGCGATATAAGGCGTGCCCTCCCAGGACGAACTGGACCTGAGTAAAACCTCACTTGTTACCCCCTCTTTGGCAATCGTGGTACAGCAATCGAATATGGGCGGGATTGCTTCGCCCGTGTGAGATTTCTTCATGATTTTGATCCCGCGCGGATAAGAATGAAGTAGGGATCTGCCTTGCCAAGTCGCTAGATCCAGCTTTCTCAATAATGAGTAATTCTCACCGGCGGTAGCCTAGACCATGAATGTGGGTCCGAGGCTAAATGATCAGGACGCCCCCGGGATCACGGCGGAACGGGAATCCGGGCCGTTAAATGTCCAGGCGCACTGTAGGGAGGGAGTGTCGTTTCTACAGTCGGAACCAGGCTGACGGGATGCATAGAGCCCGGCACAAAGGCCGGGCTTTTTAACTACACAAACCTCAGGCGGGAAACCCCAGGGAATCGCGCATCCGGTACCAACTGATTGCCAGTGCAACCCCCAGTTGGCGGGCGATGTACAGCGGCCGGTTTCCGAGCCCCATGCGCCTGATGGTGCACATGCCGGTCGGTCGTCGTATCCCCATGTACGGCTCATCGACGGCGCGCGCCCAGGGGTCGATGATTCGGACGGGGTTTAAATCAAGCACCGCCAAGGGTGAACGGCTAACTGAGAAGGCGGGGGTTTTGGCAGCGCTCTTGAGCCACTGGCACTTCTCAGTTACGCGTGGCTACTTTATTAATTCTTTACCCGAGAGGACGCGGCATTGGCTTTTTTTAGCCGTTCAATAAGACTTTTTTTGGCGTAATCGTCACGGGCTTGTGCAGCACCCCCCACTGCTTGAATCCAGTCTCTGGTCGTGCAACCTGAAAGACTGGCAGTCAACATAAGGACGCCGGCAAGTAAAATCTTGAGTTTCATGGACACGCCCCCCTACTCAGATACCGACAGCAGCAATAAACCTGTGGCCAGTTCCATATCACTGACACCCCGGGCAGATTCAGACGCCCGCAGCGCATTGATTGACGCCTCCAGGTAAGGGCCGCGGATAGCACCATCGCTTGCCACAAAAGAACTCGCATCACCCAGTAATGACGTGTGCAGTTTGTTGTCCCTGGACGTGAGATAGGTTGTTCCTCCGGACGTACTGGAGATGAGTGTTTCAAGCCAAAAATCATTCATGGCCATTGCCGAACTGGAAAATGTTGCCAGTGCGCAAACCGTCATGACCTTAACCCATGCATTGCTCATGTAGACTCTCATCATTTAATAACCGTACACCGTTAATCTTCTGTCGCGCGGGCTAATTGCCGGCGAGCGTCATGCAGCTTTTCCCGGCATACTTTGATTCTGCCTGGCGCGCCCTCTTCCAACGCCTTTTCAAGTTGCTCACTTCTGTAAATGACCTCAGCCGCAGCGCTTGCCATTTTATTTTGATCACGATCAAGCGGATCGTCCTGACAGTACCGCTGCACATTGCGCAGGGCTGTTTCCAGCCCCGACTGTTTATATCGATTACCGCTTAGTTTGGCCTGCTCCAACTGATAGAGTATTTCATCACGACGCTCTGCACAGGTACTGTCATTATGAGCCGCAGAGTAACCGCTCATTAACAGGCAACCCAACCCAACGCCTAATGTCCATTGACTGACTAGTTTCTTACGCATCTTCAGGCCTCGGCACCACAACTTTAATTAAATACGCACATCTAACAGAGCCCACTCAGGGGGCTGAACATGGCTTTCAACAGTACTCAGGTAACTCCCCAGCGCCTTTCGCAAATGAGCACGGGAGAACTGTGTACTGCAACGGCCCGGCTTATCTGATGAATCGTGAGAGTGTGCATTATGGTTATGACGGGCACGGACTTTAACAATGCGCAGCGCTTCCATGACCATGGGCTGACACCTGCGCCTGGACAACGGAAAGTTTTCAAACAACCAATCGACAGGGACATACACGTGACCAAAACAGACCAGTGCAGGTGTGATCTTGCGCAGGGTTAATACAACCACTTCCTGTTCTTCGCCACCGAATGTTGCAGCCACAAATAAAACCCCTTGTTTATTCACGGCCACTGAGCGTTCCCAGACAGCGCACCCGCCACAGTCTCCACTTTCAATATACAGCCAATCCAACTTTACCCCCTGGCAGCACGCTATATTCAGAACCGGCTTTAAACTACTTGTCGCCAGTTGCATGCCACCATCATAAAAGGCAGTTCTGTATAAGTCCTTAAGTGCGCATTACTCAACCTTACTCAGTCTTACCGGCCTCCCACGCGCCCTCCACGCCCCCGCCAGCTGCCGGCTCAAGGGCCATTCAGACTGACTACATTGGTCCTGCCGGAGCCATGAAGGGACAGAGATTTCAATTCAGCTTCGCTGAAGCAGAGTGAGCAGCATCCCATGTTAATCAACGCCTGCTACTGGGTTGATACCTCTATCGGCGCAGATCAGGTAAGCCCCTGCACACAGGTGCACGCTTCAAACAGCAGGTTTCGAACGATAGTAAAGAAACATACCAAGTGGGATGAACACAGCCAATGCGCCGCACAGTAGCCGAAAGCCTCCATCAAGCATAAACCAGCCGACAATGGCCGCAATTTCGCCAATAACCCAAGCGGTGACCCATTCAGCTGTTGAGTATTCACGAGGCACAGCAGTTGCTGCTTGCTTTTGTTTAGCTTTGTAGAAAGTAGAGCTGGAAATACCAGTGCCCGGAATACCAGTCGTGATCCGCGTACCGCGTTTACTTAGATTGGCTGTTGCACCTTTCACGCCTAGAGATGTGCTGACACCACTCTTGCTGATGTTGATCCGAACACCAGGAGCAATTTTAATGCTCTTCCTGATTCTGAGGGCCATGACTCACTTCCTTTACGAAAAAAAACACTTTAGCATTAAAAGGCCACTATCGAAATTCAGCTTAACCAGGCACAATCCTGACTGTAAACATAAATGGCAAGCCAGCGTCTGTACGGGGCCCAGACAGCGGCGCTTAGCCATAACACCTGACCAGGGCGAAGGAATAGTGAGACTGATGGCAATAGGCGACAGAATCAGAGCAGCAGCATCAACACCAAGAGATGATAAACAATGGCGCTATGGACTGCGCTACGCAATCATGCTTGATATTGAAGCATTCAAGGAGCGAGAAAGCTTTCGTAATCCCCTTTCCCATGAACAGCTTGATGCAATCGGTGCAAATGATCTTCTCGCATACAAATTCAGCCAGTCATCAGAAATAATGGACTTGATAGCTCCAATTGAGAGTCAGGATCCTGCCTGGATCGCTGCGATGGCAAACGAGTTTGCCAACTATCTTGCAGCCCGGGATAAAGAGCCAAATTGCGAGGCCCCCAACTTTCTTAAGGGAAAAGTGTTTGTAACAGAGTTAGGGATTTAAGTGACCGACCTCCCCAGTGCTTTACCTAAAAAACCAAGGACTGGGGTTGCGCCATTTTCGGAGCGCTTGATTCAAACGGCACCAAATGAAAAAGGACCTCAATGAGGCCCTTGTGGATCAATTAATCTGCCGCTTGTTATGGAAGTTCCATATAGCCTATTCCATTTTTATCGGCAGATTTATATTGCTCTGGGGTCATTTTTTCTAAATTGCTCACTGCCTTTTCTCGGGCGGGCATGTAATCGCTGATCATCAGTTCCAGTTTCGACGGTTCACCACCATTCTCACCAGTAGCGAGGCGATGGGCTTTCAGTTCCTCTAATTTCTGCTTATGTTCAGCCAGTTCCACTCTGGCTCGTGCGAGATGTTTCGCCTGAGCTACTTTAGCTTCCGCCAGCTCTTTTTCAGCCTGTGCTTTGCTTATTGCGGCGGATAGGGCAATGACAGCATCAGCATCTTTACCATCCAAAGCTTTAGCCATGCCTGCACGGTCACTTCCGTAAGACGCCCGCACCACTGAAAGAGAACGATCAAACTCGTCCTTTTTTGCAATATCAATATTTTGACTGATGGAAGTCATCGAGGCTGCAAACTTGGCTTCTGTGGAGCCGTCAATTTTGTCACTGCCACCGCAAGCTGCGAGCAGGGCAAACGAGGAAGCCAGAAAAGTCATTTTGAACACGGTCATAAAACTACACATCCATGGAGCGCTATCGAAGGTATCGATGATGCCAAAGGAACCATAGATGTCAAGATGACATCACGCAAGACGCCCGTTCTAGAGCCTTTTATTACGATTTATAAGTCACGAACTGCTTTAGCCGACAGAGCGACGATCGAGAGGTTGTAAGCGAATGTTTGCCCTCCTCCCGTGGCTTCGTCCTACCTGATTCATTACAGGCCCAAGGCGAGAAGGCGTGAGCAGATAGCCGCCAAGGATCACTGCACCTCGGTCACTCCTAAGTATCTGACCAACGAGTTCAGCAAAGCCCGGGACGCAGCACATGCGTATGACCATATTCCAGCCACCGAACGACCCACCTTCCACGGGATCCGCGCTTTGGGCGCATGGCTATATGAGCAGCAGAATTTCCCACAGGAATACATCCAGGCACTGATGGGCCACGCAGACGCGAAGATGACCAAACACTATCAGGACGGGCACACAGAGAAAGGTATCGAATACTTGGAGGTGGGGGCTGATTTGGCGTTCTGAGGTGGGGGGTTTTGCAAAAGTTTTGCAAAAGTTTTGCAAATCGCAGACAACAAAAAAGGGCCCACCTTTCGGTGAGCCCTTCTAGACCGCCCAGCAGAGCGGATTTTGTTTGGTAGGCGCGATTGGACTCGAACCAACGACCCCCACCATGTCAAGGTGGTGCTCTAACCAACTGAGCTACGTGCCTGCTGTGGGGTCGCATTCTATAGATTTGCGGAGGGGTGTCAACACCTTTTTTGCAGCTAACTCTATGAATAGTCGAATTATTTATAGGAGACGCAAAAAACCGCTTCTGCAGGTGGCTAGCCGCTGGATTTCAACTCAGGTAGCATCGCCCTTACTCGTCAAATATATTAAACAGAGGCTGCAGAATGTCGAACACCCCCTACCCCCAGTCTTACTATGCAGCTTCTGCCAATCCGGTTCCCGAACGCCCCGCCCTGCAGGAGGAGATCGAGACTGACGTCTGTGTCATCGGCGCTGGCTATACCGGGCTGTCGAGCGCGCTGTTTTTGCTGGAGAACGGGTTCAGGGTCACGGTTCTGGAAGCCGCAAAGGTCGGTTTCGGCGCGTCTGGTCGCAATGGCGGGCAGATTGTTAATAGTTACAGCCGTGACATTGATGTCATCGAGCGGACGGTGGGGGCCAAGCAGGCGCAGCTGTTGGGGCAAATGGCGTTTGAAGGCAGCAAGATCATCCGCGAGCGGGTGGCCAAATATCAAATTCAGTGCGACTTGAAAGACGGCGGTGTGTTTGCCGCCATCACTGCCAAGCAGATGGGTCATCTGGAAGCCCAGAAGAAGCTCTGGGAGCGTTATGGCAATACGCAACTGGAGCTGCTGGATCAGCGCCGGATTCGTGAAGTGGTCGCCTGTGACCAGTATCAGGGCGGGCTGCTGGACATGAGTGGCGGCCATATTCATCCACTCAACCTGGCTCTCGGCGAAGCCGCAGCCGTTGAGTCACTGGGCGGTACGATTTACCAGCAATCACCGGCCATCCGCATTGAGCGCGGCGCCAACCCGGTGGTGCATACGCCTCAAGGCAAGGTCCGCGCCAAATTCATCATCGTTGCCGGTAACGCATATCTGGGTAATTTGGTGCCCGAGCTGGCAGCCAAATCGATGCCATGCGGCACTCAGGTGATCACTACCGAGCCCTTGAGCGATGAGCTGGCCAAGACCCTTCTGCCACAAGACTATTGCGTCGAAGACTGTAACTACTTGCTCGACTACTACCGATTGTCGGGGGACAAGCGCCTGATTTTCGGCGGCGGAGTGGTGTATGGCGCGCGAGACCCGGCCAATATCGAGGCGATTATTCGCCCGAAGATGCTGAAAGCCTTTCCGCAACTCAAGGATGTGAAGATCGACTACGCGTGGACCGGCAATTTCCTGCTGACTCTTTCGCGTCTACCCCAGGTGGGCCGGATCGGTGACAACATCTATTACTCGCAGGGTTGCAGCGGGCACGGGGTGACATATACCCATCTGGCCGGCAAGGTGCTGGCCGAAGCCCTGCGCGGCCAGGCCGAGCGCTTCGATGCCTTCGCCGATCTTCCGCACTACCCTTTCCCCGGCGGCCAGCTGTTGCGTACACCGCTGACCGCTTTGGGGGCGTGGTACTACAGCCTGCGTGACAAGTACGGCTTTTAATTTACCTTGTGCAACCCGGGGAACTGGCTGGCCGGCGATGCAGACGGCGATGATGGCCCCCGTGAGGCCATCGCGGGCCAGCCCGCCTCCCAGACGATGGTTGTGACCGTTATTTCCCCGAGTTCTCCAGGGCTTTCACGGCCCGGGCTCCAGCCTGTTCCTGACCCGAGCGGGACAGGTCGTTGGCCGCTTTCAACCAGCGCGCCTTGTCGACATTGGCCGGCAGTTGCTCGGGCGACAGAATCAGCACCGCCCAGCCTCCGGCATCTTTCCAGGCCGACTCAAACTTGTTGAAGTCCATCAGCCGTCGCCGCTCCATACCGGCACGCAACAGCACGGTGTGCTTGGTGCGGTTATAACCCACCAGCATTGCGTAGCGCGGTTCAGACCAGACTGTACCGTCGCTGAAGCGCAGCATCACCGGATAACCCGCAGCCACCTGGGCCAATAGCGCCGAAAGGGAGGTGTCCAATGGATACACCAGTAACCCGTACCCCGCCGCCAGTTGCTGCATGTTGTCTTGCAGGGATGCTTCGGCACCCGGCAGCTTCAATGGTTTGAGCAGCAGGCCCGGGGTAATTCTGATGCGCTGCTCGCCAAACATGCTGGCCAGCACCTGCGGACCACTTTGATTGGCATTGCCGCGAAAAAATGGCACGCCATTGAGTTCGACCCGTTCCGGCAGGCGACGAAGCTCAGGCGGCTCGACACTGGCACACCCCACCACCGCCAGCGCAAGTACCGCCAGCAACCACAGCCGCACCGATCTTGATCCCGTCACTGCCTGCATATTCCCTCGCCTTGAATGAGCACCGGCCCCGAGGCCCGACATGGCCGTCGATCATAGGATGCCATCAAGCGCAGGTATAGCCTTAAGCTCCAGCGAGATCACCGGGATAGAACAAATCAGTTGGTCCAGCACGACCTTTGGTCAATAGACTGCAACACTACCCGCGCTAGACTGTCAGTTGCTTAGTGTGTGTTTGTGCCCATTGTGGGCAAAGGAGGCACTGATGAGCCC
Organism: Pseudomonas sp. PAMC 29040; assembly: GCF_003994535.1. Taxonomy (NCBI): domain Bacteria; kingdom Pseudomonadati; phylum Pseudomonadota; class Gammaproteobacteria; order Pseudomonadales; family Pseudomonadaceae; genus Pseudomonas; species Pseudomonas sp. PAMC 29040. The sequence continues at coordinate 218,135 of NZ_RZAA01000011.1, forward strand.
GACATTGACCATTATCCTGCTAATCACCGGCTGGCTGGCCGTTGCCGCCGCAATGCTCTGGGGACTGATGCGCATCAGCCGTCATCATCACCCGCAGGTACAGCCCAAGCTGCAAGTCCCGCCTGAAAAACCCGTGACTGGCACTGCAAACGCCCACTAGGGCGGTTGACGTCTGGTTGTGACCGCGACAAAAACCCTTGTCTAGTCCTGAAATAGGTTTACACCTGTTTCACCCCAACGCCCGATGCATTGCATCGGGCGTTTTGTATTTCAAAGACTGGTGCGGACGCTCGCTGTTGTAAATCGATATCGACTCACTCACCAT